>NZ_JCALCJ010000008.1:0-266773 GCF_059812295.1 Mycobacterium sp. NGS63
GGTAGCGGGCCCGGGAAGTGACTGGTCTGAAGTGTCGGTGTACGGGGTGTCAGCCGACCGCGCGAGACAACAGAGCCGCCCCCGAGTGTCCTCCCGGGTCCGCCCCGTGAGGGTGGGCGTCGCGGGTTAGTTGTCGGTAGACCGTATCGGAGAGCCGCCGTTTGAGGCAGCGCATGGCCTCGCGTTTGCTCTTGCCTTCGGATCGTTTGCGTTGGTAGTAGGCCCGCCCCGGGGTATTGGAGCGGATCTGCGTGAGTGCCATGACGTGCAGGCAGGCGTTGAGCTGGCGGTCACCGGCCCGGGAGAGTCGGTGGCGCACGACGTCGCCGGAGGACACCTCGATGGGGGCGGTGCCGGTGTAGGTAGCAAAGGCGGCTGCTGAACGGAATCGGTGGACGTCCCCGACGCGGCTGATGATCTTGGCGGCCGAGATCGTTCCGATGCCGTGCAGTTCCGTCAGGGTGGTGCCCGAGGTGGTGACTGCGGACTCGATGTCGCCGGCGGCCTTGGCAATGCGGCGGTCGAGGTGGCGAACTTCGCCGACCATGTCGACGGCCAAGGCGCGCAACGCCTTGGTAGCGGGATCGCGGGGACGGATCGTACTGAGCAGCGTGGCTGCACGTTCGGCGGTCAAAGTGCTTGATGCTCCGCCGGGACTCAGCTTGGTGAGCAGCACGTGCAGCCGGTTGATGGCTTGGGTGCGGATCTTTACCAGATCCTCGCGGTGTTCGACGATTGCCCGTAGCGCGGTCACGGCGTCATCGACGGTGACCGTGGTGAGATGGCTGGCATTGAGAGCGGCGATCCCGACCGACAGCGCATCGGCATCGTCGTTCTTACGACCGTGCCCGGTAGAGAGAAGTCTTACGCGGGCAGCGAGTTTGGCGGGAACGTCCACGACGTCCACTCCATCGCGGGCCAGCTGGGCGGTCAAAGGGGCACCCATTCCGTGGGCCCCCTCGATGGCCCACATGTTGGCGCGCCAGGTGCGGGCAAAGCGCCGCAGTGCCCGGTACCCGGCGCGGCTGACGCCTACCCGCAAAGTGGCCAAGGGCTGCAAGGACTCGCCGACTGCAGCCGCGGTCCACGACGCTTTGTGGGGATCGATGGCGATCACCACCCGTCGGTCGATGGTGGATACCGCTGACATGTTTAACTCCTCACTTCGATGTGTAGAAAGCGAGGAGGGCACATCAACTTTCGGCTAGGCAGACCTCTCTCAAGCCACTCCTCGTTTGCGGCGATGACCGGACGCAGGTCACTACTGAGTCAACCCACGTGGGTGACAGGTGCGCATCGAGCGGAGCCGGCCACCGCCTAGAAGAGCATGACTGTAGGCCAGACCCTCCTGGCCGTGATTCAACAAGTTGATGTGCATGGCGGGCCAGGCGGATCACGTCCGACATCGGCAGCACGGTGCCCCCGCCGGTGAGGGCCTTGCCGGCCGCGGCCTCGAGGTCTTTGAGCGCGGCGGTGACGATGATCGTCGCCGGTAACCCGTTGTGCTGGCCCAGGTTTCCGCTGCACAGCAGCGCCTGCAGGGCGGCGTTGAGCCCGTCGTGGTTGCGTTGGGCCGCGGTGCGCGTATCGCGGCGCTTGGCTTCGTCGTCGGGCGGGCCGTCGACGACGGGGATGTCGTCGTCGGGGTTGCACATCCCGGGCGCCGCCGTCTTGGCCAGCACCTCCTCGAGGGTGGCCCGCGCCTCGGGGGTCAGCCAGCCGCGCAGTTGCGACATGCCGTCGACGCCCTGTTTGCCCAGAACCAGCCCGCGGCGGCGGGCCCGCTCCTCGTCGGTGTAGGTGCCGTCCGGGTTGAGGTAGTACGCGATCAAATCGGCCCATTCGCGCACCTGCTCGGGCCGGTACTGGGCGGCCAACTTCGCCAGCTCGGACTCGGCGCGGTCGCGAATCTCCGCGTCGACCCAGCAGGGCAGCTCGTCGAGAAACCGCCGGATCACCGCCACATGACCGGGGCCGGCCTGCCCCGCGCGCTGGGCGGCCGCGGTGGCCGGCAGCCGCGGCGTCAACGGCTCACCGCTCAGCGCGTGGCGCGGGCCCAAATCGGCGGCCTCGGCCACCCGCCGGTTGGCGTCGGCGCGGGTGATGCGCAGCCGATCGGCCACGACATGCGACAGCCTGCCGCCCAACTCCGCCGGCGTGGACTGCTGAACCAGCTGATTGATCAGTGCGTGGCCGGCACGCGCAACCGGCAGGTCTCGTGTTCGAGGCGCTCCAACAATGCCAGCCGCTCCGGGGTGGTCAGCGCGTCATAAGAATGGTCGAGAACGCGCGACACCGCAGCGCGCAGCGCATCGAAGTCCTCCTGGACTTGCTCGCGCGTACTCGAACACATGTGCGAAATACTACGTCGGCCCTCCGACAAGAATTCCGGCGACGTGATCTAGCGTGCTATGGCTTGCCGTTCGTGCCGGGGGCGCCAAAAATGCCGCCTTGGCCGCCGGTGCCGCCGGGCCCGCCATTGAGACCGTTGCCGCCGTTGCCGCCGATCCCAAAGATCGACGGGGTGTAATTGCCCGCGTCGAGCGTCCCGGCGTTGCCGCCGTTGCCGCCGTGCGCAACGCCGGTGCCGGTCCCGGCGTCGCCGCCGGCTCCGCCATAGCCGAAGAACCCGAGACCGCCGCCCCCGTCGCCGCCGTTGTTGCCGCCGTTGCCGAGGGGCGCGGCGCCGCCGTGCCCACCGGCACCGCCGATGGCCGCCTGGAACCCGACGCCCAGCCCACCGGCCCCGCCGGCGCCGCCGTTGCCGAGGGCCGACGCACCGCCGGCCCCGCCGGCCCCGCCGCCGCCGATGCCGACCAATGCCGCGGCTGTGCCGCCGATACCGCCGGCGCCACCAGTGCCGAGCGCCCCGGTGGCGGCACCGCCGGCGCCCGCGTTGCCGCCGACGGCGGCGCCCCACCCGACGAGGTCGGGGGCAGCGGCCAGGCCACCGGCTCCGCCCGCCCCGGCCGTTCCGGTGGTGGCCCCACCGCCCAGCCCGCCGAGGCCCCCCTGGGCCAAGTCGATTCCGAAGAAGCCGCTGGAAGCGCCGGCACCGCCCGCGCCACCGGCGCCGCCGGTGCCCAGGAGACCGGTCGCGTTTCCGCCGGCGCCGCCGTTGCCGCCGAGGCTCAAGTCGATCCCGAAGGGGATGCGGGCGAAGCCGGTGCCGCCGGCACCCCCGGCCCCACCGATGCCCGTGACGGTGTTGCCGCCGTTTCCGCCCGCCCCGCCGAAGCCAAGGAAGAGGCCTTGTCCGGTGCCGCCCGCCCCGCCGGCCCCGCCGGTGCCGCTGGTCGCGTCGCCGCCGTTGCCGCCGGTCCCGCCGAAGCCGTCGAGGAAGCCCGCCCGGCCGCCGCCCCCGCCTGCCCCGCCGTTGCCGGCGCCGGCCGCGGCCGCGCCGCCCCCGCCGACGCCACCGGAACCGATCAGGAACGCGTTGCCGCCCGCCCCACCGGCCCCGCCGCCCGTCCCGCCGGCACCGCCAAGACCGCCGGAGCCCCACAGCCACCCACCGTTGCCGCCTCGGCCGCCCGCCAGGCCGGGGCCCCCGGTCCCGCCCGTGCCGCCGAAACCGATGAGGCCGGCGTTCCCGCCGGCGCCACCGGCCTGCCCGGCCCCGCCGGAACCGCCGTTGCCGCCGTTACCGATCAACAGGCCGCCGGCCCCCCCGTTTGCTCCGGTTCCCGGGGCGCCGTTGGTGCCATTGCCGATCAGCGGGCGACCCAACAGCAGCTGGGTCGGGGCGTTGATCACCCCGAGCACGTCCTGCTCGAGGGTCTGCAACGGCGAAGCGTTGGCGGCCTCCGTGGCCGCGTAGGCGCCGCCGGCGCCCGTCAGGGCCTGGACGAATTGCGCGTGAAACGCCGCGACCTGGGCGCTGACCGCCTGGAATTGTGCGCCATGGCTGGAAAACAAGGCGGCCAGCGCCGCCGACACCTCGTCCTCGGCGGCGGCCACCAAGCCGGTGGTCGGGGCCGCCGCCGCCGCGTTGGCTTCGCTCAGCGACGACCCGATGCCCGCCACATTCTCTGCGGCCGCGGCCAACATGTCCGGCACAGCGGTAATAAACGACATCTGACAACCTCCAATAACCCGCCCGATGGGCCATCGCGTAATCGATGATGAGCGAAATGCTAGGGCCGCCGACAGTTAATTTGACGCAATTACAATAATTGCCAGCGGCTTCACAGGGGCCAGGGTGTCCATGTCGCATCGTGTATCGAAAAACTAAGTGCCAGAAGCGAATTCGCCCGCCCCAGCCGGTCGGCTTATACGCGCACAAGCTATCGAAAACTTAAGCGGTGGCTAGGAATTGCCTGTGTCGACGGGGCTTGATCGCATTAAACATTTCCCGCCGACGGCCGGGAGCGGGTCCGTCGCAGGTCATGCCCTGCGTTGGGAACGCCGCAGTCACCCGCGGTCCTGAAGCGTCGTAGTGCCGGCGCGTTGGCCAGGGGCCGCTGGCCACGTCAGGCCGCTGCGTACTAAACTAGAACACGTTTCAGTTCCGCTCGTCAGGGTCAAGCTTTCAGGAGTAGGCATGCATACCGCGATCTGCGACGAACTCGGCATCGAGTTCCCGATCTTCGCCTTCACCCACTGCCGCGACGTGGTGGTGGCGGTCAGCAAGGCGGGTGGTTTCGGCGTGCTGGGCGCCGTCGGCTTCACGCCCGAACAGCTGGAGATCGAACTCAACTGGATCGACGAGAACATCGGCGACCACCCCTATGGCGTCGACATCGTCATCCCGAACAAATACGAGGGGATGGACTCCCACCTGTCCGCCGAAGAGCTGGCCGAGACGCTGCGCAAGATGGTGCCGCAGGAGCACCTCGACTTCGGCAAGAAGATCCTCGCCGATCACGGCATCCCGGTCGAGGACAGCGACGGCGACACCCTGCAGCTGCTCGGCTGGACCGAGGCGACCGCCACGCCTCAGGTCGAGGTTGCGCTGCAGCACCCGAAGGTCAAGATGATCGCCAACGCGCTGGGCACCCCGCCGGCCGACATGATCAAGCACATCCACGACGCCGGACTCAAGGTGGCAGCGCTGTGCGGCTCGCCTTCGCAGGCGCGCAAGCACGCCGACGCAGGCGTCGACATCATCATCGCGCAGGGCGGCGAGGCCGGTGGCCACTGCGGCGAGGTGGGCTCAATCGTGTTGTGGCCGCAGGTCGTCAAGGAGGTGGCCCCGCTCCCGGTGCTGGCGGCGGGCGGCATCGGCAGCGGCCAGCAGATCGCGGCGGCTTTGGCGCTCGGCGCCCAGGGGGCGTGGACCGGGTCGCAGTGGCTGATGGTCGAGGAATCCTCGAACACGCCCGTGCAGCAACAGGCCTACGTCAAGGCGGGCAGCCGGGACACCGTGCGCAGCCGGTCGTTCACCGGCAAGCCGGCCCGGATGCTGCGCAACGACTGGACCGAGGCCTGGGAGCAGCCGGACAACCCGAAGCCGCTCGGAATGCCCTTGCAGTACATGGTTTCCGGCATGGCGGTGCGGGCCACGAACAGGTACCCCAACGAATCGGTGGACGTCGCGTTCAACCCGGTCGGTCAGGTCGTCGGCCAGTTCACCAAGGTGGAGAAGACGTCGACCGTCATCGAGCGCTGGGTGCAGGAGTACCTGGAAGCCACCAACAGGCTCGACGAGCTCAACGAGGCGGCCGCCGTCTGACGGCGGCTACTCGTCGTCATCGAGGTCGAGGTCGAGGTCGGCGTCGTCCCGGCCGGTGAACACTTCCTTGGCCCGGTCGACGGCGTGGGTCGCGATGTCGATGGAGCTCTGGACGATGCCGCTGGCGCCGCCCGCGATGTCGCCGCGGATCATGTCGCTGGCGTTTTCGACGATGTCCGAGGCCTTTTCGACGGCGTTAGTCGCGATGTCCCGGGCCGCGTCGACGGCGTCTTTGGGGTTGAAGCCCATCGGAGTCTCCTTTCGTGGCAACATCTTTGACACGACTTTAGTGGGGGTCAGTAGTTGACCAGCGTGCGCCAGTAGTCCTCGGGAATCTCCGCGCCGGACCGCAAGACCCGCGCCAGCCCGACGGCCATCGCGACGCCGAGCAGCCCCAGCCACAGGCCGGCCACGCCGATGGCGCCCCAGAGCACCGCGGTGACCGCCGGCCACGGCGACAGCACCGCGAGCACCGGCGCGAAGAAGAAGCCCGTCCCGATGTACCAGGCCGAGCCGGCGCGATCCGACGCCAGGACGAAGCGCAGCCAGCGCGGGACCGGCGCTGCGGCGGGCGGGGCTGCGCTCATGCGGTTACCCCGACGGGGGGAAGAACCCCGCCCCGGTGAACCAGCCCTCCTGCCACCCGCGATCCCCCAGGCAGAGCATGGGCAGCCCCCGGTCCGACTGCGCTGCCGCCTGTGGGCCCGGGCACTTGGCGCCGGCCTGCTGCACTCCATAGAGCGGGTACGAGATGACCCAGTAGCCGGTGGTCGCCGCCGGGAACTGGTTGGGCGGCGGGAAGTGACAGGCCTCGGCCTGACCGCTGGGGCCGCGCCCGAAGATGAAGCTTTCGTAGTTGTCGCACGGCGCGCCCAGCGAGGCCTGATAGTTCATCCCGGGCACGTCGCCGTCGTAGTGTGGATCGGCGGCCGCGCACGGCGCCATGCCGACCGTGATGCCCGCTATGGAAGCGGCGCTGAGCAATTCCCGAATCATGTTCCACCCCGCCTGTCGCCGGTGACCTGGACAAAAGCATATCGGTTGCGCCGCCGGCCACAAGATCACCGACGGCGTACGGCCGACGGACAGCACTGAACGTGTTGCAATTCTTCGGCGACGATATCGCTCCAATCCTTCCCAACCGTGGTCCGGCAATGGTTTCCTTGCACCAGGACACCTAGACGACTTCGTGTTTCGAGGAGTGCGCCATGTCAATCGCCGAGCCGACGGCCAACCCGGTCCCCAATCTGCCGCCCGGATTCGACTTCACCGATCCCGACATTCACGCCGAGCGGTTGCCGGTCGAAGAACTGGCCGAGCTGCGCCGCACGGCGCCGATCTGGTGGAACGAACAACCGATCGGGGCGGGCGGCTTCGACGACGGCGGCTTCTGGGTGGTGTCCAAACACAAGGACGTCAAAGAGGTCTCGCTGCGCAGCGACGTCTTCTCCAGCCTGGAGAAGACCGCGCTGCCCCGTTACAAGGACGGCACGGTCGGCGAGCAGGTCGAGCGCGGCAAGTTCGTGCTGCTCAACATGGATGCGCCGCAGCACACCCGGCTGCGCAAGATCATCTCGCGGGCCTTCACCCCCCGAGCCATCGAGCGGCTGCGCGGCGACCTCGCCGAGCGCGCCCGCCGCATCGTCGAGGAAGCGGCCGCCCAGGGTCGCGGCGACTTCGTCGAACAGGTGTCGTGCGAGCTGCCGTTGCAGGCGATCGCCGGGTTGATGGGTGTACCGCAGGAAGAACGGAAGAAGCTCTTCCACTGGTCCAATGAGATGGTCGGTGACCAGGACCCCGAATTCGCCAACAACGACGCCATCACGGCGTCGGTGGAGCTCATCATGTACGGCATGCAGATGGCCGCCGACCGTGCCCAAAATCCGGGCGAGGACCTGGTGACCAAGCTGGTCCAGGCCGACATCGACGGCCACAAGCTGTCCGACGACGAGTTCGGTTTCTTCGTGATCCTGTTGGCGGTGGCCGGCAACGAGACCACGCGCAACTCGATCACCCAGGGCATGATGGCCTTCACCGACTTTCCGGACCAGTGGGAGCTGTTCAAGCGGGAGCGTCCCGCCACCGCGGCCGACGAGATCGTCCGGTGGGCGACCCCGGTGACGTCGTTCCAGCGCACCGCGCTCGAGGACTACGAACTGTCCGGCGTGCAGATCAAGAAGGGCCAACGGGTCGTCATGGTCTACCGCTCGGCCAATTTCGACGAGGAAGTCTTCGACGACCCGTTCACCTTCAACATCCTGCGCGATCCCAACCCGCACGTGGGATTCGGTGGCACCGGCGCGCATTACTGCATCGGCGCCAACCTGGCGCGGATGACGATCGACCTGATGTTCAACGCGATCGCCGACGGCATCCCGGACCTGGAATCGGTCGGCAAGCCGCAACGGCTGCGGTCGGGCTGGCTCAACGGGATCAAACACTGGGAGGTCGACTACCACACCGACGGCGCGAAAGGCCCTGTCGCGCAGTAGCATCAACCGCATGACAACCCATCGAGCTGTTCATGTGAAGTCCGCGGGCGCACCGCTGGAGCTGGTCGACGTCGATACGGTGCCGCCGGGTCGTGACGAGGTACGGCTGACGGTCTCCGCGTGCGGCATCTGCGGCACCGATGCCCACTTTGTCTCCGGGGGTTTTCCCGGCATGTCGTGGCCGTTGACGCCGGGGCACGAAATCGCCGGGAAGATAGCGGAACTCGGCGACGGCGTCGAGGGCTTCGCGGTCGGTGATCGGGTGGCGGTCGGCTGGTTCGGTGGGTGCTGCTACCACTGCGATCCCTGCCGCAAGGGCATCTTCATCCACTGCGCCAACGGCAAGGTGCCGAGCTGGCAGTACCCCGGCGGCTACGCCGAGTCGGTGACCGTGCCGGCCAACACTTTGGCCCGGATTCCCGACGGGCTCTCCGATGCCGAAGCCGCCCCGATGGGGTGCGCGGGAGTGACGACCTATAACGCGCTGCGCCACACCAAGGCGCTGCCCGGCGACCGGGTGGCCATCCTCGGCGTCGGCGGGCTCGGCCATCTCGGCGTGCAGTTCGCCCGCGCGATGGGTTTCGAGACCATCGCCATCGCGCGGGGCACCGGGAAGGCCGAGGACGCCAAGAAGCTTGGCGCGCATCACTACATCGACTCCACCAGCGGCGACGTCTCCGAGGCGTTGCAGGCCCTGGGCGGCGCGGCGGTGGTCCTCGGTACCGCCGGGAACTCAAAGGCCATGGCGGACACCGTCGGCGGGCTACTCCCCCAGGGCGAACTGGTCACCATCGGCGTGACCCCCGAGCCGCTGCCCATCAGCCCGGTGCAGCTGATCACCCCGGGCCTGAGCATCGTCGGGCATCCCTCAGGCACGGCCAAAGACGTCGAAGAGACCATGCACTTCGCGCTTTTGTCCGGTGTGCGGGCGTGGATCGAGGAGCTACCGCTGGCGCAGGCCGCCGAGGGCTATGCCGCGTTGGAACAGGGGCGGGCGCACTACCGCACCGTTTTGACCATGTGACACAGTCGATTTGTGACCGACCTGTGGACCATCAGCGCATCCGACGGTGAGTTGTCGCTCCGCACCGGTGTCGCGGGCCGGGCGGCGCGTATGGGGCACAACCTCATCATCGCGATGACCCGCTGGGAGGCGACGGTGGCCTGGGCCGGTGCCGAACCGGTCACCGCGGAGCTGGCCGTCGACGTCGATTCCCTGGAGGTGTTGCGCGGCGAGGGCGGCGTCACCGGGCTGACCGCGCCGGAAAAGGCGCTGGTGCGCTCGAACGCCCTGAAGTCGCTGGGCGCCAACCGCTACCCCGAGATCCGTTTCGCCGCCGATCATGTCGAGAAGACCCGCGACGGGTACTGCCTCGCCGGCAAGCTGCACATCCGCGGAACATCCCGCAAGCACGTAATCGATCTGCGCACAGAGGATCTCGGTGATGAGTGGCGGATGTCCGCCGAATCCGCCGTTCGGCAAACCGATTTCGGCGTCAAGCCCTACTCGTTGCTGATGGGCTCGATGAAGGTCGCCGACGAGGTGGTGCTGTCCTTCACCGCGGCGCACCCCAAAGGCGGCGGGTCCTAGGGCTGGGTCGGCGCGGGCGGGGCCGCGTCACCGGCGTCGCCGGGTATGTGCTCGAGCACTCGGGTCAGGTAGGGCCCTCGGGCCCCGGGATCAGGTTGCTGCTCGGCGGGGGCTTCGTTCTGCTCGCGTGGCGCGGCTTCCGCAGGCGTGTCGGCGGCGGGCTTCGACTGGGGTGCGATCGGCGCGGCCGCCGGCGGCGGCGCAATGGCCTGGGCCACTTGCGGCGCCGGTTCGTGAACCTCGCGGTTCCCCGGGGCGGGCTGGCTGTCCGGGACCAGCTGGATGCCGACCGCGAGCGACAACGAGGCGACGAACGTCACGGCGCCTGCGGCCAACGCGGTGGCCGCCCCCGCGTGGGAGAACTTGCGGCGCGGCGGCGCGGGTGCGACGGGTGGCTCGCTGAGGTGCGCCACCAGCTGGTCGTCGGTGAACTCGGTGCTTCGGGCCGCGGCCAGCGCGGCGCCGCGGGCGATCGTCACCTGGGCCATGGTCTGCGCGAAAACCGGCACGGGCAGCGCCTTTTCGAGCTGCCAGGAGAAGCCCTCGATGTCGGTGTCCGCGCCGACGACGACCACCCCGCCGGGGCGCCACCCGGCGCGTCGCTCGAACATGCCGCGAAGCCAGGAAGTCAGGCCGTCGAACCCACCGCGCACCCGCTTGACGGCCGTCTGGGTTTCGCCGTCGTGGGTGTCGACCATGACGACGGTCGCCCACTCGTGCTCGAGGATGCAGACCGCGGTCTGCTCGTAGCCGATGACCGGTGCGATCGCGCGGGCCAGGGTCTCGACCGCTTCGAGCAGCCGGACGGGCACCACGTTGTCGAAGCCGGCGTCGGTCAGCGCTTCCAACAGCAGCGCCGCCTGGGCGGATGCGTCGTCGTTCCAGGTCAGCCCGATGACACGCAGCCGGTGATCGCCGGCGGCCGCCAGGGTGTCGACCCGCAACACCTCGTCAGCGACCTGTTCTGCGGTATTGAGGGCGCGCACGCCGCGGCCGGAGGGCAGACCCAACTCCTGGTGGTCCAGGATTGTGCCGTCGGCGCCGTGTCCTTCGGCGAGGACCCACCCGACGGTGGTCGGCGTCAGCGATAGCCCCAGTACCGTATCCAAATTCGCACCTCAATCAGTCCCGGCCCTCCGACGCTCTCAACCGCACGTCACGCACCACAAATTCCGCTGGTGCGGCGGTTCATGAGAGCCGGAACGGACCGGGATCGCGTGGTCTCCATCGGCTTGCTCCGTGAGAGCCTACGCGGTCCGCGCAACTTCGGCTGCCCCGGTCCGAGATCACCGTCAAACTCACACCCCGCGCGTAACGCCGGGGCGCGGGCGCCGGCGCAAAACGGCAGGTGACACGCGGATTTCATCAGGCCATGTTTTACCGATCGTTCGCCGGTGGCAATCGAACGCGCGGGCGACGAACCTGCGCTCCGTGGCCCGCGGGGCGGTATCCGGCGGACCGGCTTGGCGAAATCGGCCCCGCCATTTTGTGGAGCGCCTCGCCGGCTTAAGTGGCGCGCGGCCCGTGGGCCTGGGTCGCAGCGCCCGAAACCGGCCACTGCCTCGGGCTTCCCGCTGCGATGTTGGAGGCCGCGCGGCCGTCGACCGGTTGCGTCGCGGTTATCCAGATCGCGAATTTCATGCAAAAAACCGATATGAAACCGAGACTCGTTCGCGTCCTGATCGACATTTGGCCGAATGACCCGGTAAATTCCAGCTGAGACCGCGATCACATACGGACAAGGGGCAGGTATGACAGACGTGAGCGAGAAGATGCGGGCCTGGGGGCGTCGGCTTCTGGTCGGTGCGGCTGCGGCTGCCGCCCTGCCGGGCCTGATCGGTCTTGCCGGCCAGGCGCCGACCGCGGGGGCATTCTCGCGCCCGGGGCTGCCGGTCGAATACCTGCAGGTACCGTCCGGGGCGATGGGCCGCGACATCAAGGTCCAATTCCAGAGCGGCGGAAGCGGCTCCCCCGCCGTGTACCTTCTCGACGGACTGCGGGCCCAGGATGACTACAACGGATGGGACATCAACACACCCGCGTTCGAGTGGTACTACAAGTCGGGCCTGTCGATCGTCATGCCGGTCGGCGGGCAGTCCAGCTTCTACACCGACTGGTACCGCCCCGCGTGCGGGAAGGCCGGCTGCTCGACCTACAAGTGGGAGACATTCCTGACCAGCGAGCTGCCCGGGTACCTGTCGTCGCAGAAGGGCGTCAAGTCGAACGGCAGCGCCGCGGTCGGGATCTCAATGGCGGGTGCATCGGCAATGAACCTGGCCATCTATCACCCTGGTCAGTTCATCTACGCCGGTTCGCTGTCCGGTTACCTCAGCCCCTCCACCGGGCAGGGCTGGATAGGCCTGGCGATGGGCGATGCCGGCGGCTACAAGAAGGAAGACATGTGGGGGCCCGACAATGACCCGGCATGGACGCGTAACGACCCGTTGGTCAACGTCGGCCAACTCGTCGCCAACAACACCCGGCTTTGGGTGTACTGCGGCAACGGGACTCCGAACGAACTGGGCGGCGCGAACTTGCCGGCCACGTTCCTCGAGAGCAACTTCATGATCGGCGTCAACAAAAAGTTCCAGGACGCCTACAACGCCGCGGGCGGCCACAACGCCGTGTTCAACTTCCCGCCCTACGGCACCCACAGCTGGGAGTACTGGGGAGCCCAGCTCAACGCCATGAAGCCCGACCTGCAGAGCAGCCTGGGCGCGACCCCCGGCGGCGGCGGATAACCAGCTGACCGGACGCACGTCGCTACTGCGCTTGACGAAATCGTCAGGCGCAGTAGCGCATTATGGGCCGTTTATCAACTCGTGTTGCCAGGGCTAATTTATTTATTTCTCACCGTTTTCTAAAGCTGCGTTTTGGCTGGTGAAAGGCCCAATTGCGCTGCTAGAAGGGTTATCTCGCGGCATTTTCGAATCGGTAACGCTTCGGACACGGCGCGCGAAATCCCTGGCATGAGAAAAGTCTGCAAGCCTCTCGTCAAGTCCACGATGGTCGGCGGGTTCGTTGCAGCGCTGCTGACCTCCTCCGCCGGGGTGGCGCACGCCGCTCCCGTGGCCCCCAACTGGGACGCGGTCGCGCAATGCGAGTCCGGCGGCAACTGGCAAGCCAACACCGGCAACGGCGAATACGGTGGGCTGCAGTTCAAGCCGAGCACCTGGGCCCGCTACGGCGGCGTCGGCAACCCGGCGGCCGCATCCAGGGAGCAACAGATCGCGGTGGCCAACCGGGTCCTGGAGGACCAAGGGATCGAGGCGTGGCCGAAGTGCGGCGCGGCGTCGGGCCTTCCGATCGGGTTGTATTCGCACCCGGCACAGGGCATCAAGCAGATCATCAATGGCATCATCCAGGCGGCCATTCCGCACTGACGATTAGTCGGCCCTCGTCCGCGCGGGCCCTATGACCGGACGCGAAGCTGTGTTTGGATCAGCGCATGGAAGGTTCGTCGACGGTTCACATGGCCGCGCCCGCGGACAAGATCTGGGATCTGATCGCGGATGTCCGCAACACCGGGCGGTTCTCCCCGGAAGTGTTCGAGGCGGAGTGGCTGGGCGACGCGTCCGGGCCCGCGCTGGGCGCCAAATTCCGCGGCCACGTGCGGCGCAACGAGATAGGCCCGGTGTATTGGACGACGTGTGAGGTCACCGCGTGCGAACCCGGCCGCGAGTTCGGCTTCGCGGTGATGCTCGGGGACCGGGCGGTCAACAACTGGCACTACCGGTTGGCGCCCAGCGACGGCGGCACCGACGTGACGGAGTCGTTTCGGCTCAACCCCGCGCCGTGGCTCGGGGTCTATTGGTTGTTCGGCGGGTTCTTGCGCAAGCGGCGCAACGTCCGCGACATGACCAAGACGCTCAACCGCATCAAAGACTTGGTCGAGGCGGGCTGACGCGTCGTGAAATCGGTCTTCATCACCGGCGCGGGCAGCGGCATGGGCCGCGAGGGCGCCAAGCTTTTTCACGCCAAGGGTTGGCGCGTCGGCGCCGTGGACCGCAACGAGGACGGCCTGGCGACGCTGCGGCAAGAGTTGGGTGACGACCGGGTGTGGACGCGTTCCGTCGACGTGACGGACAAGGCCGCCCTGGACGGCGCGCTGGCCGACTTCTGCTCCGGCAACGCCGGCGGCGGGCTGGACATGATGTGGAACAACGCCGGCATCGGCGAGTCGGGCTGGTTCGAGGACGTGCCCTACGAGGCGGCGATGCGCGTCGTGGAGGTGAACTTCAAGGCGGTGTTGACCGGCGCCTACGCGTCGCTGCCCTACCTGAAGAAAACGCCTGGCAGCCTGATGTTTTCGACGTCGTCGTCGTCGGGCACCTACGGGATGCCGCGCATCGCGGTGTACTCGTCGACCAAGCATGCGGTCAAGGGGTTGACCGAGGCGCTGAGCGTCGAATGGCAGCGACACGGGGTGCGGGTCGCCGACGTGCTTCCGGGTCTGATCGACACGGCCATCCTCACCACGACCACCAACCACTCCGACGACGGCCGGCCGACGATGTCCGGCGAGGAGCTTCGCGCCACCGCACCCAAGAAGGGCCTGTTCCGGCTCATGCCCGCGACCAGCGTGGCGGAGGCGGCGTGGCAGGCCTACCACAACCCGAAGCGGCTGCACTGGTACGTGCCCAAGGGCATTCGGATGATCGACCTGCTCAAGGGTCTGAGCCCGGAGTTCGTGCGCGGCCGCATCGTCAAATCTCTGCCGGCGCTGATGCCGAAGCGGCCGTAATTCAGGAGGCCCGGTGCAAAACCGTTTGCTCGCAACTACTTTCATTCTGATCGCCGGCGCCGCGGTCGCGGGGTGCGGTCAGCCGCAGACGACGCCGCGGAAAGCCGCCCACGTGACCATCGACGGCGCCACCCACACGGCACGTCCGGCTGCGTGCAGCCAGATTCAGGCGTACCGGACCCTCGACATCGGCGACGAGAAGGGCCACGTCGAAGCGACGGTGTTGCTCAGCGGGTACCGGGTCATGCCGCAATGGGTGAAGATCCGCGACTTCGGCGGATTCACCGGCAGCTTCTATCAGGGCGGGGTCGGGGACGCGCGCGCCGACGTCAGCAACAACTCCTACACCATCACCGGCAGCGCCTACGGCATCAGCAACAGCAACCCCAACAAGGTGATCACCACGGACTTCAAGATCACCGCCGAGTGCTGAGGCGAGCGGTGAAGGAGCGCTTGCACTGGCTCGCGATGCACGGCTTCATCCGGGGCGTCGCGGCGATCGGTGCGCGGCGGGGCGACCTGCAGGCCAGGCTGATCGCCGATCCGTCGGTCGCCGACGACCCGGTGCCGTACTACGAGGATCTGCGGGCCCTGGGACCGCTGGTGAAGGGCCGCATCAACTACCTGACGACAGACCACGCCCTGGCCCACGAGTTGCTGCGATCCGACGACTTCCGCGTGGTGAACATGGGCTCGAACCTGCCGGCGCCGCTGCGCTGGCTGGAGCGCCGCACGCGCGACGAGCTGCTGCATCCGCTGCGCGCGCCGTCGCTGCTGGCCGTCGAGCCGCCCGACCACACCCGCTACCGCAAGACCGTGTCGGCGGTGTTCACCCCCCGGGCGGTCGCCGCACTGCGGGACGGTGTCGAGCGGACCGCGAGCGACCTCTTGGACCGGCTGGCTGACGGGACCGGCGTGGTGGACGTCGTCGGGCGGTACTGCTCGCAGCTTCCGGTCGCGATCATCAGCGACATCCTCGGGGTGCCCGGGCCGGCCCGGCCGCGCGTCCTGGAATTCGGCGAACTCGGCGCGCCCAGCCTCGACGTCGGCCTGCCGTGGCGCCAATACCGGAGCGTGCAGCGGGGAATCGCCGGATTCGACGCCTGGCTCACCGGCCACCTGCGCGAGTTGCGGCGCTCACCGAGTGACAACTTGATGAGCCAGCTGATCCAGATGGCCGAAAGCGGTTCTGCTGACACGCGTCTCGACCCCGGAGAGCTGCAGGCGATCGCCGGGCTGGTGTTGGCGGCCGGGTTCGAGACCACGGTGAACCTGCTGGGCAACGGGATTCGCATGCTGCTGGACGCACCCGAGCATTTGGACACGTTGCGCCAACGGCCCGAGCTGTGGCCCAACGCGGTGGAAGAGATTTTGCGGCTCGATTCGCCGGTGCAGCTCACCGCGCGGGTGGCGGTCCGGGATGTCGACGTGGCGGGCGCGCGGATCAAACGCGACGAGTTGGTGGTGATCTACCTGGCGGCCGCCAACCGGGATCCGTCGGTGTTCCCCGATCCGCATCGTTTCGACATCGAACGGCCAAACGCCGGAAGGCATCTCGCGTTCTCCGGCGGCCGACACTTTTGTCTGGGCGCGGCGCTTGCGCGCGCCGAGGGGGAAGTCGGGCTGCGCACATTCTTCGACCGCTTCCCCGAGGCTCGGGCGGCCGGGACCGGAAGCAGGCGCGAGACGCGGGTGCTGCGCGGGTGGTCGACGCTGCCGGTCGCGTTGGGCCCGTCCGCGCGGGTCTCGGCGTCTTCGGCGTCGCGAGCCTAACCGCACTGCGAATCCGCGCTCTGGTTTTCGCAGTGGCGTTCGGCTCGCGGCTCGTCGTGAAGGGTTCGCGCTGGTGAGTTCCGCCGCCGTGGTTGACACGTGTCCGACAACCGGGTTTATTTGCCGCTATGACACAGGTTTCTGAGGTTGCGGTCGAGGATGTCGTCGTCGGGATGTGGCAGGCGCTGTCGCGGCGGGATTGGGACGCGATCAAGACGTTTTTGGCCGACGACTGCCTGTACGTCGACATGCCGGTTCCCGCGTTGTCGGCGCGCGGCCCCGAAGACATCGTGAAGCGGCTCAAGATGGGACTCGAGCCGCTGGCGGGCTACGAGAACCACGACGGCGTGCTGGTGTCCAACAGCACCGACGTCATCTACGAGCACTCGGAGACTTGGACGTTCGCGTCGGGTGAGCAAGGTGTGCTGCGGTTCGTGACCGTGCACAAGGTCGAGGGCGGCAAGATCACCGTCTGGAAAGACTATTGGGACATGAACAGCCTCGTGTCCTTCGCGCCGCCGAATCACTTCGAGAACCTGGCCAACGCGGATACCAGCTGGATTTTTGACGCGTCCGCGTTGGTCTGAGGGCACTTTTTCGAAGGCGATGCGCCCGGAAAACGCGCCTGCTTCAATCTGCCGATGAACAATCCTCAGCCGTGGTGGCTCACGTGGCCGGTCGCGGAAGTGGCAGCGACGATCTTGCCGCTGTTCGCGCATTCTTCCTGGGTAAACGGCAACGGCCAGATGCACAGCATCGTGGCCTGGTGTAGGACGGGGCAGTACCACCCGCCGCGTGGACCGGGACGCGAAGACGAGTTCGACGATCCAGACGTACGCGCGATCACTGAAGCGACGCAGATTCTTGAGCGCGCGTGTCTGCTGATGCGCACGTTTGGCAGCGGCGGCTCATCTGCGATCGGATAACCCGACTCGGGATGCACGCGCTGCAGACCGGCACCGTGCGCCGGCATCTCGGACTCGCTGATCCCCCACCGACGACGCCGTGGCCGTTCGAGGCCACACTCGACACCCCGAGACTTTAGAACTACCTTAAATGTCATGGACGTTGTGTCGTTCTCGGATCTGCAGCTGCGTGGCAAGGCCACGGTGGAAGGCTGGCTGCGCAGATCCGTAAGCCGTGTCCTGGTAGTGCGCCGGCGCGACGCCGAGGATTTGGTGTTGACCACGGCGTCACGGGCAGCCCAGGCTCGCGAGGCTTCGTCGGCGACCTCGCGAATATTTGTCGCCTTGATGCAGCGAGACCCGCATGTGCGCGACCTGTTGACCGACGTAATCCCCGAGGTGTTTCCGTGGGTTACGTTCCTGTCGACCGAGGAGGTCGATGAATTCCTTACGGAGCTGGTGTCAACATTGAAGGCCGCCGAATCAATCGACAACCCGGGCCCGGTGGCCCAGGTTATCGACGCTTGGCGTCACACCGCCGAAGTTCTGGCCGACCCGGAACTGGCTAGCGCGCTGAGCGCTCCGAGCGACGGTGATTACGGGCCGGTTCCGAAGCCGGCGGTCCGCGCTTAGTTGGCTCCCAAGCGCGGTGACCGGGTCCCGCCGCCGGCCGCCCGCGGCGAGTGGGAGCTGCGCTTCGCCACCAGCGAAGCCGTCAAGGGCTGGGAAGCACTGTGTCGAGAGGCCGCCGCGAATGCTGCGCGAGCCTGGCACGAACTGCGAACGAGGCTGGATCGTCCGGTCCAGAGCGGCCGACATCATCAGCTCAAAGGCCCTCTAGCTACCGGCGTTCATCGCGGAGTCGAGCTTGAGCAGTGGCAATACGAGGTCACTAGCGGCGGCCGCATCTGGTATCTCGTCGCCCCCGGCAACCGCACCCTCTGGCTGCGCCACGCGGGAACCGGTCACCCGAAGGAAACGGGGTGAACGACCCGCGTCGGTGGTTGGCGGCGTGACGGACCTAGTCTGACGGCTCCCGCGGCGGGTCGCCCTCGTCGTCCCAGAAGGCCCACTCGGGTAGCGGTGTCGTGGGCATCGCGCCATGAGCCGATGCCTCGTATCCGGGTTGCCCTCGCCCCGTCCACCGCGGATCCGATCTGTTCGCCCGGGCGCGCCTGACCCCCCGGATGAACAGGGCGACAACGCCTCCCGCGACAAACGCGATCAACGCGATCTTGAGGATCAGCAGCAAAAGCGCCATCTCTAGACGTGGGGCAGCCAGCCCGACCCATGCGACGACAGGACGAACCCGCGGCCCTGGGGGTCCCTGCACGCGGTGGTACCCGCGCCGTCGACGCCGCACACCACACCGTTCACGGTGATCGAGTGCATCGGCGGCAGGGTGGTCAGGGGGTGGCCGTAGACCTGACCGCTGGGCGCGATCGGGTCGTTGGATCGTCCCAGCCCCGACGCGGTTCCGATCGAATTCACGGTGCCGGCCCCGGGCGCGGGCGGAATCGCCGGGAAATTGTTGCCGGTGCATTGCGCTTCGCCGGAGAAGAAGTCGCAGGTGATGCCGTCCGGGGTGAGGAAATACACCGTGTTGAGCGGCGCGCGCCCGGTGTTGGGCAGCCCGATCGTGTAGTCCTGCACGTTGACCGGCGCATACCCGCTGATGTCGGGGAAGGCGGGCGTGTCGGCGCGGGCGGCACACGCGCTCGTCACGGCGGCGCCGACGATCCCGGCGGCAACGACCAGCGTCCTGGCGATCATGTTCGTCCCCCTAGCGGTTCGCATTGACCTGGAATTCCTGCGTGTTGTACGGCGTGTTGGTGTTCGTGTTCCATTGGCTGACGAAGAGATTCAGATTATCCAGCGTGGACCCCGGCAGTATGAATCCGCCATAGTTCTGCGGCACGAAGTTGGGCGCCTGCGGATTGCTTTGCTGCGCAACGACGGTCACGGCGCCGGAGCTGAACAGTTTCGTCGGGTCGTTCGCCACGCGGACCTCGAGGTTTCCGGTGCCCTGGTTGAACCCGGACAGCACCGGCTGTCCCCCGACCTCGCGCAAGCTGAGCTCACCGAACGGGGTGCGGCTGATCGGCGCGGCGGCTTGTTGGGGTGTGCCCCAGCCGTTTCCGGTCCACGGCTGCCAGGCGGAGCGGTCGGTGACGTGGGCGGGGTCGACCCGGTACATGGTGACGCCCTGGCTGCGGTCGAACGAGTCGGCGGCGATGTAGACGGTGCCGTCGGACGCCTGGAAGCCGCTGATCTGCGTCGGCGCGGCCCCCTGCGCGCGCCACGAGCCCTGGATGGGCTGCCAGCCGCGGGACGGGTCGTTGGTGACCTGGACCAGCCACGAACCACCGTCGGGATTCAATTTCGTTGTGCCCGCGGCCATCATGTAGGTGGTGCCGTCGCGCATCTGGATGCTGCCTGCGGGCAGCGTGTTCTTGCCCACCGCTTGGGGGGGCGGCGGGAACAGGACGTTCGGGCTGCCGTCCGGACCGGTCAACGGCGCGCCGAAATGGGGCCGCCCCTGGTCGTCGAAGGTGACCGGCACGGCCACCGACGGGTAATGCGTTCCGGCGCCCATCTGATCGCCGGCGAACGAATCCCCGAAGACGGCGACGTAGCTCCCGTCGGGCAGGCGAACCACCTCGCCAAGATCCGCCGCGCCGATACCCGGGATGCCCGGGCTGGCGCCGGTCCCGGCGACCGGGCCCAGATCCCTTGCCTCGCCCGGCTTTAGCGGACCCTCCGCCCAGTCCTCGAGGGTGGCCGGCGGGTCGTAGCCGTCGGTGCGCAGGGTGGCCAACGACTTCTGCAACGTGGCCGCGTAGCCGTTGCGCGTCGCTTGCAGCTGCCCCAGCGCGGCCTTGGTGTCGGCGATGGCGTCGTCTTCGCAGGTACGGATGAACGCATCCAGGGCGGAGCGGTCCTCGGCGGTGAGCTTGGGATCCTTTTCCATCTCCACCGCCTGACCGATCAAGTCGTCGAGCTGCTGCAGCTGACCTTCCAGCGCCGCGATCTGCCCGGCCCCGGCCTTTTGCGCCTCGGCCAACGCCGCGGCGATGTTCTCGAGGTCCACGCCGATCTTGGGCAACTGCAACGACTGCGCGCCCAGGGCCTTGGTCACCCGCTGCACCTCGGCGGAGTCATTGATCGGATGATCGCCGTTCTCGTGATTCCACGCCGCCTCGAAGCGGTTGCGGGCCTGGGCGAACGCGTCGCTGGACTCCGTCGTGCATCGGCCCGCGCTGTGGAAGGCCTCGGCCAGATCCGAGATCTGGGCGGGCCTGCCGGACTGCAGGCTTCGATTGATCGCCCAGGGGTCACCACCCGCCGCGGCGATCAGCGCGGCGATGCTTATGTACCTGAGTTGCACCGCGCGACCAGCAAACCGGAATCGAACAGCATCGCCACCCCTTCCCGGACAAGGTTACAGCGAACTACGCCCCCAGCAAATCGATCGGCGGCCGCCACCCGCCGAACACCTTTTCCAGGTGGCTCGCCACGGCCAGCGCAGTGGCGTCCTCCCACGGCCGGGCGACGACCTGGACGCCGATGGGCAGCCCGTCGGCCGACGTCCCGCAGCGGACCACCGCGGCGGGAAACCCGGTCAGGTTGTGCGCCATCAGGTGCGAGAAGTCGCTGACCTCCACGAGTCCGTGATGGTGGGGCTTGGCAGGGGTCGGCATCGCCGGGCACACGATGACGTCGTAGTCGGACATGAACGACAGCATTTCGATGCGGTAGCGGTCGAGGTCGACGAGTCGGTCGCGGGCCTCGGTCAGCGAGAACTCGACTTCGCGTGCCTGGGTGAGGAATTCGGCCAGTTCCTCCGAAGGATCCGTGGCGCCCAGGGCCCGCAGGTCGGCCTCGAACCCCTCCCCGCGGTCGCCGCCCAGGAACACCGACGTCCACAGCAGCTCCACCGTGCGCGCGAGGCACGCCGGCGCGGCGTGTTGCACGACGGCGGCCACGTCCCCTATCGCGTCGGCGGCGACCTCGACCACGTCGGCGATCTCGTCGCTGGGTGTGGAGATGCCGTCGTCGACGTAGGTGGCCACGCGCAGCGCCGACAGGTCGACGTCGTGGGGATGGCCCAGCGGGGCCGGCACCACGTACGGGTCGCGCAGGTCGGGCCCGCTCATGATCGACAGGCCGAGATACAGGTCGGCCACCGTCCGCGCCAGCGGGCCGTAGTTGCAGAACGGGCCGAAGATGCCCGGGGCGTCACCAAAGACGTTGCCGGTTCTCGGGATTCGGCCGTGCGAGGGCTTCAGCCCGGCGATGCCGGTGTTGTGGCACGGTTGGCGGATGCTGCCGCCCTCGTCGGTGCCGACGCTGAGCGCCGCGCCGCCCGCGGCGACGAGGGCGGCCGAACCGCCGCTGCTGCCGCCGGGCGTCCGGGACAGGTCGTACGGATTGTTGGTGCGGCCGTAGAGGTTGTTGTTGGTTTCGCCGCCGCGCCCCAATTCCGGGACGTTGGTCAGACCGAGCACGATTGCCCCGGCGGCCTTCAGCCGCGCCACCGCCGTCGCGTCCGTGCGGGCCACCGCGCGCAGCGCGGGGCTGCCGCCCGAGCAGGCCAACCCTGCCACGTGCATGGCGTCTTTGATGACCACCGGTAGCCCGTGAGCGGGGCCCAGCGATTCGCCTTGGGCCACATGCTCGTCGGCCCGGGCGGCCAGCTGGAGGCACTGCTCTGGGTCGGCGGCTTGCACCAGCGCGTTGAGCGCGGAATTGACGGCCTCGATGCGCTCCAGGTGGGCCCTGGTGACCTCGCGGCAGGACACCTCGCGGGACGCCATCAGCCGCACCAATTCGTGAGCCGGCAGGTGACACAGGTCGCTCATGCTCATACAGTGCCCGTTGTCGCGGTTGACGGCGGCAAAATGGCCAACGATGCGGAGGCGCGGGTGGGCTACGAGCGGATGCGGGCGGCGCATCTGACCGAGGTGCGGGCCCGCCTCGAAGACCACGTCGCGCGGCTGGAGTGGTCCCGTGAGCGCATCGAGCGCTACCGGAATCGGCGGCTGCGATCCCTGCTCGCCTTCGCGGCCGAACGGTCGCCGTTTCACGCCGGACGGCTGCGAGGGCTCGACGCATCCCGCGCCACGGTTGCCGACCTAGCGTCGCTGCCGATGATGACCAAGCAGGACGCGCAGGAGCACTGGGACGCCATCGTCACGACGCCCGGCCTCGACCGCGCCCGCGCCGAACGCATTCTCGCTGAGCAGCAATGGTTTTCGTATACCGCCGAAGGCCAGCAGATCTTCAGCTCCGGCGGATCCAGCGGGGTGCGCGGGGTGTACGTGTGGGATTGGGAGTTCTTCGTGTCGGCGGCGTGCCTGGCCTGGCGCACGCAGGCGCGGGAAGAGCTTCGGGGAGCGACGGTTTCGTCGTGCCTTGCCGTGCTGGAGGCCGGCGTTCCGCCGCACGCCAGCACGCCGCTGTTCGACGTGCCGACGGCGCCGGGCATGGAGACGGTGGTGATCGCCGCGGGCGGGCCGTTCGAGGAGGTGCTCGCGGCGGTCGCGGCCGCGCGGCCCACGCACCTGGTGGGCTACCCGTCGGTGATCGGGCGGCTGGCCCGCGCCGCGACGGCCGGCGAGCTGCGCATCGAGCCGGTGCGGGTGAGCACCAACTCAGAACCGCTGCTCGACGAGGACCGCGCGGCCATCCGCGAGGCGTGGGGAGCGCCGATCCACAACGTCTGGGGCTCCACCGAAATCGGGGTGCAGGCGGTGGGCTGCGGACGCGGGCCGGGCCTGCACGTCTGCGAGGACGAGGTCGTCGTCGAGCGCGTCGACCACGACGGCAGGCCGGTGGGTCCCGAGGAGCCGGCGGCGCGGACGCTGGCCACCGGGCTGGCCAACCGCACGTTCCCGTTCATCCGCTACGACCTCGGCGATCAGGTCACGCCGCTGCCGGGTGCGTGCGCGTGCGGCAGCGCGTTTGCGCGCATCGCAGACGTCGACGGGCGCCGCGACGACGACTTCCGTTACGGCGCAACGACGGTGCCGGCGCTCGCGTTTCGGCATGTGCTGGGCACCGATCCGCGCATCTCCGAATATCAGGTCGCCCAGACGTTGTCGGGAGCCGACGTCGTGGTGGTCGGCGATGCGGACCTTGCGGCGCTGCGGATCGCGTTGGTGGCCGCGCTGCAACGGTACGGGTTGGCGGAGCCGGCGATTCGGGTCCGGGCGGCCGACAGCCTGGCGCGCCACCAGGCCAGCGGAAAGCTGCGGCGGTTCGTCCCGCTGTAGGGCTCGTAACCCCTCGCGAGCAGACGCAAAAGCACCCGCACGCCCGGCGTGTCGGGTGCTTTTGCGTCTGCACGCCGTGAAAAGGCTAGGACTCGGCGAGTGCCTTCAGGCACTTCAGGGTCTCGGACAGGGTGCGGCCCACCTGGCGCACGGCGACGCGGTCGGCGATGTAGCCGAGAAACCCGCCGGGCGCCTGATACGACAGGCGGAACGTCGCCTTCGTCTTGCCCTCGGACCCGTCGCGCAGCCGGATGCGTCCGCGCAGGGCGACGCCGGTGATGCCCACCCAGGCCACGTCGCGGCAGTCGTCGAATTCGACCACCTCGATCAGCCCGCCCACCGGCACCGAGCCGATCTTCCAGTGCACGGTGTAGCGCGCACCGAGGCCGCGGTCCAGATCGTTGGATGACTCCCACCGCTCCAGGTTCGTCATGAACAACGGGTAGCAGTCCGGGTCGCTGACGATCTTCCAGACCGCCTCGCGATCGGCGTTGATGACGCAGCGGCGTTCGACGCGCATCAGCCGATCACCGGGAAGCGGCGTTGCGCGGCCAGGCGGTCGACGCCGCCCTGCAGGCTGGCCATCACCTTGTCGTGCACCGCCTGGTCGTCACCGTCGACCTCGATCGGGTCCTGCACCTCGATCGCGATCTTCGTCGGCAGCGGGATGTGGCCCGCGAGGTCGCTGATGTTGAGGCCCCACGGCAGCGCCAGCGAGATCGGGATGCTCTTGAGCCGCAGCAACTTGTCGGCCATCAGCAGCCTGGCCAGCCACTGGCCGCGGTTGAGGAACAGCGCACTCTCCTGGCCGCCGACGCTGGAGACGGGAACGATCGGCACACCGGCCTCGCGGGCCAGCCGCACGTAGCCCATGCGCCCGCCGAAGTCGACCTTATGGCGTTCCCAGGTCGGGCGGAAGACCTCGTAGTCGCCGCCGGGGTAGACCAGCAGCGCCGCCCCCGAATCCAGTGCCAGCCGGGCGTTTTCGGGGTTGGCGGCGACGGTGCCGAACTTGCGCAGCGCGCGCAGCGGCGGCGCGGAGACGACGAGGTTGTGGGCCAACTGGTAGAACGGCCGCTCGACGCCGAAGTAGGAACAGAACGCGAGCGTGAACACGAAGGTGTCGGGCGGAACGTTGCCGCCACTGTGGTTGCCGACCAGGAGCACCGGCCCCTCGGCCGGGATCCGGTCGAGGCCGCGCACGTCAGCCCTGAAGTACAGCGACGCGAGCAGCCAGGTGCCGGGCAACTGGTCGCGGATGTAGTCGGGGTCGCGCTGGTCGAGGTCGGCCTTGGGCACCCGCGACACGACCTGGTCGCGGGCCCACTCCAAGACGCCCCCTAGCGTCGGCATAACCGGCGGTATACCCGCGCGTCCCCCTGGGTCAAACGCGGTAGATGCGGGCGGCGTTCTCGCGGGCGATCAGGTCGACCACCCGGATGGCGTCGTTCTCGCTCCAGTCCCCGTCGGCGACGAATCCGCGCAGCACGCGGTGAATGCCGTTGCGCCACAGCGCCGCACCGAGAAAATGCAACTCGGCCGGCCCGAACCCGTCCGACGAGTACAGGATCCTGCGGAAGGGCGCCATCTCCAGCAGCCGGGCGATGAACGCGGGGCCCCGGGCGCCCAGGTAGTTCACGCTCAACCCGCCGTCGAGGTAGACGTTGTTGAAGGCCTGCGCGAGATACCCGGCCTCGCGCTCGTAGGGATAGCAGTGCAGCAGCACGATCGGCGTGTCCCCGGATTGCCGCAGAAAATCGAGCAGCAGCAGCGGACTGGCCTTGGACAGGTCGCAGTCCCGGTCGCCGAAGCCGACGTGAAACTGCAGCGGTTTGCCCAGCCGCAACGCCTGGTGCAGCCCGAACCGCAGCAGCACCCGGTCCTTCAACCGGGTGCCGCCGCCGTCGCGCCACCGGCTCGCGGCCTCGGCCACCTCCGGCGCCGACGGCTCGGACAGGTCGCCCTCGAACCCGCCGCGGTAGGCGAGGATCGACTTGGTGCCGACCGCCGTGGCCGCGCGCCGGTGCAGGATCTCCTCGAACGCCGCGGCGTAGTCACCCGGGGCTTGGGCGGCCTGCTCGGCCACCTGTTCCAGACGGACGATTTCGTGGGCGCGGTTGCCCGACAGGTCGGCCATCGCGGCGGCGCCGCCCGTATCGCCGGCTCCGATGCCGGTGTCGACAAGCCAGTCGCTGACGTTGGCCGCCGGTAGGAACAGCCGCGCCAGCTCGGTCTCGCCGAGTTGCCGACGGCGTTCCCAGTAGGCCTGCGGCTCAGCGTGTTTGGGCAGCCCCAGCAGCGGCGCGCAGTGGGCGCGCACGGCGAAGCCGAGCTGGGAGTCGAAACCCGAGTCCACGAGCGGGTCGGTGTTGGCCTCGTTGAGCGCGTTCTCGAACCGCCGCCGGTCCCCCGCCGTCAGCCAGCAGCCGTGCGCGTGCTGGTCGATCAGCGCGACGCCGGCGATGTGGTGCGACAGCGCGGACGCCATGCCCGTCACAGGCTCCACGCCATGCGGAACCTGTCCGCCAGCTGCTCGGGATCCAGGTCGCCGTAGCGCTCCTGCTCCAGGCGGCGCACCGCGACCACCATGTCGACGGCGGGGTCGCCCAGGATGCACCGCAGCAGCGCCGAACCGTCCAGCGCGGCAATGGCTTCCGGTTGGGCCTCGGGCAGGCGCGCGATGCCCGCGTTGGCGCGGTCCGCTTCCGACAGGTTCGCCGGGTCCACCGTGATCTCCGGCGGCAGCGCGGCGTCGCGCCGGATCCCGTCCAGCGCCAGGCCGAGGATCGCCGCCGACGCCAGGTACGGGTTCGCCGAGGGGTCGACGATCTTCACCTCGACGTTGCCGCCGTACGGGGCGCCGGGGCCGCCCTTGACGAAACGCACCGCCGCCTCGCGGTTCTCGGTGCCCCAGCACGCGTAGGCCCCGGCCCAGTTGCCGGGCCGCATCCGCAGACCCGACACGATCGATCCGCACAGGATGCCCTGGGCCTCCAGCAGCCCGCCGAGGACGCCCGCGACCGCGCTCTCCCCCGCCGGCGTCATGCCGGCCCGGCCGGTTCCGCCGGAGAACAGCGGACCGTCCGTGGTTGTCAGCGAGAAATGTTGGTGCGCACCGGATCCGACGCTGTCAGCGAAGGGCGCCGGCGACAGGCTGACGCGCAGGCCGTGGCGGCGGGCGGCCCGGCCGACGATGAGCCGAGTCAACGCCAGGTGATCGGCGGCGGCCACCGGCGCCGCCGGCGACAACGAAATCTCGAACTGGTTGGCGCCGTACTCGGGATGGAACTGCTCGATGCCGACACCCGCGGCCGTGGCGGCGGCGTTGACGTCGCGGACGAAGGCCTCGTGCTCGAGCACACCGGCCAGCCCGTACTGCGCCCACAGCGCCGCGGGCAGCCGGGCGCCGTCCGGGCCCACCAGCAGGAATTCGAGCTCGTGGCCGATCGCCGCCTCGATGCCAGCCTCCTGCAGCGCGGCCTCGACCCGGCCCAGCGTGCCCCGGGCGCACGCCGGAACCGGTGTGCCGTCCTGCTCGAAGAACGAGGCGGGCGCCCAGGCCAACCCGTCGCCGACGATCCGCAGGGCCGCCAGGTCGATGCGCAGGCGCTGGTCGCCCACCACGCCGACGTCGCCGGTGAACGCGATGCCGGTCTGGTCGATGGCGAAGGCATGCCACGACGGGCTGGCGCCCAGGCCGGGGTCGGCGAACGTGTTGGTCCGCCGGATGGGGACCGTCTTGGCCTGGGTGAGGCCGGCGGGGTTCACGACGGTGCCGATGACGGTGTCGACGCCTTCGGCCTCCAGCTGGGCGATCGCGGCGGCGGCGAGGGGGGTGGCTGCCATGGGTGTCATTGTGCGTCGTCGGCGACGCGATCGGTGAGCCGGTCGATGAAGGCGTCCAGCTGGCAGCGCTGCGACGTTGTGCCAACGACACATAAACCTCTGCGACGTTCTCCAGCGTGTCGTCGCGGAGGTTTATGTGTCGCGGCGCAACCGAATGCGTTTAGTTCTGGCGGGCGACGAGTTCGGCGACGAACCGGTCGATGAATCCGTCCAGCGGCGCCCCGCCGGCGGGCCGGATGACGAACTTGGTCAACCCCGCGTCGAGGTAGGCGTCGAGTTGGCGGTGCAGCGCATCCCAGCCGGTGGCGATCAACGCGCCGGGATCGATATCCGGGCGGCGCCGCCGGACCGCCGCGGCCAGCTCGTCGGGCAGCTCGCCGTCGGTGACCGCGAGCGAGATGCCGAAGTGATCGGGTTCGATGCGCCGGCCGGCGCTTTCGGCGGCCCGTTCGATCGCCTCGCGTCCCGCCCGCGCCTCGTCGGGGGTGAGGAAGCTGCCGAGCCAGCCGTCGGCCAGCGCGCCGATGCGCCGAAACGCCGCCGGCGCCGAGCCGCCCAGCCAGATGTCGAGCGGCGGCACCGGCCGCGGGGCGACGGCGGCGCCGCTGACGGTGAAGTACCGGCCGCGGTAGGTGGCGTCGTCGTCGACCAGCGCCGCGCGCAGCACCCGCAGCGACTCGTCGAACACCGCCGCCCGCTCCCCCTCCGGCACCACGAACACCTCGCGCTCGGCCGGGATCGCCGACCGCAGACCGAAGACGGGCAGCACCCGCTTGGGCGCGACGGCCGCTAGCGACGCCAGCTGTTTGGCGACCAGCACCGGATGCCGCCCGGGCAGCACGGCGACCGACGTGCCCGCCTTGAGCCGGGTCGTTCGGGCCAGCGTGTAGGCCATGCCGACGACGGGATCGACCGCCGGGGAGTAGACGAGTTCGGAGAACCACAGCGAGTCCACCCCGGCGCTTTCCAGGTGATCGACGATGCCGGCGAGTTGATCCGGCGCCGTGTCCGCGCCCAACCCGACGCCGAAGCGAACTTTCATCGGGGAGCGGAGCGTTGGTTACGCGCGGCTGGGCAGGGTGAGCTTGCAGGCCTGGCCGATGTCGAGCGTGCGCAGCATCCGGCCCATGCCCACCCACAGGGCGCAGGACATGGCGAGGTCGGCGAGCAGCTCCTCGGAGAAGTGCTCGCCGGCACGGCTCCAGAAGTCCTCGTCGTCGCGCAGCTTGGTGTGCTCGGTGCCGAACCGGTGCGCGAATTCGGCTGCCAGGCGCTCCTGTTCGCTGTATCCCGGCCAGGTGCGCCACTCCAGCGCGTGCTCGTAGAGCTCTTCGTCAACGCCCTCGGCGGGGCCGTCGGCGTCACGTGTGTTCATGCACACGGTGCATTCGTTGTCGTGGGCGATCACGGCCCGGGCCAGCTCGCGGGTGCGCATGGGCAGCCGGTTCTTGGTGTAGACCGCCTGGCTGAAGTTGGCGATCGCGCCGCCGAGGTCCGGGGACTTGGCGGCCCAGCCGTAGATGTCGTCGTCAGCGAATGTTCCGATTCGGCTCATGGAGGGATGGTACGCCCGCGGCAGCGGACGCGGACGGGTGCTCGTCATGCCAATCGCGTTGGGCCAGAATTCGATGCGCAACGCGCTCGAGCGCGGCTTGCACCTGGCGCCGATCGGGGCGGCCCTCGAAGCCGGGCGATCGGGCCAGCTTGTCGACAAGCCAGGCCAGCAGCAGCGAGTGGACGTAGTCGACCTGCTGGGTGCCCGCCGGGGTCAGCCACAGCTCGTCGCCGTCGCCCTGCGCGTAGCCCGCGGCGATCAGGCGGGAGAAGGTGGGTTCCAGCACCTCGAAGGGGACCCGCAAGTACTCGCCCATGTCGGTGAGCCGCGCCGTCCCATACATCTGCTGGAAGCGGTTGATGCGCAGGACGCCCCACAGCCCGGCGACGTCGAGCCGGCAGTCGGGGCGCATGGCGATGCTGCGCAATCGCATGCCGGGTTCGCTGCGCAGCATGCGTGCGATGGCCACCTCCAGCATCTGGTCGGGCGTCTCACTGGTCGGCATCCCGAACGCGTCGCCGAGATCGACGGTGCTGTCGTGAATGTCCCTGAGCGGAACCTCGCGCAGGAGCAACGCCAAGACAAACCCGACCACCGCGACCGGCACCGCCCAGAAGAAGACCTGAGTGAGCGACTCGGCATAGGCCGCCACGATCGGGGCGGCCTCACTGTGCGGCAGCCGGTGCAACGCCTCCGGTGAAGCGGCCGCGGCGGCCGGCGCGTGGCCCGCCACCATGGCCGGACCGATTCGGCTGTGCAGGAAATTGGTGAACAGCGAGCCGAATATCGCTGCGCCGAAAGAACTTCCGATCGTCCGGAAGAAGGTAACCCCCGAGGTGGCGACACCGAGGTCGTCGAAGCTCGAGGTGTTCTGGACGATGAGGATCAGCGTCTGCATGCACATCCCGATCCCCGCGCCGAGGATGACCAGGAACAGCGATTGCAGCAACGCCGACGTCGACGGGTCCATGCGCGACATCAGGAAAAACGCCACCGCCATCACCGCGGTGCCCGCGACGGGAAAGACCTTGTATCTGCCCGTGCGGCCGACCAGGACACCGCTGCCCATCGAGGTGGTCAGCATGCCCACCACCATCGGCAGCGTGCGCAGGCCCGACGTGGTCGCCGAGACGCCGTCGACGAACTGCATGTACGTGGGGAGGAACGTCAGTGCCCCCAACATCGCGAACCCGACAACGAAGGACAGCACGCAGCACACGGTGAACACCGGGCTGCCGAACAGCCGGGTCGGCAGAATCGGCGCGGCGACACGGCTTTCCACCCAGACGAAGATCCCCAGGGCCACCGTGGAACCGGAGAACAGCCCGACGATCGTCACCGAGCCCCACGGATACGTGGTGCCGCCCCAGCTGGTGGCCAGCGTCAGCCCCGTGGCACCCAGGCCGACCAACAGGATCCCGACGTAGTCGATGACCGGTTTGGTGCGCTTGCTGAGCGGCGGGATGGCCGCTGCGGCCACGAAGAAAACCACGATCGACACCGGCACGTTGATCCAGAACGCCCAGCGCCACGACAAATGATCGGTGAAGTACCCGCCGAGCAACGGCCCGATCACCGTGGTGACGCCGAACACCGCGCCCATCGCCCCCTGATAGCGGCCGCGATCCCGCAGCGGAATCACCTCGCCGATCAGTGCCATGGCGGTGACCATGAGCCCGCCGCCGCCGATGCCCTGCAGCGCGCGCGAGGCCACCAGCACGCCCATCGAACCCGAGAGCCCGCACAGCACCGACCCGGCGACGAAGAACACCACGGCCGCCTGGAACACAATCTTGCGGCCGAACAGGTCGCCGAACTTGCCGACGAGGGCGGTGATGATGGTCGACGCCAGCAGGTAGCTGGTCACCACCCACGACTGATGGCCCGCCCCACCGAGATTGGCGACGATCGTCGGCAGCGCCGTCGCCACGATCGTCTGGTCCAGGGCGGCCATGAGCATGCCGAGCAAGACCGCTACGAAGATGAAATTCCGCCGCTGCGGATCGACCGAGACGTCGGCGGATCCGGAATCGGCCGCCTGGCCGGCCGCAGCCGCCGCCGGTGTCGTGCTCGTCATGCCCGCCTTTCCTCGCCGCCCGATGCTAACGGGTGCCCAGCGTTAGCCGACGGCAACCAAACCGGGGGCTTACGGGCGCGAGTAGCGGGCGATCGTCAGCTCGGGGGCCGCGAGACGCACTGGGCCGAGTAGAGCTCCTCGCCCAGCTTTTCCATCAACTCCAGCTGGGTCTCGAGGTAGTCGATGTGCTTTTCCTCGTCGGCCACGATCTTCTCCAGCAGGTTGGCGCTGGTGCTGTCCTGCTTCTCCCGGCACATGATGATGCCCGGCTTGAGCCGGTCCATCACCTCGTATTCGATCGCCAGGTCGGCCTCGAACTGCTCGCGCAGCGTCTGGCCGATGCGCAACGAGAAGAGGCGCTGGTAGTTGGGCAGCCCGTCGAGCAGCAAGATGCGGTCGGTGAGCTCCTCGGCGTGGTGCATCTCGTCGAACGACTCCGCGCGGGTGTGCTCGGCCAGTTCGGTGAAGCCCCAGTTGTCCTGCATCTTGGCGTGCAGGAAGTATTGGTTGATCGCGGTGAGCTCACTGGTCAGTTGCTCGTTGAGCAAGCGCAAAACGTCCGGGTCACCTTGCATGACGACTCCTACGGTAGTGAGGCTCGGCTGTGGTCTTTGGGGTCACGACCAGCACTTTGCCACGCGAATATCGAATCTTCCAGCAAGGTTTGGCTGGGCTCAGTGAGGTTAGGAATGACTTACATCACTCTTTGTTAGGTTAGACTCGCCAAACGAAGTTAGGTTAGACTCCACTAATATGCGGTGGTTCCACTCGGCTTGTGCGGGGGTGTGCTGATGTACGTATGCCTCTGTGTCGGGGCCACCAATCAGACCGTCTGCGACGCCGTCGCGCGGGGCGCGTCGACGTCCAAGGAGATCGCCGAGGCCTGTGGGGCCGGGGGCGACTGCGGGCGCTGCCGTCGCACGCTCCGCGCGATCCTCGCCGCCGAGCACGAACGCCAGCCCGTCCGGTCGCGCTAGCGTCGCGCGCCCGCGAGCCGAACGTCACTGCGAATCTGCGCCCGGGATTTCGCAGCGTGGTTCGGCTCGCGAAGGCTGGCCCCCGTTAGCGCTTGTTGAAGTCCGCCAGGGCCGCCGCGTTGGCCTGGGTGCCCATCAGTTCGGCGAAGTGAGCGTTCTCCCGCGCACTGGCGGCGACGATCTCGGGGCGGACCGGCTCCATCATCGTGTGCTTGACGGCCATCAGGCTCGAAATCGGCCGGGCGGCAAGCACTTCGGCGTGCCGGCGGGCCTCGGGCAGCAGCTCGTCGGGGCCGCAGACCCGCCAGACCAGACCCATGCGCAGCGCCTCGTCGGCGTCGACCCATTCCGAGGACATCAACAGCCAGGCGGCGTTTTGCCGGCCCACCAGTTGCGGCAGCAGGTACGACGAGGCCGCCTCGGGCGCGACGCCCAGGCTGGTGAACGGGCACTTCAGCCGGGCCGTCGACGACATGAACGTCAGGTCGGCGTAGCCCAGGATGGTGGCGCCGATCCCGACGCCCACGCCGTTCACCGCGCAGATCAGCGGCTTGGGGAAGGCGGCGAGCGCCTCGATGAGGCCGCGGAAACCGTGCTTGCCGGGCTTGAAGTCGGGGTCGGTGACCATGGCCTGCATCTCGGCGAGGTCGGTGCCGGCGCTGAACCCGCGGCCCGCGCCGGTCAGCAGGACGACGGCGACGTCGGGATCGTCGGCGGCGGCCAGCAGCGCGTCGGCGGTGGCGTCGTAGAGGGCCTCGTTGAACGCGTTCAGCGCCTCGGGCCGGTTCAGGGTGAGGGTGCGCACCCGGTTTTCGTCGTCGATCTGCAGCGTCACGGCTGCAGCCTAACGGGTGGGTTCAGCCGTTGCTGTAGACGCGGGTCGGGGCGATCAGCACCACCGCGCGCCGCTCGGTGGCCATCACCCGGTCGTAGGTGTCCCAGTCGTCGTGGGTGCCGCCCGCGGCGGTGAAGACCTCGCGCAGCAGCAGCCGCAACCGGTCGGGGTCTTGCAGCCAGGGCCGCGCGTCGTCCGGGCCGACCAGCTCCGCGCGGCCCTCGACGGTGGCCCACTGCCAGCCATTGCGGAAGGTGACGGCCAGTTGCGGGCGTTCCCGCAGGTTGGCCAGCTTGACCTTGCCGTAGGTGGTGAACCCCAGGGCCGGCTCGCCGGTCGCCGGGTGTGGCAGTCGGCCGACGTTGACCAGCGAGGCCTGCACCGTCGCGTCGGCGCGGACGGTGGACACCACGGCCAGGCCGTTGTCGGCGGCGGCCAGCGCGACCGCTTCGCTCAGTGTCGTCACGGGGGGCCTCGATCCTCTAAAACGGCGTCTTCAAGACGTAGCGGCTGGTCGGCACGGTGTCGATGTTCTCGTTGGCGCCGAATGCGGTTGTGCTGGCGACCATCTGGCCGATCCGGTTCTGCAGGTCGTTGTCGTCGGCGGCGCCGAAGAAGGCCTTCAGGTCGGTGATCGCCTCCGCGGGGAACAACTCTTCGACGATGCCGGAGATTCCCGGCGCGTCCGGGGTCAGGTGGCGCACCACGAAGTTCTGGGTGTAGCCGAACGTCGACTGCGTCTCGATGGCCACCGAGGTGTGGTCACGCTGCCAGCGGGTCAGCCACGTCTGCTGGTCCATGCCCTCGGGCCGGCGCAGCAACGCGATGTTAGCCAGACCCGTTGTGCGACAACCGAGTTCGAGGGGCGCGGCGAGCGGGACCGACTCGGTCACCAGGTACGCGGCGAGGCGTTCGCATTCGGCCTCGAGCAGCGCCAGCGCGGCCGTCGCCTGGTCGCCGTAGCACTGCTGGGTCCACAGACTCACCACCGCGGCGACCGGCGGATCGAGCGTCGTCAGCGTCATCAGCGAGTGGCGCACCGCGTCGTCGCGGACATTGATAGAGAGGCCAGAGAGACCCAACTCCAGCAGCGCGTCGGCGACCGGGCCGCGCTGCCGCGCGCACCAGTCGTCGTTCGAGTCGGCACGCATCAGCACGGCGATCACCTTTTCCATGGGTGAAACCTACCGCCGGCGAACGGCTATCTGGCGGGGCGCACCTGGTGTTGCTCGCCGATCAGCGTGCCGATCGTCTCGGCCAACCGCCGGTAGGACTCGTCGCGACCGCTCGACGAACGGAACACCAGCCCGATCCGCCGCCCCGGCCGGGGGGTGGCGAACTGGGCAAGGCCCAGCCGGCTGCGGGCCGACTCGACCGGCACCGCGCTCTGCGGGATCAGCGTCACCCCGAGCCCGCCGCTCACGCACTGCACGGCGGTCGCCAGCGAGGCCGCGCGCGTATTGGCCAGCTCCGCGCGCACGCCGGCGTTCTGGCAGACGTCCAGCGCCTGGTCGCGCAGGCAGTGGCCCTCGTCGAGCAGCAGCAGCGGCAGCTCGGCCAGCGCCGTCGCCGGCACCCGGCGTTTGCCCGACAGCTTGTGGCCGGGCGGCAGGGCGAGCACGAAATCCTCGTCATAGATGGGGATCGCGGTCACCCCTGGAGCATCGGTGGGCAGGGCGATCAACGCGGCGTCCAGCGCGCCGTCGCGCAGCATCCGCAGCAGCCGTTCGGTTTGGTCCTCGATCACCCGCAGGGTCAGCGCGGGCAGCCGCTCGGCCAGCCCGGCCAGCACCGTCGGCAGCACGTAGGGCGCGACGGTGGGGATCAGGCCCAGCCGCACGGTGGCCCGCAGCGGATCGGACGCGCCCGCGGCGGCGGCGGTGAACGCGTCGACGGCCTCGACGACGGCGAGCGCGCGCGGCAGGAGTTGCGTGCCCTCCGCCGTCAAGAAGACACGCCGCGTCGAGCGCTCGATCAGCTGGGTGCCGAGCCCGGCCTCCAGCGCCGCGAGCGCCTGCGACAGGGTCGACTGGCTCACGCCGAGAGCCGTTGCGGCGCTGCTGAAATGGTGCTTCTCGGCCACCGCGACGAACGCGCGCAGCCCGGCGAGGGTGGGCTGATAGCTCTTATCGGACATGCCTATAAGTATAGTGCGATATATCACCTTTACTTCAAGCTGAGGCCGCGGCATCATGGTGACATAAGGCTAATCTTGAGTGAATCCAAAAAAGGAGAGACATGTCCCTGCTGACCATCGGTGACCAATTCCCCGCCTACCAGCTCACCGCGCTGATCGGCGGCGACCTGTCGAAGGTCGACGCCAAGCAACCCGGTGACTACTTCACCACCATCACCAACGAGGATCACCCCGGCAAGTGGCGCGTGGTCTTCTTCTGGCCCAAGGACTTCACGTTCGTGTGCCCGACGGAGATCGCGGCGTTCGGCAAGCTGAACGACGAGTTCGCCGACCGCGACACGCAGGTGCTCGGTGTCTCGATCGACAGCGAGTTCGTCCACTTCCAGTGGCGTGCGCAGCACGAGGACCTCAAGAAGCTGCCGTTCCCGATGCTGTCGGACATCAAGCGGGAGCTCTCGCTGGCCACCGGCGTGCTGAACGACGAGGGCGTCGCCGACCGGGTCACCTTCATCGTCGACCCGAACAACGAAATCCAATTCGTCTCGGCCACCGCCGGATCGGTGGGGCGTAATGTCGACGAGGTGCTGCGGGTCCTGGACGCTCTGCAATCCGACGAGCTGTGCGCCTGCAACTGGCGCAAGGGCGACCCGACCATCGACGCCGGCGAGCTGCTGAAGGCCTCGGCATGAGCATCGACAACCTCAAGGAGGCGCTGCCGGAGTACGCCAAGGACCTCAAGCTGAACCTGGGTTCCATCGCCCGGACCACGGTGCTGGACGAGGAACAGCTGTGGGGCACCCTGCTGGCCAGCGCCGCGGCCACCCGGAACGCCCAGGTGCTGGCCGAGATTGGCGCCGAGGCGGCCGACTACCTGTCCGCCGAGGCGTACCAGGCAGCGCTGGGCGCCGCGTCCATCATGGCGATGAACAACGTGTTCTACCGCGGCCGCGGCTTCCTCAACGGCGCCTACGACGACCTGCGGGCCGGGTTGCGGATGAACATCATCGCCAACCCGGGCGTGCACAAGGCCAACTTCGAGCTGTGGTGCTTCGCGGTGTCGTCGATCAACGGGTGCCCGGACTGCGTGGCCGCCCACGAGCACACGCTGCGCGAGGCCGACGTCAGCCGGGAGACCATCCTCGAGGCGCTGAAGGCCGCGGCGATCGTTTCCGGTGTGGCACAGGCGATCGTCACCGCCCAGACGCCGGCGGCCGTCGGCTGAGCATGGTGAGCGCGCCGTCCTGGGTCGAGCACGCCGTCTGGTGGCAGGTCTACCCGCTGGGATTCGTCGGCGCGTTTCCCGAGTCGTCCGAGCCGCCGCAACCGGACCAACACCGGCTGCGGCGGCTCGTCGACTGGCTCGACCACGCGATCGCGCTCGGGGCGTCGGGGATCGCGCTGGGCCCGATCTTCGCCTCGCGCACACACGGTTACGACACCACCGACCACTACCGCATCGACCCGCGCCTCGGCGACGACGCCGACTTCGATCACCTGGTCGCCGAGGCCCATCGCCGCGGGCTGCGCGTGCTGCTCGACGGGGTGTTCAACCACGTCGGCGCGGACTTCGCGCGGCGCGCACCGGGTTGGCTCAGCGGCGGCACATTCGAGGGCCACGCGGAGCTCGTCACCCTCAACCACGACAACCCCGAGGTCGTCGACTACACCGTCGACGTGATGGCGCACTGGCTGGGCCGCGGCGCCGACGGCTGGCGCCTGGACGCGGCCTACATTGTGCCGCAACACTTCTGGGCGGCCACATTGCCGCGGGTGCGCGAGCGTTTCCCGGACGCCTGGTTCGTGGGTGAGCTCATCCACGGCGACTACGCCGCGGTGGTCGAGGACGCGAAGTTCGACTCGGCGACCCAGTACGAGCTGTGGAAGGCGATCTGGAGCGCCCTCAACGACGGCAACTTCTTCGAGCTGGACTGGGCGCTGCAGCGCCACAACAAGTTTCTGGGCAGCTTCGCCCCGCTGACGTTCGTCGGCAACCACGACGTCACCCGCATCGCCAGTCGGCTCGAGCGTCGCGAACACGTGGCGCACGCGCTGGCGATCCAGCTGACCGTCGGGGGCGTGCCCAGCGTGTACGCCGGCGACGAGCTGGGCTTCCGCGGCGTCAAGGAGGAGCGCTACGGCGGTGACGACGCGGTGCGCCCGGAGTTCGGCCCTCCCCCAATGGACTTGGATGCCTTCGGCACCGAGATATGGGCGCTGCACCAGTTCTTGATCGGGCTGCGCCGCCGCCATCCGTGGCTGCATCGGGCGTCGACGACCGCGTTGCGGCTGGATAACAAGCACTACGTCTACGAGACCCGCAGCGGCGACGACGCGCTGCTGCTCGCGCTCAACATCGCCGACGAGCCACTGCGCCTGGCGCTGTCGGAGGTGGACGCCGCGCGGGGGCAGGTGCTCGGCGGATCGTCGGCCCCGCCTCAGGAGGTCGTGGACACGCTCGTCGTCGAACCCCATGGCTGGCGGATAGTGAGCCCCGCTTAGAGCCGCTGCAGGGTCAGCGGGTCCTGTTGGCCGTCGTAATACTTGTCGAGCAGCGCGACGAACTCCCGGTTGTCGTCGGTGGCCTGGGCGAACAGCGTCATCGACGAGCGCAGCTTGAGGTCGTCGGGCGAGCCGAAAATCTCCGAGGCCGAACGGCCCTGCACCGCGTTGACCAATTGGGTGCACTCGCGCAGCCGCGGCCCGAGCACCTCATGGCTCAGGTAGGCGCGGGCCTCGTCGAGACAGGAGATGCCGAAGTGCGCCGCGGTCGGGCTGCCGCCCAGGCCGCGCAGTTGCGGGAAGACGAACCACATCCAGTGACTACGCTTTCGCCCGTCGCGCAGCTCCGCGACGACGTCGTCGTAGACGCGGTCCTGCGCGTCCACGAAGCGGTTCAGGTCGAAGGGGTCGCCTGTCGATGCCATGGCCTTTACGGTGGCACACATGGCGGTCAAGCGGCGAGTGCCCAAGGCGCGCGACCTGGCGCCGCTGATTCGGTTCAAACGGCCGCGGTTCGACGGGGTCAGGCGCCGCCTGGACGCCGCGTTCACCATCGAGGACCTGCGCCGCATCGCCAAGCGCCGCACCCCCCGGGCCGCGTTCGACTACACCGACGGCGCCGCCGACGACGAGCTGTCCATCGCACGGGCCCGACAAGCGTTCCGCGACATCGAGTTTCACCCGACCATCCTGCGCGACGTCACCAACGTCACCGCCGGATGGAACGTGCTGGGCCAGCCGGTCGTCCTGCCGTTCGCGATCGCGCCGACCGGGTTCACCCGGCTGATGCACACCGAGGGCGAGATCGCCGGCGCGCGGGCGGCCGCGCGGGCCGGGATCCCGTTCTCGCTGTCCACGTTGGGCACCTGCGCGATCGAAGACCTGGTGACCGCCGTCCCCCAGGGCCGCAAGTGGTTTCAGCTGTACATGTGGCGCGACCGCGAGCGTTCGATGGCGCTGGCGCAGCGCGCGGCCGACGCGGGCTTCGACACGCTGCTGGTCACCGTCGACGTCCCGGTCGCGGGGGCGCGGCTGCGTGACAACCGCAACGGGATGACGATCCCGCCGACGCTGACGCTGCGCACCGTGGCAGACGCGGCGGCGCACCCGAAGTGGTGGTTCGACCTGTTGACCACCGAGCCGCTGGCGTTCGCGTCGCTGGATCGCTGGCCGGGCACCGTCGGCGAATACCTCAGTACCATGTTCGACCCCAGCCTCACCTTCGACGACCTGGAGTGGATCAAGGCCCGGTGGCCGGGCAAGCTCGTCGTCAAGGGGATCCAGACGCTCGAGGACGCCCGCGCCGTCGTCGACCGCGGCGTCGACGGCCTCGTGTTGTCCAATCACGGTGGGCGCCAACTGGATCGGGCCCCGGTGCCGTTCCACCTGTTGCCCGCCGTCGCGCGCGAGCTGGGCAAGCACACCGAGATCCTGCTCGACACCGGCATCATGTCGGGCGCCGACATCGTCGCGGCGATCGCGCTAGGAGCCCGGTGCACGCTGGTCGGCCGGGCCTACCTGTACGGGCTGATGGCCGGCGGCGAGGCCGGGGTCACCCGCGCGATCGAGATCCTGGCCAGCGGTGTCACCCGGACGATGGCGCTGCTCGGCGTCACCTGCCTCGAGGAGCTGTCGCCGAAGCACGTGACGCAACTGCGCCGGCTGGCGCCGTTTGATCCAGACGGGAGCGTCACGATCGTTTAGGACTGGCCGGCAAGCCCTGTCCTGTGTCCGACAGCGATTCGACCTCGTCGTTGGTGAAATCGAAACCGCTGCCCTGCAGCGCCAGCGCGTCATCGCGGCTCAAGGGTTCGCCCACGAGCCTGCGCAGGCCGAAGTCGACGGCGCGGTCCGCGACATGACACCACCATGCACTTGCATTGCGTATGGGGGCGCTACTGCAGGCGCGCGACCTGTTCGGTGCGGTCGCGCACCAGGTCGTTGTAGGCCTGGCCGGGACCGATGTGTTGCCACAGCTGCGGCGGGTAGTGCGTGACGTACATGGTGCGGCGGCCGCCGGTGCCCGTCGGCTGCGGGGAGGCGTGCATCAGGTCCTGGATGTGCACGGTGACGTCGCCGGGCGCGGTGTCGATGCTGACCACCGGCACGCCCTGCAGCCGCTGTTCCCAGCGGTAATGGATGGCCTGGCCGTGGCTGCCGGGCACCACCAGCAGGTTGCCGGTCGAGGCGTCCGAGCCGGTGAGCTGGATGCCGACGCTGACCGCGGGGCACATGATCGCGTGCCCGCCCATCCCGCAGTCCTGATGCCACGGGATGTTGGACAGCCCGCTGGTGTTGCCCGGCACCTTGAGCAGCACCGCGGCGCCCTCCATCCGGTCGGGCGCCGGGCGCAGCGCGGGGTCGAGCAGGGCGCCGAGGCGGCGCACCCGGGGGTCGTCCTCCAGCGCGGCCAGGACCGGTGAGCGCAGGGTCGCGTAAACCAGGCGGCACAGCTGGTTACCGCCGTCCTCGGCGGTGACCCACCAGGACCGGTCGTCACCCGGGTTGGCTTGTGCCGCAAGGCGATCGACGTCGCGGTTGGCGCGTTCCATCTCGTCGGCGCCGAAGACGGCCTTGACGTGCAGGTAGCCCATCGTCCGCAGCTGCGCGGCCAGTTCGGCGTCGTCGGCGTCGAGGGTGAACGCCGCGCGCGGGTCGCGCCCGTGCAGGTCGGCCCGGGCCGGGTCGTACGGCGGGACGCCGGCGTGCAGGTATCTGAGGATGGGGTCCCAGTCGGCCAGCTGGTCGAACCCGCCACGCTGGAAGTCGAGGTCGCCGCTGAGCAGCAGGTTGATCACCGTGCGGACCTGGCCGACCATGTCGTCCCAGGCCCGTCGGGACAGCCGCACGACGGTGTCTCCCCCGTCCCGGCCGCCGTCGACGCGAATCGTCGGCCCGTCGACGGAATAGGTGCGTGCGTCGTCGTCGACCAGGAAGGTGACCGCGCCGGTTTTTGCGAGGTCTTTCGCCGCGGATTCCAGGATGTCCGGGTCGAGGGATCGCAGGTCGGGCCGTGACAGCGGCATGGAGTGATTATGACCGCGCGGTCGCCGTTCGGGAACAAACCCGCGCCGGGCTGGGTTAAGCGCATCAGACTCAACTTTTGGAGGATTGATGGCTGAAGCCAACTCAGTGCCGGTGCTGTTCACCGGCACGATCGTGTTGCCCGGGATGGTGGTGCCGATCGCGCTGGACCAGAGCTCTCAGGCCGCACGCGCGGCGATCGACGCCGCGCAGGCCAGCGACTCCGGGCAGCTGCTGATCGCGCCCCGGCTGGACGACCGCTACCCCACCCACGGCGTGATCGCGAAGATCCTGCAGGTCGGGCGGATCGCCGGTGGTGGCACGGCCGCCGTCGTGCGCGGCGAGCGCCGGGCGACGATCGGGGCGGGGGCCTCCGGCCCCGGCGCGGCGCTGTGGGTCGAGGTGACCGAGGCGCCCGAGACCGAGGCCACCGACGAGGTCAAGGCGCTGGCCGCGGAGTACAAGAAGCTGCTGCTGGCCATGCTGCAACGGCGCGAGGCCTGGCAGATCGTCGACTACGTCAACAGCCTCACCGACCCGTCGGCGCTGGCGGACACGTCCGGGTACGCGTCGTATCTGACCGACGTGCAGAAGCGCCAGCTGCTGGAAACCGTGGACGTGGGTGAGCGGCTGCGGGTGCTGATCGAGTGGACCGGCGGGCATCTGGCCGAGGTCGAGGTCAACGACAAGATCGCCGAGGACGTCCGCGAGGGCATGGAGAAGACGCAGAAGGAGTTCCTGCTGCGCCAGCAGCTCGCCGCGATCCGCAAGGAGCTGGGCGAGGGTGAGCCCGACGGATCCGACGACTACCGCGCGCGGGTCGAAGACGCCGACCTGCCCGAGAAGGTGCGCGAGGCCGCGCTGCGCGAGGTCGGCAAGCTGGAACGCTCCAGCGACCAGAGCCCGGAAAGCGGCTGGATCCGCACCTGGCTGGACACCGTGCTCGACCTGCCGTGGAAGGCCCGGACCGAGGACTCGACGGACCTGACGGCGGCGCGGGACATCCTGGACGCCGACCACCACGGGCTGGACGACGTCAAGGACCGCATCGTCGAATATTTGGCCGTGCGGAGCCGCCGCGCGCAGCGCGGGCTGCAGGTCGTCGGCGGCCGGGGCTCCGGGGCGGTGATGGTGCTGGCCGGGCCGCCCGGCGTCGGCAAGACGTCGCTGGGCGAGAGCGTGGCCCGGGCGCTGGGCCGCAAGTTCGTGCGCGTCGCCCTGGGCGGGGTGCGTGACGAGGCCGAGATCCGCGGGCACCGGCGCACCTACGTCGGCGCGCTGCCGGGCCGGATCGTGCGCGCGATCGGTGAGGCGGGTTCGATGAATCCCGTTGTGCTGCTTGACGAAATCGACAAGGTCGGTTCCGACTATCGCGGCGACCCTTCGGCCGCCTTGCTCGAGGTGCTCGACCCCGCGCAGAACCACACGTTCCGCGACCACTACCTGGACCTGGATCTGGACCTGTCCGATGTGGTGTTTTTGGCCACCGCCAACGTGATCGAGAACATCCCGTCGGCCCTGCTGGACCGCATGGAGCTGGTGACCATCGACGGGTACACCGAGGACGACAAGGTCGCGATCGCGCGCGACTACCTGCTGCCCCGGCAGCGGGAGCGGGCGGCGCTGAACGACGAAGAGGTCACCGTCACCGACGCCGCGCTGCGCAAGATCGCCGCCGACTACACCCGCGAGCCGGGGGTGCGGCAGTTCGAGCGGCTGCTGGCCAAGGCGCTGCGCAAGGTGGCGACGCAGCTGGCCGACGAACCGGTGAGCCCGATAGTTCTAGACGAGCCGGATCTTGTTGGCTACCTGGGCCGCCCGCGGTTCACGCCCGAGTCGGCCGAACGCACCGCGGTGCCCGGCGTGGCCACGGGCCTGGCCGTCACCGGCCTGGGCGGCGACGTGCTCTACATCGAGGCCGGGTCCACCGGCGGCGAGGCCGGCTTGCAGCTGACCGGTCAGCTGGGTGACGTGATGAAGGAGTCGGCGCAGATCGCGCTGTCCTACGTGCGCAGCCACGCCACCGAGCTGGGGATCGACCCGGCGGCGCTGGACCGGCGCATCCACGTGCACGTGCCCGCGGGCGCGGTGCCCAAGGACGGCCCGTCGGCCGGCGTGACGATGGTGACCGCCTTGGTCTCGATGGCCACCGGGCGTCAGGTCCGCTCCGACGTCGGGATGACCGGCGAGGTCACGCTGAACGGCCGGGTGCTGCCGATCGGCGGCGTCAAGCAGAAGCTGCTGGCCGCCCAACGCGCCGGGCTGTCAACGGTTTTCATCCCGGCCCGCAACGAGCCGGACCTCGACGACGTGCCCGCCGAGGTGCTCGCCGCGCTGGACGTGAAGCCGATGACCGACGTCGCCGAGATCGTCTCGCAGGCGCTGGAGCCGGTGGGTACCGCGGCCACGGCGGCTGCGTAACAATAGGGCGGTGACTCTCAAACGGCGAGTGGTGCACCGCGTGCAACGGATGGTGGCCAACCCGGTGGGCCGGCAGTTGCCGGTGACCATGCTCGAAACCATCGGCCGCAAGAGCGGCAAGCCGCGGCTGACGGCGGTGGGCGGAAGCGTGATCGACGGCGCGTTCTGGATGGTCTCCGAACACGGCGATCATTCCGACTACGTCTACAACATCAAGGCCAATCCCAGGGTGCGGGTGCGCGTCCGCGGCCAGTGGCGCAACGGCACCGCCCACCTGCTGCCCGACGACGACGCGCGGCAGCGGCTGCGCAGCCTGCCCCGGCTCAACAGCGCGGCGGTGCGGACGATGGGCAGCGACCTGCTCACCATCCGGGTGGATCTGGACTGAGCGCGTGGCCTACGACGAGGACCTGGCCAACCGGATCCGCGAGCTACTGTCCGCCGAGCGCGGCGTCGAGGAAAAGCGCATGTTCGGCGGGCTGGCCTTCTTGATCAACGGCAACATGTCCGTGGCCGCCAGCGGCCAGGGCGGGCTGCTGGTGCGGGTACCGCCCGACGACACCGACAAGCTGGTGCAGCGTGCCCACGTCAGCCCGATGGTGATGGCCGGCCGGGAGGCCCGCGGCTGGCTGCGGGTCGACGCCGTCGGCGTGAAAACCAAACGCCAGCTGCAGGGCTGGGTCGCCCGCGGCACCGGCTACGCCCGCAGCCTGCCCCCCAAGTGACGCCCGGTTAGGCCGAACGCGTCGCGGGTACGTGGTGCGGTATGGACGAGCCGCGCCGGCGGGTGGCCGGATGATCCGGCGGTGACGATCCGGATCGGCACGTCCGGCTGGTCCTACAACCATTGGGCCGACGTCCTGTACCCTCCCGGCCTGCCGTCGGCGCGGCGGCTGGCGCGCTACGTCGAGGTGTTCGACACCGTCGAGCTGAACGCGAGTTTCTATCGGTGGCCCAAGGATTCGACGTTCGCCGGCTGGCGTGAGCAGCTGCCCGCGGGGTTCAAGATGTCGGTCAAGGCCCACCGCGGGCTGACCCACTACCGGCGGCTGTCCTCGCCCGAGCCGTGGATCGAGCGGTTCGAGCGCTGTTGGCGGCTGCTGGGCGACCGTCGGGGCGTGCTGCTGGTGCAGCTGCACCCCGAGCAACAGCGCGATGACGAGCGCCTGGACGCGTTTTTGCGCATGGTGCCCGAGTCGATCCGGGTGGCCGTCGAGCTGCGGCACCCGTCCTGGAACGACCCCGCCGTCTACGAGCTGCTGGAACGCCGCCGCGCCGCTTACGTGGTGATGAGCGGCGCGGAGTTGGCGTGCGTGCCCCGCGCCACCACCGATCTGGTGTACGTCCGCATGCACGGCCCCGAGCCGGCTTCGATGTACACCGGCTCCTACACCGCGGCCGACCTGCGCTGGTGGGCCGAGCGGATCAAACAGTGGGACGACGAGGGCCGCGACGTGTGGATGTACTTCAACAACGACTTGGGTGGGCACGCGGTCCGCAACGCGCTGACCTTGCGGGAACTCCTGGGCTAAGTAGGCTGGCCAGTATGGCTACATTCGTCATCGTCGGCGGCGGACTTGCCGGGGCCAAGGCCGCAGAAGCATTGCGCAGCAACGGGTTTGACGGCGAGACCGTCCTGTTCGCCGCCGAGGACCATCTTCCCTACGAGCGCCCCCCGCTGTCCAAAGAGTTTCTGGCCGGCAAGAAGTCGCTCGCCGACTTCACGGTGCAGGACGCCGACTGGTATCGCGAGCGGGCCGTCGACCTGAGGCTCGGGGCGCCGGTGTCGTCCGTGGACGCGCGGGGACACACCGTCGGGCTTCCCGACGGCACCACGGTCGGCTACGACAAGTTGCTGCTGGCGACGGGTTCTTCCGCGCGGCGCCCCCCGATACCCGGATCCGACGCCGGCGGGGTCCACTACCTGCGGACCTATGACGACGCCGCGGCCCTGAATTCCGTTCTCACCGAAGGGTCTTCGCTGGCCATCGTAGGCGCGGGCTGGATCGGCCTGGAGGTGGCCGCCGGGGCCCGCCAGCGCGGCGTCGACGTGACCGTCGTCGAGACGGCGGCCCAGCCGCTGCAGGCCGCGTTGGGCGAAACCGTCGGCGAGGTGTTCGCCAACCTGCACCGCGAGCACGGGGTCGATTTGCGGCTGCAGGCGCAGGTCGAGGAGATCACCACCGAGGCCGGCCGCGCCACCGGGCTGCGGATGCGCGACGGCTCGACGGTCACCGCCGACGCCGTGCTGGTGGCCGTCGGCGCCCAACCCAACGTCGAACTCGCGGAGGGGGCCGGGCTGGCCATGGGGGACGGCGGCGTGCTGGTCGACGCGTCGTTGCGCACCAGCGACCCGGACATCTACGCCGTCGGCGACATCGCCGCCGCCGAGCACCCGCTGTTCGCCACCCGCATCCGCACCGAGCACTGGGCCAACGCGCTCAAGCAGCCCGCGGTCGCGGCCGCCGGGATGCTCGGCAGCCCAGGCGAATACGCCGAGCTGCCCTACTTCTTCACCGACCAATACGACCTCGGGATGGAGTACGCGGGACACGCGCCGAGCTTCGAGCGGGTGGTGTTCCGCGGCGACGTGCCCGGCCGGGAATTCGTCGCGTTCTGGCTCGACGGCGACGACCGGGTGCTGGCCGGGATGAATGTCAACATCTGGGACGTGCTCGACGACGTCAAGGCGCTGATCCGGGCGAAGGCCCCGGTGGACGTCGACCGGCTGACGGACCCGCAGTCGCCGCTGGGCGAGCTACTGGGCTGACGGCTCGACCGGGGTCCAGCTTCCGTCGATGACATCGGGCGGCCGCTGGACCTGCAGCCGCTCCCGCTCGGCGCGGCGGCGCTTGATCCGTAGCCGGGCGTCGGCGGGCATGGTCACCAGCTCGTCACAGGTCAGGTAGTAGACGTCGTCGACGGCGTCGACCAGGTCGGCCGCGACGCGGCGAGACCCCAACTCGCGCAACGTCATCCGCAGCTGGTGGGTGAACCGCATGGTGGTGTCGTGCGCGAGCTCGCGCGAGCCGCGGGTGTTGGCCGCGATGCGCCCGGCCAGCGTCGGCGGCGGGGCCGGCTCTTCGGGCGCGGCACCGGCGGCCGCCACGTTGGCCGCGGCCACCAGCAACATCACCGGGTCGTCGCCGAACACCGCGCTGGCCAGCTCGGCCTCCCCCGGCCCGCGGTGCCCGATCCGGGCGACGGCGGCGTCGAGCGCGGCGGCGGTGTCCGGGGACAGCGCGCGGACGCTGCCGACGTTGCCCTCGGCGGCCAGCGCGCCCAACGGCGGATCGGCGCGCAAGGCGGCCGCCAGCCCGGCGGTCTCGGCCGCGATGCGGGTGCTCTCCATGAGCATGCCCAGCCCGGACACCCGGGACGCCGCGCGGGTGTGCTCCAGCGCGGCCGTGGTGACGCCGGAGTCGACCAGCCACAGCGCCGTGAGGATCCAGCCCTGGTGGATGCGGTCGCGCAGCAGCGGCAGCCGGACCTCCAGCGCCGCGTCCGGCAGCTCGGCCAGTAGCGCGGCGTCCAGGCACTCCGCGTCGGCAGCCGCGCTGTAGGCGCGCGTGTCGGGCTTGAGGCGGCGCATCAGGGTCAGCGACCGGGCCGCGACGACCGCCTTGGCCATCGACCCCAGCGCGCCCTCGGCCAGCTTGGGCTCGCCGAACGGCAGGACGTCGCCCACCTGCGGCTGGTCCACCAGGGCGTGGCGGGCGACGGCGTCCTGGTCCCAGCCGGGCAGCTGGGTGGCGGCGACGACGTTGGCCGACACCCCGACGTAGGCGCGATGGCCGAACACCGCGATGGCCCGGCTGGCCCACTCCTCGTCGACCACGCCGCCGAGCGCGAGGACGCGGCCCAGCATGCGGCTGGCGGTGCGCAGCCCGCTCAGCTGGACGTCGAGGGTCATCGGGGTCAGCGGCCCGGGCAGCGCCTCGGCCAGCCGGGTCGCGCTGAAGACCGGAAACCTCGGGTCGATCCGGTCGTCGAACTCCCCCTCCATGCCGTCGGGGGCCGCGCTGTGCACGTCGCCGGACGGCCGGGGCCGCGGCAGGACCTCGACGGGAAGCGCCAGCCGGCGGTCGTGGGCGACGGCGCCCTCGGGGGCCAGCCGTCGCCCGACGAGCCCGCGCGCGGTGTCGGCGACCGCCTCGAGCGCATGCCAGCCGAATTCGAATCCCCAATCCTCTTGCGCCGCAGCGATATCCATGTCCGGAACCAACCGCGGCCAGCTGCGGACCCGCCGCAGCGCCGCGCGCGGGTCGACGGCTCGCAGCAGCCGCCACGCGGTGACGACGTTGGTGGTGTCGGGGGTGGCGAGGTCCACCACGCCGGTGCGGTCGGTGTTCAGCGACAACACCAGGAAGCGCACCAGGTCGTCGACGTGCAGGACGCGAATCGGCCGGGTGGACACCTTGGTGCGCAGCAGGGTGGCCACGGTGCGGCAGACCATCCAGTCGAGCTGGCGCCCTACCGGCGGCGCGATCCGCACGACCAGGTTCGGCGCCCAGCTGCCCGACACCAGTTCCTCGGCCGGCCGATACAGCTCGGCCCGCCCGGCGGCCTGGGACACGAACAGCAGCCGCGCGCCCGCGCGGGCGGCCGCGTGGGTCACGTGGGCGAGGCCGTCGACGTCGGCGCTGCCGGGGGCGGCGGCGTCGATGGGCGCCAGGTGGATCACCGCGTCGGCGTCGTCGGCCAGGTCTTGCAGGACGGGGTGGCTCACCGGCGCGCAAACAAATTCGACGGCGGGATCCAGGTAGGGGTGCGGGCGCCCAGCAATCCCGGTGACCGTGTGCCCGGCCGCGACCAGCTGGCGTGCGACCAGCCTCCCGACCGCGCCGGTGGCGTCGGTAACCAGGATCCGCACCCAGGCTCACCTCCCCGAACGTCCCAACCGACAATAGGCACGTCGCCGTCACTTACGCGACCGTTACCGGCGTACTGGCCTCCTGGCCTGTGCTGATCCGCCCGGCCGGTTACTGCAACACTGCGGTGCCGTCGGCGCTGACGGCAACCTTGGCGCCCCCGATATCTTCCCGCACCGTCGCCGCGGCGGCGGCCGGGTCGGTGACGGCGGCCAATGCGCGCGACCCGTCGGGGGTGCGCACCGCCAGGAAGGCCTTCTCGGGTTCACCCTCGCGGTCGAACGGCGTCGTCCACGCCTCGACGATCCCGACGCCTTCCCATTCGACCATGGCGTCGCGGGTGGGCTCGCGGTCCACCGCCGGTTGCGCGTCCTCCCAGCGGAATTCGGCCGGCGGCTCGGTGCTGTACACGCCGAAGCTGTGCTTGGTCAAAAAGCCGCCGTTGGCGGTGACGAGGCCGCGGCGGCCGGGGTTGGCCACCAGCAGCCCGGCCATGGTGGCGATCGAATGCATCACGTAGTTGCTCCACGGGCCGCCCGCGAACGTCAGCCCGCCGGTGACGGTCAGCGGGCGGGCCGGGTCGTCGGCGCTGAGCCCGAGTTCGGCCGCCGCGACCTGAACGGCCGACGGGAAGCAGGAGTACAGGTCGACGTAATCGAGGTCGTCGATGCCCAGCCCGGCCAGCTGCAGCGCCCGCGCGCCGGCGATCCGGATGGCCGCCGAGCTGTGCAACTCGTCGCGCTCGGCGATCGACGCGGTGTCGTGCGCGTCGGTGCCCGCGTGCGGGAAGACCCATCGCTCGGTGGGGATCCGCAGGCGCTTCGCCTGCTCGACGGACGTCAGGACCAGCGCGGCGCCCTGGTCGACCATGTTGTTGGAGTTCATCAACTTGGTGTAGGGCCAGCTGATCATCCGGTTCTGCGGTCCGGGCCGCGAAATCTCCTCGGCGCTAATGGGTTTGCGGATCCAGGCGTTGGGGTTGTCGACCGCGACGGCGTTGAACCGCGCCCACAGTTCGCCGATGCGCGCGATGTGGTCCTCGGTCGACTCGCCGTTGGCGATGCGCAGCGCCTGCTCGAACAGCGGGTAGACGTAGGCGGGCCGGTCGAGGCGGATCCTGATCTCGGCGTCGCCGGCCATCTCGACGTCGTCGCCGCTGACCTCGGCCATCGGGACTGACTCGTCCTGCGCGGTCCACTCCAGCCGGCCGCCCTTGGCCCTCAGCCCCCGGCGGGTGCGCCAGGTCTCGGCGCCGGCCAGCAGCACGACGCCGGCGCGGCCGGCCTGGATGTCCAGGCAGGCCTGGTTGAGCAGCGATTGCGGCACGTTGCCGCCGACGGGGCTGTACAGGGTGGTGAAGTTGGTCGCGCCGAGCCGCTCACCCAGCAGCAGGCCGGGGTCGCGGTACTGGGCCGAGAGGATGTTGACCACGCGGACGGAGTCCACGGCCTCGATCACCCGGGCATCGGCGGCCTGCCGGGCCGCGGCGACCATCAGGTCGACAGGTTCGACGGAGCGCGCCGCCGGGTCGATCTCGTCGTGGTGGTTGACCTGGCCGTGGCCGATCAGCACCGGTGTCCTGGGGTCGACGGGCATAGACCGAACCTATCGGACGCCGACAGTGCGGCTGGCCGCACAGTCGGGCGCGAGCGTGCGCCCAGCCGCACATTCGCTGCGATAGGGTCGCAGGCCGCGAAACCATCCAGGGAGGACTGCATTCGATGAGCGCCCACTTGAGCTACGTCGAGGCCGTCGTCGTCGGCGCGTTTCAGGGCGTCACCGAGCTGTTTCCGGTCTCCAGCCTGGGGCACGCGGTGCTGGTGCCGGCGCTCGTCGGCGGGCGGTGGGCGCGCGACCTGAACGTCTCCACGCCCGACTCGCCGTACCTGGCGTTCATCGTCGGCCTGCACGTGGCGACGGCCGCCGCGCTGCTGGTGTTCTTCTGGCGGGACTGGCTGCGCATCGTGGCCGGCTTCTTCACCTCGCTGCGGCACCGGCGCATCCAGACGCCCGACGAGCGGCTGGCCTGGCTGATCGTGGTGGCCACCATTCCGGTGGGGCTGGCCGGGCTGGCCCTCGAGCACGCTTTCCGGACCACGCTGGGCAGACCCGTTCCGGCGGCGGCGTTCCTGTTGGCGAACGGAATCGCCCTCTACGTCGGGGAGGTGCTGCGCCGCCGCGTCTCGCCGACCGGCGACGAGGAGCACGCGGACCACACCGGCGAGGCGATCGACAACCGGCTGGCCGAGCTGCCGATGCGGCGCGGGCTGCTGATCGGCGCCTCCCAGATCCTGGCGCTGTTCCCCGGCATCAGCCGCTCCGGCATCGCGATCGTGGCCGGGCTGTGGCGCGGCCTGTCACACGAGGACGCCGCCCGCTTCTCCTTCCTGCTGGCCACGCCGATCATCCTGGCCGCCGGGGTGTACAAGATCCCGGACCTGTTCGGGCCGCGCGCCGCGGGCATCCAGGGCCAGGTGCTGGCCGGCAGCGTCGCCTCGTTCGTCTGCGCCTACCTGGCGGTGCGGTTCCTCACCCGGTATTTCCAGACCCGCACCCTGACGCCGTTCGCGGTCTACTGCGCGCTGGCCGGCGGCGCCAGCCTGGTCTGGCTCGTCGCGCACTAGACGTTGGGTGGCGCCGAGTGCTGTGCTTGCCGCATGGCAGACACTGCACTGGGCGTGAAGATCCGCGACAAAGTCATCGTGATCACCGGCGGCGCACGGGGAATCGGCCTCGCCACCGCGACCGCGCTGCACAACCTGGGCGCCAAGGTCGCGATCGGCGACATCGACGAGGTGCGCGTCAAGGAGTCGGGCGCCGCGCTGGGCCTCGACGTCTACGGGAAACTCGACGTCACCGACCCGCATTCGTTCGCCGACTTCCTCGACGAGGTCGAGCGCCAACTCGGGCCGATCGACGTGCTCATCAACAACGCCGGCATCATGCCCGTCGGCCGCATCGTCGACGAGCCCGACGCGGTCACCCGTCGCATCCTGGACATCAACGTCTACGGCGTGATCCTGGGCAGCAAGCTGGCGGCGCAGCGCATGGTCCCCCGCGGGTCCGGCCACGTCATCAACGTCGCCTCGCTGGCCGGCGAGCTCTACGCCGTCGGGCTGGCCACCTACTGCGCCAGCAAGCACGCCGTGGTGGCATTCACCGACTCGGCGCGGCTGGAGTACCGCAAGGCCGGCGTGACGTTCTCGATGGTGTCGCCGACATTCGTCAACACCGAGCTCACCGCGGGCACCCACGGGGTCAAGGGCTTCAAGAACGCCGAACCGTCCGACATCGCCGACGCGATCGTCAAGCTCGTCGCCCATCCCAAGCCCAGGGTGCGGGTGACGCGCGCGGCCGGCGCGATGGTCGCGGCGCAGAAGTTCTGGCCCCGCCGCGTGGCCGAGGGCTTCAACCGCCTCCTCGGCGGCGAACACGTCTTCACCGACGACGTCGACGTCGAAAAGCGCCGGGCCTATGAGGCCCGCGCCCGCGGCGAGGAGTAGGGAGACCCAGAGACGGGAACAAGCGGTGGCGTGACCCCCCAAACTCTTTCCGACGACGAACTTGCCGGCATCGACAAATATTGGCGCGCCGCCAATTACCTGTCGGTCGGCCAGATCTACCTGCTCGACAACCCGCTGCTGGCCGAGCCGCTGTCACCCGAGCATGTCAAACCCCGGCTGTTGGGGCACTGGGGCACCACGCCCGGGCTCAACCTCATCTACGCGCACCTGAACCGCATCATCCGCAACCGCGACGCCGACGTCATCTACGTCACCGGCCCCGGCCACGGGGGCCCCGGGCTGGTCGCCAACGCCTACCTCGAGGGCACCTACAGCGAGGTGTACACCGGCATCGAGGAGGACACCGAGGGGCTGCGAAAGCTGTTCCGGCAGTTCTCCTTTCCCGGCGGCATCCCCAGCCACGTCGCCGCCCAGACGCCGGGCTCCATCCACGAGGGCGGCGAGCTGGGTTACGCGCTGGTGCACGCCTACGGTGCGGCGTTCGACAACCCGGAACTGGTGGTGGCCTGCGTGATCGGCGACGGGGAGGCTGAGACCGGGCCGCTGGCCGCCGGCTGGCACTCCAACAAGTTCCTCAACCCCGTCACCGACGGCGCGGTCCTGCCGATCCTGCAGCTCAACGGCTACAAGATCGCCAACCCGACCGTGCTGGCCCGCATCCCCCACCCCGAGCTGGAATCGCTGCTGCGCGGCTACGGCTACCGGCCCATCACGGTCGCCGGGGACGACCCGGCCGACGTGCACCGCCAGCTGGCCGCCGCGCTCGACGACGCCTTCGACGACATCGCGGCCATCCAAAGCGCCGCGCGCTCCGGCAAGCAGGGCGAGCGGCCCGTCTGGCCGATGATCGTGCTGCGCACCCCCAAGGGCTGGACCGGCCCGAAGGTGGTCGACGGTAAGAAGGTGGAGGGCACCTGGCGAGCGCATCAGGTCCCGCTCGCCGAGACCCACGACAACCCCGAACACCGCGCGCAGCTCGACCAGTGGCTGCGCAGCTACTCACCCGAGGAGCTGTTCGACGCCGACGGCGCGCTGCGCCCCGAGCTGCGGGCGCTGGCGCCGACGGGTGACCGCCGGATGAGCGCCAACCCGCACGCCAACGGCGGGCTGCTGCTGCACGACCTCGACCTGCCGGATTTCCGCGACTACGCCGTGCCGGTGTCGCGGCCGGGCGCGGAAACCCACGAGGCGACGCGGATCCTGGGGGCCTTCCTGCGGGACGTGATCGCCCGCAACGGCGACCGGTTCCGGCTGATGGGTCCCGACGAGACCGCCTCCAACCGGCTCGACGCGGTCTACGGGGCGACGGACAAGGTGTGGTTGTCGGAGCTGCAGCCCGACGACGAGAACCTTGCCCCCGACGGCCGCGTCATGGAGGTGCTCTCCGAGCACCTGTGTCAGGGCTGGCTGGAGGGCTATCTGCTGACCGGCCGCCACGGCCTGTTCAACTGCTACGAGGCGTTCGTCCACATCGTCGACTCGATGCTCAACCAACATGCGAAATGGCTTGCCACCAGCCGCGAATTGCCGTGGCGGCGGCCGATCGCGTCGCTGAACTACCTGCTGACCTCGCACGTGTGGCGCCAGGACCACAACGGCGCGTCGCACCAGGACCCCGGCTTCATCGACCTGGTCGCCAACAAGCGGGCCGAGCTGACCCGGGTGTACCTGCCGCCCGACGGCAACACGCTGCTGTCGGTCGCGGACCACTGCCTGCGCAGCCGCGACTACATCAACGTCGTCGTCGCCGGCAAGCAGCCCGCGCTGGCCTACCTGGACATGGATGAGGCGATCGCCCACTGCACGCGAGGGCTGGGTATTTGGCAGTGGGCCAGCACCGCTCGATCTTTAGCCGCCGAACCGGACGTGGTGCTGGCCTGCGCGGGTGACATCCCGACGCTGGAGACGTTGGCCGCCGCCGACATCCTGCGCCGCGAGCTGCCCGACCTGGCCGTCCGGGTCATCAACATCGTCGACCTGATGCGGCTGCAGCCGGACTCCGAACACCCACATGGGTTGCCCGACAAGGAATTCGACGCGCTGTTCGGCATCGACACGCCGGTGATCTTCGCCTACCACGGCTACCCGTGGCTGATCCACCGGCTCACCTATCGGCGCACCAACCACAGCCACATGCACGTGCGCGGGTTCAAAGAGCGAGGCACCACTACCACGCCGTTCGACATGGTGATGCTCAACGACCTCGACCGGTTCCATCTGGTGATGGACGTCATCGACCGGGTCGACGGGCTGGGCAACCGCGCCGCGATGCTGCGCCAGCGCATGGTCGACGCCCGCCTGGCCGCGCGGATGTACACCCGCGAGCACGGCGAGGACGACCCCGCGATCTCCGGTTGGACGTGGGGGTCCGAGACGCCGATGTAACCGCGAGCGTGCGCGGAATGACAGCCTTGACGGCGTGTCGGTGTACAGACGCGCACGCTCGGCGGGAAAACGGGTGCCGCCGCGGCGCCGGTAAACTGGCCGGATGCCCGACGCGACGCTTGCCGACACGCCGGCGCTGCATCGGTTCCGCGTCCACCTCGACATCGCCGTGGTCGTCGTGGTGCTGGTGTTGACGAACCTGATCGCGCACTTCACCACGCCGTGGGCGAGCATCGCCACCGTCCCGGCCGCGGCCGTCGGCCTGGCGATCCTGATGCGCGCCCGCGGCCTGGACTGGACCGATCTCGGCCTGGGCCGCCAACACTGGCGCTCCGGGGTGGGCTATGCGCTGGCCGCCGTGGCGGCGGTGGCGTCGGTCATAGGGATCGGCATCGCGCTGCCGGCGACGCGGCCGATGTTCCTGAACAACCACTACGCCACGATCTCCGGCGCGCTGATCGCCTCGATGGTGATCATCCCGCTGCAGACCGTGATCCCCGAGGAGCTGGCGTTTCGCGGCGTGCTGCACGGCGCGCTGAACCGGGCCTGGGGGTTTCGCGGGGTGGCGCTGGCCGGGTCGCTGCTGTTCGGCCTGTGGCACGTCGCCACGTCACTGGGGCTGACCAGCAGCAACGTCGGGTTCACCCGGCTGTTCGGCGGCGGGTTCGCCGGGATGCTGGCCGGGGTGACGCTGGCGGTGCTGGCCACCGGGGCGGCCGGGTTCGTCTTCAGCTGGCTGCGCCGGCGCAGCGGCAGCCTGATCGCCCCGATCGCGCTGCACTGGTCGCTGAACGGGCTGGGCGCCCTGGCCGCCGCGTTCGTCTGGCACCTGTCGACCTGAGCCTCAGACGAGCAGCACCGCGGCCCCGGCGATGCGCCCGGCCGCGAGATCGGTCAGCGCCTCGTCGGCCCGGTCGAGCGGGTATTGCGGCGTGGTCACCTCGATGCGGTGCTCGCCGGCGAAGTCGAGGAAGGCCCGCGCGTCGGCCCGGGTGTTCGACGTGACCGACCGGACCTGGCGCTCCTGGAACAGGTGGCGCTGGTAGTTCAGGGTCGGGATGTCCGACAGGTGGATGCCCGCGATCGCCAGGGTGCCGCCGCGGTCCAGCGCCTCCAGCGCTGGCAGCACCAGCTCGCCGACGGGCGCGAACAGGATCGCGGCGTCCAACGGAACCGGCGGCGGCTCCGCGGCGCCCTGGGCCGACGCGGCGCCGAGACTCAGCGCCAGCTGCTGCGCCTCGGCCCCGCGGGTCATCACGTGCACCTCGGCGCCCTGGGCGAGCGCGACCTGCGCGGTGATGTGGGCGCTGCCGCCGAACCCGTACAGCCCCAGCCGCCCGCCCGGAGGCAGCTCGGCGCGCAGCAGCGAGCGGTACCCGATGATGCCGGCGCAGAGCAGCGGCGCCAGCTCGCTGTCGCTGTAGCCGCCGGGCAGGTGGTGCGCGAAACCCGCTGGGACGGTGGCGAATTCGGCGTAGCCGCCGTCGGCGTCCCAGCCCGTGTAGCGCGAGTCCGGGCACAGGTTCTCGTTGCCGCGGCGGCAGTACGTGCACACCCCGCAGGTGTGGCGCAGCCAGGCGATGCCCACCCGGTCGCCCGGCTTGAACTCGCCCCCGGCGTCGGCCCCGACTTCGAGGACCTCCCCCACCACCTCGTGGCCGGGCGTCACGCCCTCGCGGTGCACGGGCAGCTCGCCCTCGGTGACGTGCAGGTCGGTGCGGCACACCCCGCACGCTTTGACGGCGACCAGCAACTCCGACGGGCCGGGCCGCGGCACCTCGGCATCCACTTGCTCGAGGGGGCGGGTGCGCATCGGTCCGGGCCGGCGCACCCGCCACGCGCGCATCGTCGTGGTCGCCGCCCGGGCCATCACTCCATCATGCCGCTATCAGGTGCGGTTGCCCCCGCGCACCATGCCGACGATCCACAGCAGGATCAGGGCACCGAATAGCGCGGTCAGGAAGGTGAAGAAGTAGCCGCCACTGGCGGTGTCGACGAAGAAGCTCAGGATGAAGCCGCCGATCAACGCGCCGACGATGCCGATCACGATGTCCATCAGGATGCCGGCGCCGCTGCCCCGGATGATCTTGCTGGCGAGCGCCCCCGCCAGACCGCCGATGATGATGTAGCCGATCCAGCCGACGCTCGTCAACGTGCTCGATCGCGCCAGGAATTCGGTTGCTGCCATGACGTCCATAGGGGTCTCCTTGCAATCGCTGGCAAAGCCCAGCTGGGACGCTGGGCTCCCTGGGAGTACCCAATTTCTGCTCAAAAAACATGTGCCGAATTGCGCCGTCGGCGCCGAGCCCCGACCGCCACGACAGTGCGACTACCGACACTCGCTCTCGGGCGATGCCTCGCTAGTTGCACTCTCGCGGATGAACGGCGCCCGCCGCTACGCCGGCAAGGTCTGCTGCGGCGCTTGCGTCGGCGTGGGAGTGACTTCGCCCGCGGGCGCCTGGCCCGGGGCCGGAGCGGACGCCGGAGCGCCAGGAGCGGGTGCAGGAGCAGGCGCGCCGGGAGCCGGTGCAGGAGCAGGCGCGCCGGGAGCGGGCGCCGGAGCGCCGGGAGCGGGCGGCGGCGCGCCAGGGGCCAGCGGCGCCGCGGGAGGCGTCCAGGGCTGGATCGACTCGGCCAGCGCCTTGGCCGCACCCCGGTCCACCGGGTCGTTCGAGGTCCCCAGCCACACCACGAACCAGCGCTGCGCGGGCCCGTTGCCGGCCGCCGGCGAACCGACCACACCCGTCCAGATCTGGCCGGTCGGCTTGGCCGGATCGCTGAACTTCACCTCGTAATACGACGAGTTGCCGGTGATCCCATTGGCACCCGTCAGCGGGCCTGCGTCTTGATTCATCCGGGTGCCGGGATAGGGCATGAAGAACTCACCCATGTCCGAGCCCAGCCGGACGGCGGCCTTGGAGTTGGTGGCTTCGGCGCTGGCGTAGAGCTTTTGGTCCAGCCGGCCCATCACGATGCGGGTGTCGTTGGCGACCGGCGGCGCCTGCCCCGGCATCGGCGGCGGGCCGGTGATCTTGCTGAGCAACTCCGAGCCGTAGTCGAGGTGGGTCGCGTCCGACTCCACCCAGCCCGGCGGCAGCACGAAGCTGAAACCGCCGGCGGCATTGCCGATCCGGCCCGCGTTCGGGTCGACGGGCGGGGGCGCGTTGGGGTCGGCCGGGGGCGGCGGCGCGGCGTTGGGGTCGCCCGGCTGGCCCTGCGGGGCTCCCGGCGCGCCGGGAGCGGGCGCCGCCGTGTTCGACGGCGGCGGGGGCGCGGGTTCCGGATCGGCGTACGACGTCGCCGGCAAGGCGATGGCGACGGCGCTGGCGCCGGTCACCGTGGCGATCGCCAGCGTCGCCCAGAGTCCTTTGCGCGGGGTCGAGTTCGCGTCCACCTGCTCCATGGCGACGAACCTACCGTGTTGCGGCTGTGACGCAAGGATGCCTTGCTGCGGTTCGACCAATGTTGCCGATGTGCAATCTTCCTCGTGTCGGAGCAGGTCATCCCGGCGCCGGGTACAGCGTCACCTCGTGCGCTTTGACGGAGAACCACACGCGCTGTCCGGGCGCCAGTCGCAACTCGGCGGCGGCGTCGGCGGTGATCTCCGCGGCCAGCCCGGGCGCGCCGTCGGGCTGCTCGGAGGTCCGCACCAGGACCGCCGACCCGCGGGCGTCGAGCTCGGCCACCGTCACCTCGACGGTGTTGCGGGGGCTGCCGTGCGGCTGGTCCCGGTACACGGCCACCGCCGTGGGTGGGAACACCGCGACCGCGCGGGCGCCGGCGACGGGCCGGTCACCGGCGGCATGCCAGTGCGCGCCGGAGCGGGCGTGCAGCGAGCCGTCGGCGCCGAGCGTGCCGTTGACCAGGTTGACCCCCGCGATGCGGGCGCCGAAATGGCTGCGCGGGGCGGTGAGCACGTCGGCCACCGGCCCGGCCTCGGCGACGCGCCCCGATTCGAGCACCAGGACCCGGTCGGCCAGGGTGAACACGTCGAGCAGGTCGTGGGTGATCAGGACGACCGCGCGGCCGGTGCGGGTGACCACGTCGCGCAGCACCGCCCGGATGCCCGCGGCGGCGGCGACGTCGAGCCCGGCCAGCGGCTCGTCGAGCAGCAACACGTCGGGTTCGGCCGCCAGGGCGCGGGCGATCGCGACCCGCTGGGCCTGGCCGCCGGACAGCTGCCGCGGCTTGCGGTCGGCGAATTGCTCGGCGCCCACCTCGCGCAGCCAGCGCAGCGCCGCCGCCTTGTGGGCGGCGCGGGCTCGCAGCGGCCGCCGGCTGTGCGGCCCGAAGGCCACGTTGGCGGCGACGCTCAGGTGCGGGAACAGCAGCGGGTCCTGCAGCAGCAGCCCCACCCGGCGGTCGTGCGTCGCCACGTTCACCCCCGCCGCGGTGTCGGTCAGCACCCGGTCCCCCAACCGCACCACCCCCTCGTCGGGGTGGACCAGGCCGGCGATGACGTGCAGCGCGGTCGACTTACCCGCGCCGTTGGGCCCGAGGACCGCGAGCACCTCGCCCGCCGACACCGAGAACTCCACGTCCAGGCGGCGTTCGGCGACGACGGCGCGCAGCCGCAACTCGGTCATGGCGCGGTTCCGGTCAGCCGGCGCGCGCCCAGCCCCAGCACGACGAGCGCGGCCACCGCCACCAGGAGGATCGACAGCGCGACGGCCGCGTTCGCGTCGGTCACCCGCTGCAGATAGATCTCCAGCGGCAGAGTCCGGGTGACACCCTGCCGCGAGCCGGCGAACGTCAGCGTCGCGCCGAACTCCCCCAGCGACCGGGCGAACGCCAGCACCGCCCCCGACGCCATGCCCGGCGCCAGCAGCGGCAGGGTCACCCGCCACCAGATCGTGCTCGGGCGCGCCCCCAGCGTCGCCGCCACCACCTCGTAGTCGGCGCCCGCGGTGCGGGCGGCGCCTTCCAGCGAGATCACCAGGAACGGCAGCGACACGAAGGTCTGCGCCAGCACCACCGCGGTCGTGCTGAACGCGATGCTGAGCCCGGCGGCCTCCAGGTAATGCCCGATCAACCCCAGCCGGCCGAACGCGTAGAGCAGCGCGATGCCCCCGACCACCGGCGGCAGCACCAACGGCAGCAGGATCAGCGGCCGCAGCAGCCGCACGACGCGGGCCGTGCTGCGGGCCAGCACCAACGCCATCGGCACCCCGAACAGCACGCACAGCGCGGTGCTGGCCGCGGCGGTCCGCAGGCTCAGCAGCAGCGCGGTGCGCGACGAGGCGCTGGTGATCAGCGACCAGAAGTTCGGCCAGTCGACCTTGACCGCGATCGCCAGCAGCGGCAGCGCCACGAAGACGATCCCCACCGCGGCGGGGATGTAGACCCAGCGGGGAAGGTTCGTGGTCCCGTGCACGGCTCAGGGTTTGGCGAAGCCGTACTGGGCCAGGACGTTTTGACCGGCGCCGCCGGTCACCAGGGCCACGAACTTCTGCGCCAGCGCTTGTTGGGGCGCCTTCTTCAGCACCCCGATCGGATAGACGTTCACCGCCCCGGCGGCCTGCGGGAAGGTGACGGTGGCGACCTTGTCGCCCGCGGCGCGGGCGTCGGTGACGTACACCAGCCCGGCGTCGGCCTGGCCGGTGGTGACCTTGTTGAGGACGTCGGTGACGCTGAGTTCCTCACTGAGCGGGTTCAGGCGCACCCCGCTGCCGTCCTCGATGCGCTGGGTCGCCGCGCCGCACGGCACCGGTTTCTGGCAGATCACCACGCCCAGCCCCGGCCGGGCGAGGTCGGCCAGCGAGCCGACGTTCTTCGGGTTGCCCGGTGCGGTGACGATGACCAGCGTGTTCGAGGCGAAGTTCGCCGGGTCGCCGGCGAGCAGGCCCGCCTTGGCGACGGTGTCCATCTGCGCGGTATCCGCCGAGGCGAAGACGTCGGCCGTCGCGCCCTGGGTCAGCTGTGTGGCCAGCTCCGAGGAGCCGGCGAACTCGAAATCGACGCTGCTGCCGGGGTTTTCGGTCTTGAACTGGCGACCGATTTGAGTGAACGCCGGCTTCAGCGAGGCCGCTGCGAACACCACGACCTTGGCGTCGGCCCGGGACGGCGGCGTCGAACCGCACCCGGCCAGGACCGCCGCCAGCGCCGCCCACACCACCGCGATCCGCCGCATGGCAGCACCCTAAAGCGTGCCGATGACGGAGTGACGCCCGGATAGTTACCAAAAATTGTCCGCGCGTCGCGGGGCTCGGGATTTCGCCAAGTAGCTACCGTCCAGTAACATTGGCAGGACTATAAGCGTTCGACGTCGAACCGAGGGGAGGTCTGCCAGTGGAGGTACTGGTCACCGGCGGAGACACCGAGCTGGGACGCACGGTCGCCGAAGGCTTCCGCGACGAAGGGCACAAGGTAACCCTCGTGGGCGCGCGCCGCAGCGACCTGGAGATCGCTGCCAAGGAACTCGACGTGGACGCCATCGTCTGCGACACCACCGACCCGGCCAGCCTCGCCGAGGCGCGCGGGTTGTTCCCCCATCACCTCGACACCATCGTCCACGTGCCGGCACCGGCCTGGGACGCGGGTGACCCGCGCACCCACTCGATGTCCGACACGGCCAAAGCCTGGCACAACGCGCTCGACGCGTCGGTGCTGTCGGTGGCCCTGACCGTGCAGGCCGTCGGCGATCACCTCCGCTCCGGGGGCACCATCGTCAGCGTGGTCGCGGACAACCCGGCCGCGGGCAGCGTCGACGCCGCAATCAAAGCGGCCCTGTCGAATTGGACCGCCGGACAGGCCAGCGTTTTCGGAACCCGCGGGATCACGGTGAACGTCGTGGCCAGCGGGCGCAGCGCCCAGCCCGGCTACGACGGCCTGTCCCGCACGCCCCCGTCGGTCGCGGCGGAGGTCGCCCGCCTGGCGCTGTTCCTCACCACCCCGGCGGCCCGCCACATCACCGGCCAGACCCTGCACGTCAGCCACGGGGCGCTGGCCCAGTTCGCCTGAGGGCGTAATTCGAGCCGTATCCCGCCGCGCCGCGCGGCATTACGGTAGATCGCGTGGCTATTCGACTCGGTCTGCAGATTCCCAACTTCTCCTACGGCACCGGGGTGGAGCAGCTCTTCCCCACCGTCCTGGCCCAGGCCCGCGAGGCCGACGAGGCCGGCTTCGACTCGGTCTTCGTCATGGACCACTTCTACCAACTGCCCATGCTCGGCGATCCCGACCAGCCGATGCTGGAGGCCTACACCGCGCTGGGCGCGCTGGCCACCGGGACCCAACGGGTGCAGCTGGGCACCCTGGTGACCGGCAACACCTACCGCAACCCCACGCTGCTGGCCAAGATCATCACGACGCTGGACGTGGTGAGCGGCGGTCGGGCGATCCTGGGCATCGGCACCGGATGGTTCGAGCTCGAGCACGATCAGCTGGGCTTCGAGTTCGGCACCTTCACCGACCGGTTCAACCGGCTCGACGAGGCGCTGCAGATCATCCTGCCGATGATCAAGGGGGAACGGCCGACGTTCTCCGGCAAGTGGTATCGCGCCGAGCAGGCGATGGCCAATCCCCGCTTCCGCGACCACATTCCGTTGATGATCGGGGGCAGCGGCGAGAAGAAGACGATCCCGCTCGCGGCGCGCCACTTCGATCACCTCAATGTGATCGCCGGGTTCGACGAGCTGCCCGCCAAGCTCAAGGTGGTCCGCGAGCGCTGCGAGGAGATCGGGCGCGATCCGGCCACGCTGGAAACCAGCCACCTGACCACAGTCGTCGTCGACGACAACTTCAAGGCCGACCAGATTCCCCCCGGGATGGATCAGCGGATGGTGGTCGGCAGCGCCGACTCGGTCGCCGAGCAGATCAAGTCCAAGGTGCTGGACGCCGGGATCAGCGGCGTAATCATCAACATGCCGTTCTACACACCGGGTGTCATCGCCGCGGCCGGCGAAGCCCTGCGCCCGTTGGTCGGGCTGTAACGCACGTCGCATTCGGCGGCCGACATGACGAGCATCACGTCGGCCCGACCAGCCCCGATGGCGCGATGTGGTTCATTGCACACGCTAATAATCTGGGTTTCGCCGTATCGGCTCACTAGCGTGATAGCTAACTGATCTCGCGCGTCCAGGAGCCCCCGTCAGGAGCAACCCAAACATGAGCCCGCAGCCAGAATTCACTGCTGCACCCAAGCGTCGTCACCAGGTAGTCATCATCGGTTCGGGATTCGGCGGACTCAACGCGGCAAAGAAGCTCAAGCACGCCGACGTCGACATCAAGCTGATCGCCCGCACCACCCACCACCTGTTCCAGCCGCTGCTGTACCAGGTGGCCACGGGCATCATCTCCGAGGGCGAGATCGCCCCGCCCACCCGCGTGGTGCTGCGCAAGCAGCGCAACGTCCAGGTGCTGCTGGGCAACGTCACCCACATCGACCTGGCCAACCGGAGTGTGGTGTCCGAGCTGCTCGGACACAGCTACGAAACCCCTTACGACAGCCTGATCGTCGCCGCCGGTGCCGGTCAGTCGTACTTCGGCAACGACCAGTTCGCCGAATTCGCGCCGGGCATGAAGTCGATCGATGACGCGCTGGAGCTGCGGGGCCGGATCTTGAGCGCCTTCGAGCAGGCCGAGCGGTCCAGCGATCCCGAGCGCCGCAAGAAGCTGCTGACCTTCACCGTGGTCGGCGCCGGCCCCACCGGTGTCGAAATGGCCGGGCAGATCGCCGAATTGGCCGAACACACGCTGAAAGGCGCGTTCCGCCACATCGATTCGACCCGGGCGCGGGTGATCCTGCTCGACGCCGCCCCCGCGGTGTTGCCGCCGATGGGTGAGAAACTGGGCGAGCGGGCGCGCGCGCGGCTGGAGAAGATGGGCGTCGAGATCCAGCTGGATGCGATGGTCACCGACGTGGACCGCAACGGCATCACGGTGCGCGACTCCGACGGCACCGTGCGGCGCATCGAGTCGGCCTGCAAGGTGTGGTCCGCCGGCGTGCAGGCCAGCGGGCTGGGCCGGGATCTCGCCGAGCAGTCGTCGGCCGAACTCGACCGGGCCGGCCGGGTCAAAGTCCTTCCCGACCTGTCAATCCCCGGGCACCCCAACGTGTTTGTCGTCGGCGACATGGCCGCGGTCGAGGGCGTGCCGGGGGTGGCGCAGGGCGCCATCCAGGGTGCCAAGTACGTCGCCGGCACGATCAAGGCCGAGCTCGGTGGGGCCGACCCGGCCGAGCGCGAGCCCTTCCAGTACTTCGACAAGGGCTCGATGGCCACGGTGTCGCGGTTTTCCGCGGTCGCCAAGATCGGCCCGCTGGAGTTCAGCGGCTTCATCGCCTGGCTGATGTGGCTGGTGCTGCACCTGGTGTACCTGATCGGGTTCAAGACCAAGATCACCACGCTGCTGTCGTGGACGGTCACCTTCCTGAGCACGCGGCGGGGCCAGCTGACGATCACCGACCAGCAGGCCTTCGCGCGAACGCGGCTCGAGCAGCTGGCCGAACTGGCGGCCGAGGCCCGCGGCTCCGCGGCCGTCGCGCGGGTTGCCAGCTAGCCCGCGAACGCGTCGGCCGGGATCGATTGTGAATCCTGGGCGGGAAGATCGCCCCGAATCCCGCCACTGGCTCACACTGAAAGCCCTCAGCTCACTCTCGACGAGCTAGCCGGTCAGCCGGTCGGCCTGCCAGGTGCTCAGCGTTCCGCCGCCCGCCAGCGCCAGCACGGTCCACCCGTCGAGCGCGGGACCCAGATCCTCGGCGGGGTAGCGCAATTCGTTGACGGCGGCGCGCGGTGCGCAAATCGCGTCGTCGGCCAGCGATCCCGCGCCCAGCTCCACCCGGTGGCGCAGCAGCGGGCGGCCGTCGCGGTCGGCGCGCAGCGACCCCGACCAGAACCCTTCGCGCTCACCGCATCTGCCGATCTGCACCCGCTCGCGAAACCGGATCCGGCCCTCGTCGCGCAGGGACAGGGCCACGCTGGACACGTGCCGGGCCGCGGCGGCGACCACGGTCGGCTCGAGGTCGACGTCGAGGCAGCCGGTCACCTCGATCTCCCAGTGCGCGTGCGACGTCGGGGAGCCCGCCCCGGGCAGGGCGACGGTCGCGGCGGCGCTGCGCAGCCGCAACCGGCCGCCGCGCTCGACGACGACACGGATGGCGATGGTGTCGCCGCCCACCGGCGTGGCCGCCGCCGACACCAGGTGCACGGTGCCGGGCGCGGTGCAGCGGGCCTGGACGCCGCCGCCGCGGCATTCGATGCGCGGCACCCGGTTGCCGGACGCGACCAGCAGGACCTCGGAGTGCATCTACGGCGACGCGGCCAGTTGGTCGCGCACCCAGGCCAGCGCCTCGGTGGCGGCCGGGTCCTTGGTCAGTGACTGCATGACGGTGGGCCGGCCGCCGCGCACGGCGCCGGCGTCGCGCTCCATCACCTGCAGGTCGGCGCCGACCAGCGGCGCCAGGTCGATCTTGTTGACCACCAACAGGTCCGAGTAGGTGACGCCGGGCCCGCCCTTGCGGGGCACCTTGTCCCCGCCGGCCACGTCGATGACGAAGATCTGCACGTCCACCAGGCCCGACGAGAAGGTGGCCGTGAGGTTGTCGCCGCCGGACTCGACCAGGATCAGGTCGAGCGCCCGGTGATCCGCGTGGGCGGCGATCAGGTCGTCGATCGCGTCCAGGTTGGCGGTGATGTCGTCGCGGATCGCGGTGTGCGGGCAGCCGCCGGTCTGCACCGCGGCGATCCGGTCGTCGGGCAGCACCGCGTTGCGGCGCAGGAAGTCGGCGTCCTCGGTGGTGTAGATGTCGTTGGTGAGCACCGCCAGCGACAGCTCGTCGCGCAACTGCCGGCACAGCGCGGCGACCAGCGCCGTCTTGCCGGAGCCGACGGGCCCGCCAACGCCGATGCGCAGCGGCTCGCCCGGCCGCCGGACCCGCTTCGGCCGATCGTGAACGGGATGCGGGTGGGTGTGGGAATGCGTTGGCATGCTTGGCCTTTCAGGATGCGAACAGGGGCCGCTCGCGCTCGGAGTGCTGCTGGGCGAGCGTGTCGAGCAAGGGATCGGACAGGTCGGCCAGCCCCTTGCCGGCCTCGGCGGCGGTGCTCGCGCACAGGCCGGACAGCTCGAAGGTGACGGCGGCGACCGCGGCGGGGTCCAGCGCCAGCAGCCGCTGGGCGGCGGTGGCCGAGCCGGTCATCGTGGTGTACACGACGTGCAGCGCGCTGTGTTCGGGCAGCAGGCCGCTGCACGCCCCGACACGCCCGGCGGCCACCGCGAGGTGCGGGCGCGGGCCCAGGTCGTCGAAGTCCGCGTCGGGCCAGACCCGCCGCGCCAGCCGCGCCAGCCCCCTGCCCTGGCTGCGCGAGGCGTGCCGGGCCGCGGGTGCCGGTGTGCGCGCGTCGGTTTCGGCGTCGGCGTCGTCGACGGAGAGGTCGCCGCGGTGCACCGCGGCCGCCACCGATCCCGAGACCAGTCCCTGGGTGCGAATCCTGCGCACCAAAAACGCCTTCAGCGTGACCAGGTCGGCCACCATGCCCTGGGCGACGGCCTCCTCGACGCCGCCGGAGTGCACGTGCGCGCCGGTGGGCAGCCGCGAATCGGCCAGCGCGAGCAGGGTGGTCAGTGCGGGCTCGAACATCAGAACAGGAAATATCGTTGCGCCATCGGCAGTTCGGTCGCCGGCTGCTCCGGCCAGACCTCGCCGTCGATGCGCACGGTGAACGTGTCGGGGTCGATGTCGATGGCCGGCATCGCGTCGTTGAGCGGTAGGTCGGCCTTGCCGATGTGGCCGACGTCGCGAACGGGCACCAATTGCCGGTTCACCGCCAGCTTTTCGGCCAGGCCCGCCTCGATCGCCTGCGGCGCCACGAAGTGCAGGGAGGTGGCGGCCGACGTGGCCGGCGCGGCGCCGAACATCGGGCGCGGCAGCACCGGCTGGGGCGTCGGGATCGATGCGTTGGCGTCGCCCATCGCCGCCCACGCGATCGCGCCGCCCTTGAGGACCAGGTGCGGACGAACCCCGAAGAACTTGGGCTCCCACAGCACCAGGTCGGCGAGCTTGCCCACCTCCACCGAGCCGATCTCGTGATCGAGGCCGTGCGTGATCGCCGGGCAGATGGTGTATTTCGCGACGTAGCGCCGCGCGCGGTTGTTGTCTGCGGCTTGGGGGCCAGACGGGTCGCCGGGCAGTGCGCCGCGGCGGCGCTTCATCACGTGCGCGGTCTGCCAGGTGCGGATCACCACCTCGCCGATGCGGCCCATCGCCTGCGAGTCGCTGCCGATCATCGAGATCGCGCCCATGTCGTGCAGCAGGTCCTCGGCGGCCATCGTCGATCCCCTGATGCGGCTCTCGGCGAACGCCAGGTCCTCGGGCACCGCCGGGTTGAGGTGGTGACACACCATCAACATGTCCAGGTGCTCGTCGAGCGTGTTGACCGTGTGCGGGCGCGTCGGGTTGGTGGAACTGGGCAGCACGTTCGGCTCGGCCGCGACCCGCATGATGTCGGGCGCGTGCCCGCCGCCTGCACCCTCGGTGTGATACGTGTGGATCGAGCGGCCGGCGATGGCACCCAGGGTGTCCTCGACGAACCCCATCTCGTTGAGCGTGTCGGTGTGCAGCGCCACCTGCACGCCCGCCGCGTCGGACACGGTCAGGCAGGCGTCGATGGCCGCGGGTGTGGAACCCCAGTCCTCGTGCAGCTTGAAACCCGAAGCGCCGCCGCGTAATTGCTCCCACAGCCCCTCGGCGTTGACGGTGTTGCCCTTGCCGAGGAGTGCGAAGTTCAGCGGCCACGAATCCAGCGCCTCCAGCATCCGAGCCAGATGCCATTCGCCGGGCGTGACCGTGGTGGCCTTGGTGCCCTCCGCGGGCCCGGTGCCGCCCCCGATGATCGTGGTGATGCCCGACCCGAGCGCCTCGGGCATCAGTTGCGGGCAGATCAGGTGCACGTGGCAGTCGATCGCGCCGGCGGTCAGGATCCGGCCGTTGCCGCCGATAACCTCGGTGGACGGGCCGACGACCAGGTCCGGGTGCACGCCCGACATGACGTCGGGGTTGCCGGCCTTGCCGATGGCGACGATCCGGCCGTCGCGAATCCCGATGTCGGCCTTGATGATTCCCCAGTGGTCGACGATCACCGCGCCGGTGATCACGGTGTCCGGCGCGCCCTCGGCGCGGCTCGCGCGCCCCTGGCCCATCGATTCGCGCAACACCTTGCCGCCGCCGAACACGGCCTCGTCGCCGGCCAGACCCGGTCCCCCGCTGCGGTCTTCGGTGATCTCCACCAGCAGGTCGGTGTCGGCCAGCCGGATCCGGTCGCCGGTGGTCGGGCCGAACAGCTCGGCGTAGCGCTGCCTGGATAGCGACGTCATGCGGGGTCGAGCCGTCCGGGCGGGTTGAGGCTCAGGCCGTGCACTTCGCGCCGTCCCCGCAGCGGGACGAGCCGGACGGTCTGGGCGATGCCCGGCTCGAAGCGCACCGCGGTGGCCGCCGGGACGTCCAGCCGGTAACCGTGGGCGGCCGCGCGGTCGAACGACAAGGCCGCGTTTGCCTGCGGGAGGTGCACGTGGCTGCCGACCTGCACCGGGCGGTCGCCGGTGTTGACGATCCGCATCTCCAGGCGCTGGGCGCCCGCGTTGATGTCGATATCGCCCGTGCCGTAAAGGATTTCGCCGGGAATCATGGGATGGGGTGATGCACGGTGACCAGCTTCGTGCCGTCCGGGAACGTCGCTTCCACCTGCACGTCGTCGATCATCTCGGGCACTCCCTCCATCACGTCGTCGCGGCTGAGCACGTCACACCCGCTGGCCATCAAGTCGGCGACGCTGCGGCCGTCCCGCGCGCCCTCGAGGATGTGGTCGGTGATGACGGCGACGGCCTCCGGGAAATTCAGGCGTAGCCCCCGGGCCCGGCGCCGCCGGGCCAGCTCGGCGGCGTAGGACAGCATCAGTCGCTCTTGCTCGTGCGGGGTGAGGAGCATGGCTGTAAATCCTGCCAGTCGGGGCCTTGCGGCCCCAACGGGCTACACCGACCGCCCGGCCGCTACCGCGCCGGGATGGCGTCGGCGTAGGGGGCGTCGCTCTTGGCGTAAGAGCGGGAGAACGCCATGTACACCAGGCCGAAGCCGATGATCAGGCCCGACATCAGCAGGACCACCCAGTTGTCGTACCAGGGTGCCTCGGGGGTGCGCGGCCAGCAGACGTTGACGATGGCCGACACGCCGTAGATCAGGGCGCCGACGTTGACGAGCATCCCCCAGCGGCCCAGCTGGTATTTGCCGGTCGGTTTCCAGCCCTTGAGCCTGGCGCGCAGCGCGGCCAGCACCACCATCTGGAACCCGAGGTACACCCCGACCGTGCCGAAGCTGACCAGCTTGTTGAGCGGGTGCGCGGACAGCAGGGCGGCGAGGATCAGTCCGCCCGGGATGATGACCGCGGCGAGCAGGGAGTACGGCGGCACGTGGCGCTTGTGGTTGAAGTGCGCCAGCAGCTTTGACCCGATGATCATGCCGTCGCGGCCGTAGGAGAAGATCAGCCGGCTCGCGGCGGCCTGCAGGCTCAGCGCGCACGACACGAACGAGATCAGCACGATGCCCAGCACGATCCGCGACCCCATGTCCCCGAACGCGCTCGCCAGGATCGTGTCGATCGGATTGGTGTCCTCGCCGCGGATCACCGCGCCGAAGTCGGTGACCGACAGGATCAGGCTCAGGCAGACGAATGTCGATGCGGCCCCGCCGATGTAGATGGTGCGGCGCATCGCCTTCGGGATCTGGATGCCGGGGTTGCGCACCTCCTCGGCGACGTCGCCGCACGCCTCGAACCCGAAGAACTGGTAGAGGCCGATGAGGCCGGCGGCGAAGAAGGCGGAAAGGAAGCTGTGGTTGCCCTCGGCGCCGAAGCTGTGGAACAGCACGCCGAGCCCGTGGAACCGGTGGGAGATGAGCAGCCACACGCCGACCACCAGGGCGCCGATCAGCTCGGCGGTGAAGCCGAAGATCGCGAAGTAGCCCAGGATTTTGGTGCCGGTCAGGTTGATCAGGGTGGCCACCGCCAGCACGGCCAGGCCGCAACAGACCTTGGCCGGCACGGTCGGCGCGAAGCCGAACATGGCCGCCACGTACGGGCCGGCGCCGAAGGCGGCGTCGGCGATCAGCGCCAGCAGGCAGAACATATAGATCCACCCGGTCATCCACGCCCATTTGCGTCCCCACAGCCGGCGCGCCCACGGGTACACGCCGCCGGCCACCGGGAACTGCGCGACGACCTCGCTGAAGACGAGCGCCACCAGCATCTGTCCCGCGCCGACGATCAGCAGGCTCCAGATCATCGGCGGGCCGGCGGTGGCCAGCGCGAACGCGAACACGGTGTAGATGCCGACCACCGGCGACAGGTAGGTGAAGCCGAGCGAGAAGTTCGCCCACGGGCTCATGTCGCGCTTGAACTCCGAGGAGAAGCCCAGCGCCTTCAGCTGCGCGAGGTCCTCGTCGTCGGCGCCGGTGTCGGGCGCGACCTCGGTGGCCGCGCCGGTGCGCAGCCGCGCGTCGTCCACGCCGTCGTGCGCGGGTACGCCCGCCGCGATGTCCTCGGCCACTTCGCTCTCCAGCCTGTTGTCAGTACCGGCGAACTTCATGAAAAACAATTGAACCGACCCCAATCGTCGAAATCTGTTGTGTTACTGCAGGTTTCGCAACTTCTTTGCACTACTTTTCCGAAGCCTCCTTGATCAGCGTGGAGGCCGTGCGCTTGAGCACATCGCGCTGCCTGGTCACGTCGGCGATCGCCTTGCGCAGCTGGTTGAGTTCGTCGCGCTCGCTGAGCGCGCCGTCACCCTCCGCCGCGGCGGACGGTTTGACCCAGCGCGCCGCGGCGTCGTCGTCCATGCCGGATTCGCCGGGCAGCGCCGCGACGACCTTGTGCCGGGACCGCGTGCGGGGCGCGTCGCCGCGCGGCGCGTTGACCACGCTGGCCACCGGCCCCATCGGCATGCCGCCGTAGAACCCGCCCAGCCCGGCCTCCGGCGCGCCGCCCAGCCCGGTGGCCGGCAACGCGGTGGCGGCCAGCCGGATGCCCGGAGACGCGCTCCAGGACTGGGGCACCGACAGCTTGCCGACGGTGGCCGCCTCGCCCATCCCGGCCGTGGGTCCCGACGAGCCCACCAGCGACGAGCCGGCCTGGCCCGCCCCCGTCACGTCGGAGGCGGCGGTCGCCGGCGCCGACAGCGCACTCACCAGCGGGTTCCAGGCCGCGGCCACCGGTGGCGCCAGGGTCAGCATGGCGCCGGACGCGTCGAAGTTGAGCCCCTCGGAGAGGATCTGATAGCCCACCGTCCCGCCGCTCAGCGTGTGGAACGTCTGGAACGGGTAGCTGTTCAGCACATTCAGGATCGGGTTCGGCCCGTTGAGGTAGTCGATAATCGGGTTTGACGCGGGCGTGGCGGCCGCGGATCCCGACGACATGCTCTGCAGCAGGTTCGGCACGTTCGAGGCGGTCGCCTGGGCGGTGGCCTGGCCGACGGCCGGGCCCTGCGCCGTGGTGCCGGCCTGGTTGGTGGTCTGCGGCGGTTCGGTGAATGACGCCAGCTTCGTCGCGGCCGCCGAGGCGCCCGCGTAGCCGTACATCGCCGCGGCGTCCTGGGCCCACATCTCGGCGTACCGCGCCTCGGTGCTCGCGATCGCCGGGGTGTTCTGCCCGAAGGTGTTGGTGGCGACCAGCGACGCCAGCAGCGCCCGGTTCACCTCGATCTCCACCGGGGGCACCGTCGCCGCGAATGCCGACTCGTAGGCCGCGATCGCCGACCCGAGCTGGCCGGCGGTTTGCGCGGCCTGCGCGGCGGTCGCGGTCATCCACGACAGGTACGGGCTCACCGCGGCGGCCATCGACGCCGACGACGGGCCCACCCACGGCCCGCCGGCGAGCGTGGCCACCACCGCCCGGTACTCGCTTGCCGTCGAACTCAGCTCGGTGGCCAACGTGGTCCAGGCGGTCGCGGCCGCCGCCAGCGACTCCGCCCCCGGGCCCGCGTACATCCGGGCGGAATTGACCTCGGGCGGCAGCCCCGCGAAATCCAGGAGGGCAATCACAGCATCGCCTCCTTGATCAGGCGTGCCGCCGCGTCGCGCTCCATCGCGGCTTCGGCGATCTCCTTGCGCAGCTTGTCGAGCTCCTCGCGTTCCCCGGCGCTGAGCGCGCTGGCGACGTGCCGGACCGTGCGCTGCGGTTGCGGGGCCGGGGCGGGCGCCCCCTGCTCGGGGGCCTGCTCGCCGGGCATCGCCGGAACGACCTTTTGGCCCGTGCCCGATCGGGTGCGGGTCTGTTCGCCGCGGGGAGCGTTGACCAGGCTGCCGACGGGCGGGATGCCGCCGAGGAAGCCTCCCTGCCCCTCGGCCGCCGCCGCGGCGCCCGGCGCGGCCTCGGCCAGCGGCGATGCGCTGCTGGCGAGCCGGATCCCCGGCCCGGAAGTCCAGGACTGCGGTACCGACAGTTTGCCGATCGAGTCCGCCCCGCCCACGCTCGCCGAGATGGGTCCGCCGGTTCCCGGCCCGGCCGAATTGACCAGGGCACCCAGACCTGCGTCGGGCGCCACGTCGCCGGCCACGGCCGCGGCGGTCGGCACCGCGAGGCCGTAGAGGCCGCCCAACAAGGGCGTGATGCCGGACGCGGTGAACAGGAAGCCACTGATGACCAGGGTCCAGTTACCCGCATCGGTGGTGAAGACGTTGAGGGCCTGGCCCGTGGTGGTGCCGAGTACTTCCTCCAGGAACGAGATCGGGTCGAACGCGCCGCCCGTCCCCAGGGCCTGAAGCGCGCCGGGGACCAGGTCCATCGCCTGATTCAGCCCCGACGCCGTGCCCGGGACGGCCGCGGCCTGGGTGACCGCGGCGGCCTGGGCGGCGGTCCCGGCCGGGTCGGTGGTCTGCGGCGGCGCGGTGAACGCGGTCAGCTTCGTCGCGGCCGCCGACGCACCGGCGTAGCCGTACATCGCCGCGGCGTCCTGGGCCCACATCTCGGCGTACTGCGCCTCGGTGGCCGCGATCGCCGGGGTGTTCTGGCCCAGGATGTTGGTGGCCACCAGCGCCGCCAACAACGCCCGGTTGACCTCGATCTCCGGCGGCGGCACGGTGGCCGTGAACGCCGCCTCGTAGGCCGCCACCGCCGACTTGAGCTGGCTGGCGGCCTGCTCGGCCTGCGCGGCCGTCACGGTCATCCACGACATGTACGGGGCCACCGCGGCGGTCATCATCGTCGACGACGGGCCCACCCAGGGCCCGCCGGTGAGCTCGGCGATCGCCGACCGGTACCCGCTCGTCGCGAAATTCAGCTCCGCCGCCAGCCCGTCCCACGCGGCGGCGGCCGCGACCATCGGGCCCGGGCCAGCGCCCGCATACATCCGCCCGGAATTGAATTCGGGTGGAAACAACGCGAAATCCACCGCTAACCCCCCCTAGCAAGCGCGTCCGGCGCAAACTTTGCGGCCGCCACCACTTCCCGAATGGTGGTTTGGCGCAAGCCTTTGAATTCAAGACGCGGCGCGCGATATGGTGTCCCCCTCGATGTGCGTATCACCGCACCGATGTGCATATCGCCATACCGGCGCTGAGGTTGCCGCACAAGTGCTTAATAGTGTCAGCCAACCCTGTAGTGGTCCTGGTTAACTCCTGGGAATTAGCTGGGAGGCGTTGGATCCCGGCTCCCGCGGACGCGCGCCGGCGAACTCGATACGGCCCGGCAAGACGTGGCCCGCCCAGGCTCACCGCCGATCGGCGGGGGCCGCACCCGGCCGTCACGGAATGTCGCGCCGGGCACACGACCGGCTCGCCTGGGCATGGCGGCAAAGCCGTTGTCCGGCAGGCGTTTCAGTGCGTCGACGGGAACGTACGACGCCACCGCCCGCGGCGGCGGCCGGCGCCCGCCGGCGCACGGCCGTTCGGAATCGATCGCGCCTCCGGCGGACGATGTGCGCGGGCGCCGCGGCGAGCCGTCTCGGGCCACCGCCAGGCCGGAGCCCGCCCGCGGGGTTGGCTTTGCCGTCGGTCGGTCGAGCAACCGACCGTGCCGCCCGGGCGGACGGCCGGGCGGCGCTCGTCGGGCCCCGCGGGACGCCTAGTCGCTGTATGGCCCCCACGCGTGCCGCTTCATGGCGGCGGGTTTCTTGCCGAGCTTTCCGGCGCGCACCATGACGGCCAGGCTGTCCAGGATGACCCGGCTGCTCATCAGGGCGGTCTGCTCGGCCCAGTCGTAGGGCGGCGAGCACTCCACGACCTCGATGCCGTTCAGCCCGGGCTCGGAGATCAGCCGGATGAGGTTGAGCGCCTCGCGGGGCAGCAGGCCGCCCGGCTCGGGCCAGCCGGTGCCGGGCACGAAACCGGCGTCGATCACGTCGATGTCGAACGACAGGTACACCGCCTTGGCGTCCTTCCACGCGGTCTCCAAAGCGATCTCGGCGACCTTCTCGATCCCGACGCGCTCGACGTCCCCGACGGTGATCACGGTGCTGCCGCGCTGGCGGCCGACCCGGACCCCCGCGCGCGGGGCCTGCCAGCCGCCGATGCCGATCTGCACCAGGTTGGTGGCCGGCGCGTTCTTGATGTTGGTGGCGTGGAACCACGGCGTGGTGTGCATCCGCTCGTCGAGGTCGGATTCCTGGGTGTCGACGTGGCGGTCGAAGTGGATGATGCCGACGTTGCCGTCCATGTGCGGGGCCAGGCCACGCACGGTCGGGAACCCGATCGAGTGGTCGCCGCCGAGGATCACCGGGAACACGCCCTGCGAGACCACGTGGGACATGGCGGTGCTGATCTGGTCGAACGACTTCTCGATGTTGGCCGGAATGGTGACCACGTCGCCGATGTCGACGATGTTGAGCTGCTCGCGCAGGTCCACCCCGAGCTCATAGCAATAGGTGCCGAACAGGTTGGTGGAGCGGCGGATCCCCATCGGGCCGAACCGGGTGCCCGGCCGGTAGGTGGTGCCGGCGTCCAGCGGCGCCCCGAAGACGGCCACCTCGGCGTCGCCCACGTCGTGCACGTCCTCCAGGAAGGGGCACTTCAGGAACGTTCCCCGCTCCCCGGCGAAGTGCGGCAGCTCGCCCCGCGCGAACGTCGACAGCGTGCGGTCGTTGATCGTGGGGGCGGCCTCCAGCCCGTGGCTGATGCACCGGTCGATCTCCTCGCGGTGGCGGCGGGTGGAGAGCTCGGCTTCGGCCTGCTGGGCCCACGCGCCTTCCCGGTTGGGAATGTCGGCCTGCCCGGCGAACGGATTGATCATCACTAGTCCTCTCGTCGCGAAATTTCACGGCGGAGGATGCCCCGGCGACCGGTGTCTAAGCGGAAGGCGGAGCCACGAGCCCGTTTTCGGTGATCCGGCGCGCCAGGCATCCCGCGGTCACCGTCTTGTCGCTTTCCGGGTACGGCGAACTCGTCCGGGCGGCCAGTGCGGCGCGCCGCTATAGAAGGTACCGGGTCGCTTTGCGTCCGCAACTTAGGCGGTGCTCGTGTCCCGCCACGACGACGGGCGCGGTAGCCGTCGCGCGGGCGGCCGAGCTATAGCCCTATCGAAAAACCTTCCACGCCAAGCCATTTCACCGCCGACCGGGCCGCGGGGCGCCGGCGCGCGGCTGCTGGGAAGTTGCTGGGAATTTCGGCCCCGCGCCCTGGCATCATCTCGCGAGGGTGCGTGTCTGTACGGCGACGCGCCGGTCGGCCCGGCATTTTGCGGACGCTCGGCGTCGGGGGACGCTCGGCGCCTGGGGTGGCCGGTATCGGCGTTAGGCCTCGAGGTTCTGCAGCCGCACCTGGCCCCTGGCCACCGCCCGCTCGTCGTCGTCGGTGATCGTGACGAGCCACAGCTGCTGGCGCCGGCCGCGATGGATCGGTTCGGCCGTGCCGTGCACCGTCCCGGAACCGATCGAGCGCAGGAAGTCCGTGTTGTTGTTGACGCCCACCACGTTGCCGCCGTCGCCCTTGGTGTTCAGCCAGGTGTAGGCGGCCACGCTGGCCATGCTCTCGATCACCGAGCAGTAGACGCCGCCGTGCACCAGGCCCATCGGCTGCAACAGCTTGGGGGTGACCTCGAGTTGGGCGCGGGCGCGATCGGGGCTGAGCTCGGTGAACCGCAGCCCCAGTTCGCGGTCGAACGGCGCGGAGAAATCTGGCGGCAGGATCGCGTCGGGCTGAGGCACGTTCGGAGGCACGTTCAGTGTCTACACCATCGAGAAACAGGCGAGCCCCGCGCTGGGCGCGGGGCTCGCCGATCGAGTAGACCGGGGGTCACTGCAGCCCTCAGGACTCTGCCGCGGTCATTGTCGCTCGACCGCCATCAGCATAGGCAAGGCTGTCCTAATTTCGCAAGGGTTAGAGTCGCCTGTGGATCGAGGCTTTCGGTACGACGCCCAGTAGTAAACGGGAGTACGCTTACTTCGACGCTCAGGAGATGAACGAACTATGGCCAAGCTGACCCGGCTGGGGGATCTGGAACGCGCGGTGATGGACCATCTGTGGTCCACGCCGGAACCCCAAACCGTTCGTCAGGTCCACGAAGCGTTGTCGGCGCGACGCGACCTGGCCTATACGACGATCATGACCGTGCTGCAGCGGTTGGCGAAGAAGAATTTGGTCTCCCAGATCCGCGACGACCGCGCGCACCGGTACGCGCCGGTGCACGGGCGCGACGAGCTCGTTGCCGGCCTGATGGTCGACGCGCTCGCCCAGGCAGAGGATTCCGGCGGCCGGCAGGCCGCGCTCGTGCATTTCGTCGAGCGCGTCGGCGCCGACGAGGCACAGGCGCTGCGGCGCGCGCTGGCCGAACTGGAAGCCAATCAACGCAATAACACCCGACCTGCTGGCGCTCCGGCGGAGGACTGAGGGAGACTGGCAGCGTGTCCGCGCTGGCCTTCACCCTCCTCGCGGTGCTGTTGGTCGGCCCGGCGCCGGCTTTATTGGCACGAGCGACGTGGCCCCTGCGCGCCCCGCGCGCGGCGATGGTGTTGTGGCAGGCGGTCGCGCTGGCCGCGGTGCTCTCGGCGTTCAGCGCCGGCATCGCCATCGCCAGCCGGCTGCTCGTGCCGGGGCCCGACGGGCGGCCCACCGCCACCATCCTGGGCGCCGAGGGGCGGCTCGGCTGGCCGCTGTGGACGGCCTACGTCGCGGTCTTCGCGCTGACCGTGCTGGTCGGCGCCCGGCTGACGGTCGCGCTGGCGCGGGTCGCCATCGCCAACCGGCGCCGCCGCGCCCATCACCGCATGGTGGTCGACCTCGTCGGCGTGGGCCACGACGCCGCGCGCACCACGCCCTGCGCCCGGACCCGCGACCTTCGCGTCCTGGACGTCGCGCAGCCGCTCGCCTACTGCCTGCCGGGCGTGCGCAGCCGGGTGGTCGTCAGCGAGGGGACGCTGAGCGCGCTCACCGACGACGAGGTGTCGGCCATCCTCACCCACGAGCGCGCCCACCTGCGGGCCCGTCACGACCTGGTGCTCGAGGCGTTCACCGCGGTGCACGCGGCCTTCCCGCGGCTGGTCCGCAGCACCCACGCGCTGCGCTCGGTGCAACTGCTCGTCGAGCTGCTCGCCGACGACGCCGCGGTGCGCGCCGCGGGCCGCGCTCCCCTGGCACGGGCGCTGGTCGCCTGCGCGTCGGGGCGGGCGCCGTCGGGCGCGCTGGCCGTCGGCGGCACCAGCACGGTGTTGCGGGTGCGCCGGCTCTCCGGGCGCGGCAACAGCCCGGTGCTGTCGGCGGCCGCCTACCTGACCGCCGCCGCGATTCTCGTGGTCCCCACCGTGGCGCTGGTCGTGCCGTGGCTGACGGAGCTGCAGCGACTGTTCAACCTGTAGCGCGAAACGCTTTGGCGGGCCGAAAGTCCGGTATGCCACAGTGTGTGGCGACAGCTTTCCGGAATTGACCTGAATTGACGTGAAAGGCCAAGACATGAGTTCGTCGGACAAGACTGGTACCGCGCAGATCGGCGTCACCGGCCTCGCCGTCATGGGTTCCAACATCGCCCGCAACTTCGCCCGCCACGGCTACACGGTCGCCCTGCACAACCGGTCGGTCGCCAAGACCGATGCGCTGCTCAAAGAGCACGGTGACGAGGGCAAGTTCGTGCGCTCGGAGACCATCGCGGAGTTCCTCGACGCGCTGGAGAAGCCGCGGCGGGTGCTGATCATGGTCAAGGCCGGTGACCCGACCGACGCGGTCATCAACGAGCTCGCCGACGCCATGGAGGAAGGCGACATCATCATCGACGGCGGCAACGCCCTCTACACCGACACCATCCGCCGCGAGAAGGCGATGCGCGATCGCGGGCTGCACTTCGTCGGCGCCGGCATCTCCGGCGGCGAGGAGGGCGCGCTCAACGGCCCGTCGATCATGCCGGGCGGCCCGGCCGAGTCCTACAAGTCGCTGGGCCCGCTGCTCGAGGAGATCTCCGCGCACGTCGACGGGGTGCCGTGCTGCACGCACATCGGACCCGACGGCGCCGGCCACTTCGTCAAGATGGTGCACAACGGCATCGAGTACTCCGACATGCAGCTGATCGGCGAGGCCTACCAGCTGCTGCGCGACGGCCTCGGCAAGACTGCCGGCGAGATCGCCGACGTGTTCGCCGAATGGAACGAGGGCGACCTGGACAGCTTCCTCATCGAGATCACCGCCCAGGTCCTGCGCCAGAACGACGCCAAGACGGGCAAGCCGCTCGTCGACGTCATCCTCGACGAGGCCGAGCAGAAGGGCACCGGGCGCTGGACGGTCAAGTCCGCGCTGGACCTCGGCGTCCCCGTCACCGGCATCGCCGAGGCGGTGTTCGCCCGCGCGCTGTCCGGCTCGGTGGCCCAGCGCAAGGCCACCACCGGGCTGGCCGCGGGACAGCTCGGCGAAAAGCCCACCGACGCAACGCAATTCGTCGAGGACGTCCGGCAGGCGCTGTACGCGTCGAAGATCATCGCCTACGCGCAGGGGTTCAACCAGATCCAGGCCGGCGGCGCCGAATACGACTGGGGCATCACGCCGGGCGACCTGGCCACCATCTGGCGCGGCGGCTGCATCATCCGGGCCAAGTTCCTCAACCGCATCAAGGACGCGTTCGACGAGGACCCCGACCTGCCGACGCTGATCGTGGCGCCGTACTTCCGCAGCGCGATCGAGGCCGCGATCGACGGCTGGCGTCGCGTCGTGGTGACCGCCACGCAGTTGGGGATCCCGATCCCGGGCTTCTCCTCGGCGCTGTCCTACTACGACGCGCTGCGCACCGAGCGGCTGCCCGCGGCACTCACGCAGGGGCTGCGCGATTTCTTCGGCGCGCACACCTACGGCCGCATCGACGACGAGCCGGACAAGCGCTTCCACACGCTGTGGAGCGGCGACCGCAGCGAAGTGCCCGCATAGTCGTGTAAGAGTTCGCGAAGGGGGCAAGCCGAATCCCATGAGGTTTCTCGACGGGCATCGACCCGGCTACGACCTGACCTACAACGACGTCTTCATCGTGCCGAACCGCTCGGACGTCGCGTCCCGGTTCGACGTCGACCTGTCCACCACCGACGGCTCGGGCACCACCATTCCGGTGGTGGTGGCCAACATGACCGCGGTGGCCGGGCGGCGGATGGCCGAGACCATTGCGCGCCGCGGCGGCGTGGTGATCCTGCCGCAGGACCTGCCGATCCCGGCGGTGCAGCAGACGGTGGAGTTCGTCAAGAGCCGCGACCTGGTGCTGGACACCCCGGTCGTGCTGGGGCCCGACGACTCCGTGTCCGACGCGATGGCCCTGATCCACAAGCGCGCGCACGGGGTGGCCGTGGTCGCCTTCGAGGGCCGCCCGATCGGCCTGGTCACCGAGGCGTCGTGCCTGGGGGTGGACCGGTTCACCCGGGTGCGCGACGTGGCCGTGACCGACTTCGTGGCCGCCCCGGCGGGCGCCGAGCCGCGCAAGATCTTCGACCTGCTCGAGCACGCCCCGATCGGCGTCGCTGTGGTCACCCACGCCGACGGCACGCTGGCCGGGGTGCTCACCCGCACCGCGGCCGTCCGCGCCGGGCTGTACACCCCGGCCACCGACGCGCGCGGGCGGCTGCGCGTCGGCGCGGCCGTCGGCATCAACGGCGACGTGGGCGCCAAGGCCCGTGCCCTGGCCGAGGCCGGGGCCGACGTCCTGGTCATCGACACCGCCCACGGCCATCAGATCAAGACGCTGGAGGCGATCACCGCGGTCGCCGAGCTGGGCCTGGGTCTACCGCTGGTGGCCGGCAACGTGGTGTCGGCCGACGGCACCCGCGACCTGTTGGGCGCCGGGGCGAGCATCGTCAAGGTCGGCGTCGGCCCGGGCGCGATGTGTACCACCCGGATGATGACCGGCGTCGGCCGGCCGCAGTTTTCCGCCGTGCTCGAATGCGCCACTGCGGCAAGGGAACTCGGTGGTCATGTGTGGGCCGACGGCGGCGTGCGGCATCCGCGGGACGTCGCGCTGGCGCTGGCCGCGGGCGCGTCGAACGTGATGATCGGGTCGTGGTTCGCCGGCACCTACGAGTCGCCCGGGGACCTGATGCGCGACCGCGACGACCAGCCCTACAAGGAGAGCTACGGCATGGCGTCCAAGCGGGCGGTGGTCGCGCGCAGCGGCGCCGAAACCGCGTTCGACCGCGCCCGCAAGGCGCTGTTCGAGGAGGGCATCTCCACGGCGCGGATGGGCCTGGACCCCGACCGCGGCGGCGTCGAGGACCTGCTCGACCACATCACCTCCGGGCTGCGCAGCACCTGCACCTACGTCGGCGCCTCGACGCTGGCCGAGCTGCACGAGCGGGCCGTCGTCGGCGTGCAGTCGGCCGCGGGGTTCGCCGAGGGCCATCCCCTGCCACTGGGTTGGTAAGCACAACTCGCCTGGACGTCTTGGCTAACATGTGAATTCACGCGAACTTCCGGCTCGCAGCAAAGTGCTGCGCCGCATCGCGGGAAAGGTTTGACGTGCCCCAGGCACGCGTCAAGGCCCGAAGACCGAGCCCGGCCTTCGGGGCCCAGCGGCCACCCACGGCGTTCCCGGCGCCCCTTAAAACCGCGTCATGAACGTCACCGTCACGCTCGTCAGCGTGCTGGCCATCGCGGCGCTGATCTTCGGCAATGCGGTGTTCGTCGCGGCCGAATTCTCGCTGACCGCGCTGGATCGCAGCGTGGTCGAGGCCAACGCCCGCACCGGCGGGCGCCGCGACCGCTTCATCCTCAGCGCCCAGCGCCGGCTGTCGTTTCAGCTGTCCGGCGCCCAGCTGGGCATCTCGATCACCACGCTGGCAACCGGCTACCTGACCGAGCCGATGGTCGAGCACCTGCCGCATCCGGCGTTGCGCGCGTTCGGAATTCCCGACCGGCTGGCCGACGGGATCATCGCGTTTCTAGTGCTGGTGGTCGTGACGTCGGTGTCGATGGTGTTCGGTGAGCTGGTCCCGAAGTACCTCGCGGTGGCGCGCCCGCTGTCGAGCGCCCGCGCCGTCGCGGGCTTCCAGTTGCTGTTCTCGCTCGTGTTCACCCCCGCCATCCGGTTGACGAACGGCGCGGCCAACTGGATCGTGCGCCAGCTGGGCGTCGAGCCGGCCGAGGAGCTGCGCTCGGCCCGCTCACCGCAGGAGCTGGCGTCGCTGGTGCGCAACTCCGCGCGCAGCGGCACCATGGACGCGGCCACCGCCGCCCTGGTGCGGCGGTCGCTGCAATTCGGCGACCTGACCGCCGAGGAATTGATGACGCCGCGCTCCAAGATCGTCGCCCTGCAGACCGGCAACACCGTCGCCGACCTGGTCGCCGCGACGGCCGAGTCGGGCTTCTCCCGGTTCCCCATCGTGGACGGCGACCTCGACGAGACCGTCGGCATCGTGCACGTCAAGCAGGTGTTCGCGGTGCCGCCCACCGACCGCGCCAGCACCCCGCTGACCGCGCTCGCGAAGGACGTGCCGGTGGTGCCGTCGACGCTGGACGGCGACGCGGTGATGGCCGAGATCCGGGCCAACGACCTGCAGACCGTGCTGGTCGTCGACGAATACGGCGGCACCGCGGGCATGGTGACCCTCGAGGACCTGGTCGAGGAGATCGTCGGCGACGTCCGCGACGAACACGACGACGCCACCCCCGACGTGGTCGCCGCCGGCGCCGGCTGGCGGGTCAACGGGCTGCTGCGCATCGACGAGGTCGCCGCGGCCACCGGATTCCGCGCCCCCGAGGGGCCCTACGAGACGATCGGCGGCCTGGTGCTGCGCGAGCTCGGCCACATCCCGGCCGCCGGGGAAACCGTCGAACTGACCGCGCTGGACGCCGATGGCCTGCTGGACGCGTCGGCGCGCTGGCAGGCGACCGTGGTCGGCATGGACGGCCGGCGCATCGACGTGCTCGAACTCGAGCAACTGGGCGGGCGCGCCGAGATAGGACGGGGCCAGCGATGAGCGAGGCGCTGGGGCTGGTGCTGGCGGTCCTGCTGATCGGGGTGAACGCGTTCTTCGTCGGCGCGGAGTTCGCGCTGATCTCGGCGCGCCGCGACCGCCTCGAGGCGCTGGCCGAGCAGGGCAAGACCCGTGCGGTCACGGTGATCCGCGCCGGCCAGCAACTGTCGTCCATGCTGGCCGGAGTGCAGCTCGGGGTGACGGTCGCCTCGCTGTTGCTCGGCCGGATCGGCGAGTCCGCCGTCGCCGGCCTGTTGCGCAGCGGGCTCGGGCTGACCAACATGAACGCGGCGCTGCTGCACACGCTGTCGTTCGTGATCGCGCTGGCCATCGTGGTCACGCTGCACGTGCTGCTGGGCGAGATGGTCCCGAAGAACATCGCGCTGGCCGGCCCGGAGCGCGCCGCGATGCTGCTGGTCCCGCCGTATCTGGCCTACGTGCGGGCGGCGCGGCCGTTCATCGCGTTCTACGACAAGTGCGCCAACGTGGTGCTGCGCGCGCTGGGCGTCGAACCCAAGACGCACCTCGACGCCGCGGTGTCGACCACGGAGCTGCGGGTGATGATCACCGAATCGGTGTCGGAGGGCCTGCTGGACGCCGAGGAGCACACCCGGCTGACCCGGGCGCTGCAGCTGCGCTACCGCATGGTCGGCGAGGTGGCGCGCCCGCTCGCCGACATCGAGGCGGTGCCGGTGGCCGCCGCGGGCTTCGGCCCGACCGTCGGCGCCGTCGAGGACGCCCTGGCCCGCACCGGCTACTCCCGCTTCCCGGTGGTGGACCCGGGCCGCAAGTTCATCGGCTACGTGCACATCAAGGACGTGTTGGCGCTCGGCGCCGACCGCCAGACGGTGATCGACCTGCCCGTGGTGCGCCCGCTGCCGCGGGTGCCCAAGTCGCTGCCACTGGCCGACGCGCTGACCCGGATGCGGCGCAACAACAGCCACCTGGCGCTGGTGACCGACGGCGCGGCCGACGGCGGCGGCGTCGTCGCGATGGTGGCGATGGAAGACCTGGTGGAGGACCTGGTCGGGACCATGCGCGACACGTAACCGGTTCTCCGGCGCGCAGCCCGTATGATCTCCCAGGGCTACCGGCCCGCGCGGGCCTGACCTGCTGTTGCGGGTCGCCCGGATGGCGTTTGTCCGGCTGCCGGTCGGTAGGCTGACGACAAAGTCTTTTGGCGTATTTGCGGCCCAGTGAGCTTTCACCTGGCCCTTTATGGAGGAGAAACATGACTGATCGCGTGTCGGTGGGGAACCTGCGCGTCGCCCGAGTGCTCTACGACTTCGTGAACAACGAGGCGCTGCCCGGCACCGACATCGACCCGGACAGCTTCTGGTCGGGCGTCGACAAGGTCGTCGCCGACCTCACGCCGCGGAACCGGGACCTGCTGAACCGCCGCGACGAGCTGCAGGCCCAGATCGACAAGTGGCACCGGCACCGGGTGATCGAGCCCATCGACCCGGAGGCCTACCGCGAGTTCCTGGCCGAGATCGGCTACCTGCGGCCCGAGCCCGAAGACTTCGACATCACCACCTCCGGCGTCGACCCCGAGATCACCACCACGGCCGGTCCCCAGCTGGTGGTGCCGGTGACCAACGCCCGGTTCGCCCTCAACGCCGCCAACGCCCGCTGGGGCTCGCTCTACGACGCGCTGTACGGCACCGACGTCATCCCCGAGGACGAGGGCGCCGAACAGGGCACCAGCTACAACAAGGTCCGCGGCGACAAGGTGATCGCCTACGCCCGCGAGTTCCTCGACGAGGCGGTGCCGCTCGCGTCGGGCTCCTGGACCGACGCGACGGGCCTGAGCATCGACGACGGGCAGCTGCAGGTCACCCTCGGCTCCGAGGCCGAGCCCGTCGGGCTCGCCGGGCCCGAGAAGTTCGTCGGCTACAGCGGCGAGCTCGGCTCCCCCGACTGGTCGGTGCTGCTGGTCAACAACGGCCTGCACATCGAGATCCTGATCGACCCCGAGTCGCCCATCGGCAAGACCGACCGCGCCGGCATCAAGGACGTCGTGCTGGAGTCCGCGGTCACCACGATCATCGACTTCGAGGACGCGGTGGCCGCCGTCGACGCCGACGACAAGACCGCCGCCTACCGCAACTGGCTGGGCCTGATGCGGGGTGACCTGGCCGCCGAGGTGGACAAGGACGGCAAGACGTTCACCCGGGTGCTCAACGCCGATCGCCGCTACAGCACGCCCGACGGCGGCGAGCTGGTGCTGCCGGGGCGCGCGCTGCTGTTCGTCCGCAACGTCGGGCACCTGATGACCAATGACGCGATAGTGGACGCCGAGGGTAACGAGATATTCGAGGGCATCCAGGACGCGCTGTTCACCGGCCTGTGCGCGGTGCACGGCCTGACGGAAAGCGACGCGAACGGCCCGCTGGCCAACAGCCGCACCGGCTCGATCTACATCGTCAAGCCCAAGATGCACGGCCCCGACGAGGTGGCGTATACCGCCGAGCTGTTCAGCCGGGTCGAGGACGTGCTCGGCCTGCCGCAGACCACCCTGAAGGTCGGCGTCATGGACGAGGAGCGGCGCACGACGGTCAACCTGAAGGCGTGCATCAAGGCGGCCGCCGACCGGATCGTGTTCATCAACACCGGGTTCCTGGACCGCACCGGCGACGAGATCCACACCTCGATGGAGGCCGGCCCGATGGTGCGCAAAGGCACCATGAAGAGCCAGCCGTGGATCCTGGGCTACGAGGACAACAACGTCGACACCGGCCTGGCCGCCGGTTTCGCCGGGCACGCTCAGATCGGCAAGGGCATGTGGACCATGACCGAGCTGATGGCCGACATGGTCGAGCAGAAGATCGGCCAGCCGCGGGCCGGCGCCAGCACCGCCTGGGTGCCCTCGCCGACGGCGGCCACGCTGCACGCCCTGCACTACCACAAGGTCGACGTGTTCGAGGTGCAGAAGGAACTCGCCGGCAAGAAGCGGGCCACGATCGAGCAGCTACTGACCATTCCGCTGGCCAAGGAGCTGGCGTGGGCCCCCGAGGAGATCCGCGAGGAGGTCGACAACAACTGCCAGTCCATCCTGGGCTACGTGGTGCGCTGGATCGACCAGGGCGTCGGGTCCTCCAAGGTGCCCGACATCCACAACGTGGCGCTCATGGAGGACCGCGCCACGCTGCGCATCTCCAGCCAGCTGCTGGCCAACTGGCTGCGCCACGGGGTCATCACCGAAGAGGACGTGCGGGCCAGCCTGGAGCGGATGGCCCCGATGGTGGACCAGCAGAACGAAGGCGACGCGAAGTACCTGCCGATGGCGCCCAACTTCGACGACAGCATCGCCTTTTTGGCCGCCGAGGAGCTGATCCTGTCGGGGACGCAGCAGCCCAACGGCTACACCGAGCCGATCCTGCATCGGCGCCGGCGCGAGTTCAAAGCCCGCGCCGCCGGTGAGTGACTAGAATCTGCGCCGGGTCCACAACAAACCTCATGACAAGTCGACGGAAAGGCGGCGGGTACCGGTATGGGTAGGCACAGCATGCCCGACCCCGAGGACGCCGTCGATTCGGAGGTTGGCGAGCCCGATGACCTCGTCGACGACGCGTCCGGCGCCGCCGAGACGGGCCACCACCACCGCTACGCGCCCGAGGACGGCTTCGCCGCAGGGGACGAACCCCTGCCCGCCGACGACTACCCTGACTTCCCGCCGCGCAAGGCTTCCCCGGCGGACGAGGAGCCGGGGGCCTCGTCGTCGCTGTCGTCCCGGTTCCGGGGCGGGCACCGCGGCCTGGCCGAATGGCGGGGCGGCCACCGCAGCGAGGGCGGGCGCCGCGGGGTCAGCATCGGCGTGATCGTCGCGCTCGTCGCCGTCGTCGTGGTGGTCGGGACCGTGATCCTGTGGAGCTTCTTCGGCGACGCGCTGTCCAACCGTTCGCACAGCGCCGCCGCCCGCTGCGTGGGCGGCAAGGAGAACGTCGCCGTCATCGCCGACCCGTCGATCGCCGAGTCCGTGCAGCAGCTCGCCGAGGGCTACAACGCCACGGCCGGCCCCGTCGGCGACCACTGCATGGTGGTGAGCGTCAAACCGGCGGGCTCCGACGCCGTCCTCAACGGCTTCGTCGGCAAGTGGCCGGCCGACCTGGGCGGGCAGCCGGCGCTGTGGATCCCGGGCAGCTCGATCTCCGCCGCCCGGCTGGCCGCGGGCGCGGGCCAGAAGACGATCACCGAAAGCCACTCGCTGGTGACGTCGCCGGTGGTGCTCGCCGTCCGGCCGGAACTCGGGCAGGCCCTGGGCACCAAGAACTGGGCGGCGCTGCCCGGCCTGCAGACCGGCCCGAACTCACTGGCCGGCCTGAACCTGCCGACGTGGGGATCGCTGCGGCTGGCGCTGCCGGCCAACGGCAACGGCGACGCGTCGTACCTGGCCGGCGAGGCGGTGGCCGCGGGGTCGGTGCCCACCGGCGCGCCGCCGACGCAGGGCACCGGCGCCGTGCGCACGCTGCTGGGCGCCCAGCCCAAGCTGGCCGACAAATCGCTGACCGAGGCGCTGAACGTGTTGATCGGCTCCACGGACGCGGCGACCGCGCCGGTGCACGCGGTGGTCACCACCGAGCAGCAGGTGTTCGCGCGCGGCCAGTCGCTGCCCGAGGCCAAGAACCTGCTGGCGGCCTGGCTGCCGCCCGGGGCCGCGCCCGTCGCCGACTACCCCGCGGTGCTGCTCAGCGGCTCCTGGCTGACCCAGGAGCAGACCTCGGCGGCCAGCGGGTTCGCCCGCTTCCTGCAGAAACCCGAGCAGCTCGCCAAGCTGGCCAAGGCCGGATTCCGGGTCAACGGCGTCAAACCCCCGAGCAGTCCGGTCACCGGCTTCCCGGCGCTGCCGTCGACCCTGTCGGTCGGCGACGACGCGATGCGCGCCACACTGGCCGAGGCCATGGCGGCCCCGTCGAGCGGGCTGGCCGCGACCATCATGCTCGACCAGTCGCTGCCCACCGACGACGGCGGCAAGACGCGGCTGGCCAATGTGGTTGCGGCGCTGCAGGACAAGATCAAATCCCTGCCGCCCAGCGCGGCCGTGGGGTTGTGGACCTTCGACGGCCACGAGGGCCGCTCCGAGGTGGCGGGCGGGCCGCTGGGCGATCCGGTGAACGGCCAGCCGCGCTCGGCGGCGCTGGCGGCCGCGCTGGACAAGCAGTACTCGTCGGCCGGGGGCGCGGTGTCGTTCACCACGCTGCGCATGATCTACCAGGAACTTCAGGCCAATTACCGTGCCGGCCAAACGAATTCGATCCTGGTGATCACGGCAGGGCCGCACACCGACCAGACCCTGGACGGGGCCGGGTTGCAGGACTTCATCCGCCGTAGCGCCGATCCGGCCAAGCCGATCGCGGTCAACGTCATCGACTTCGGCGCCGACCCCGACCGGGCCACCTGGGAGGCCGTCGCCCAGCTCAGCGGCGGCGGCTACCAGAACCTGCCCACGTCGGCGTCCCCCGACCTCGCCGCGGCCCTCAACGCCTTTTTGAGCTGATCCGCCGGCCGGCCCCGCCGCCGGCCGAACCGCACTGCGAAATATGCGGCCGAAAATCGCAGTGAGGTTCGGCTCGCGAACAACAAACCCGCAGTGGCGTCCCGGCCGGGGGCGGGTCCACACTTGTGCGATGCAGGATCGTGACATTGAGCCACCCCGCAAGCTGAACGGCATCTCGGACGTGCGCGCGTTCTTTCACACGAACAAGGTGCCGCTCTACTTCATCTCGCCCACGCCGTTCAACCTGTTGGGCGTCGACCGCTGGATACGAAACTTCTTCTACCTGACGTACTTTGACTCCTTCGAGGGCACGCATTCGCGCGTCTTCGTGCCCCGCCGGCGCGACCGCCGCGATTTCGACTCCATGGACGAGGTGTGCAGCCATCTGCTGTCCGACTCGGAGACGCTCGAGTTCATCGCGGGCAAAGGCCCCGGCGGTAAGTGCTGCTTTGTGATGCTGAACGAGGAAATCCATGCCCTCGCGCGGTCGGCGGGCCTCGAGATCATGCATCCGCCGATCGAGTTGCGCCAGCGCCTGGGCTCCAAGATCGTCATGACGCGGCTGGCCAACGAGGCGGGCATACCGAGCGTGCCGCACGCGATCGGGCGGGCCGGCTCCTACGACGAACTGCAGGCGCTCGCACAGAACGCCGGATTGGGAGATGACCTGGTCATCTCGGTCGCTTACGGAAACGCCGGCAGCGGGACGTTCTTTGTGCACGGTCAGCGCGACTGGGACGAGCACGCCGGCGACCTGACCTCGCAGCAGGAAATCAAAGTCATGAAGCGCATCCGCAATGTCGAGGTGTGCCTCGAGGGCGCCGTGACCCGCCACGGCACCGTGGTCGGCCCCGCGATGACGAGCCTGGTCGGTTATTCGGAGCTGACTCCGAGCCGGGGCAGCTGGTGCGGCAACGACATCTGGCACGAGGTGCTGCCGCCCGCGCAGACCCGCGCGGCGCGAGAAATGGTGGCAAAGCTGGGTGACGTCATGCGCCGCGAGGGTTACGTCGGCTACTTCGAGGTGGACCTCCTGCATGACCTGGACTCCGACGAGCTCTACCTCGGCGAGGTGAATCCGCGGCTGTCCGGCGCCAGCCCGATGACGAATTTGACGACCGAGGCCTACGCAGACATGCCGCTGTTCCTTTTTCATCTGCTCGAGTACATGGACGTCGACTACGAGCTCGACATCGAGGACATCAACGCGCGCTGGGAGCGCGGCTACGGCGAGGACGAGGTGTGGGGGCAGGTGATCATCACGGAGACGTCGCCGGACATCGAGATCTTCACCGCGACGCCACGCACCGGCGTGTGGCGCATCGACGACGACGGCCGGGTCTCCTTTTCGCGGACCGCCAACGACTGGGCCACGCTGCTCGACGGTTCCGAAGCCTTCTACATGCGCGTCGCGGCACCCGGCGACTTACGTTCGGAGGGCGCGCAACTCGGCGTGCTCGTCACTCGCTCACACCTGCAGACCGACGACTATCAGCTCAGCGAGCGCTGCCAGCGCTGGGTCAAGGGCATGAAGGCGAAGTTCGTCTCGACGCCGTTGACGCCCGCCGCGCCGATCGTCTCGCGGCTCGTCGCACGAGCGTGAGCCGGCCGGCCGGTATCTCACTGGACAACTGGCTCTCGCCGCCCCATTCGCGCTGGTCTTTCCAGCACGTCGAGGACTTCGTGCCCACCGCGGTGATCTCGCGCGGGGCCGGGCCGGTGGCGGCGCTGCCCGGTGACACCGCCGCGCTGGCCGAGATCCCGGTGACCGTCACCGGCGGGGCGGCCACCACCGTGGGCGCGGTGATGGCGGCCACCGACACCGACGGGTGGGCCGTCGCCCACCGCGGGTCGCTGGTGGCCGAGCACTATCTCGGCGGCATGACGGCCGGCACCCGGCACCTGCTGTTCTCGGTGAGCAAGTCGCTGGTGGGCGCCGTCGTCGGCGTTCTGCACGGGGGCGGTGCGATCGCACTCGACGCGCCGGTCACGACATTCGTTCCGGCGCTTGGTGATTGCGGCTACGCCGGCGCGACGGTGCGTCACTTGCTGGACATGCGCTCGGGCATCGCGTTCTCCGAGAACTACGACGACCCGGCCGCGGAGATCCACCTCCTCGACCAGGCGATGGGGTGGGCACCCAGGACCGGTCCGGACACCCCCGCCACGCTGTACGACTTCCTGCTGACCCTGCGGCAGAAGTCGGCGCACGGCGGCCCGTTCGAATACCGCTCGTGCGACACCGACGTGCTCGGCTGGGTCTGCGAGGTCGCCGGCGGCCAGCGGATGCCCGGGCTGATGTCGGAGCTGCTGTGGAGCCGCATTGGCCCGGGTAGCGACGCCACCATCGGCGTCGACGCCGCCGGCACCGGATTTTTCGACGGCGGCGTCAGCGCCTGTCTGGTCGACATGATCCGGTTCGGCTCGCTGTTCGTGCGCGACGGCGTCTCGCTGACCGGGCAGCAGGCGGTGCCGCCGGCGTGGATCGCCGACACGGTCGACGGCGGCCCCGACTCGCGGCGGGCCTTCGCCGCCAGCCCCGACGACACCGAAATGCCCGGCGGGATGTACCGCAACCAGATGTGGCTTCCCTACGACGGCAGCGACGTCGTGCTGTGCCTGGGCATGTGCGGTCAGATGATCTACGTCAACCGCGCCGCGGACGTGGTCGCCGCCAAGGTGTCCACCCAGCCGCACTCCCACGAGCCGCACATGGTGGACACGCTGTGCGCCTTCGACGCGGTGGCACGCGAATTGGCTTGAGCCGCCGGCCTATCCGGACCGGGCTTGAGTGTGAATCCTTGGCTTTGATAGTGAATCCTGGGCGAGAAATTCGGCCGGATCTCGCCATAGGCTCACAATCGAAGCCGTAGGTTCACACCCAAAAGCCGCCCGTCAGGCGAACGCCTCCACCGGTGGGCACGAGCAGACCAGGTTGCGGTCGCCGTAGGCGCCGTCGATGCGGCGCACCGGCGGCCACACCTTGGGCCGGAACCCCTTGCCCAGCGGGTAGGCGGCCTGCTCGCGGGTGTACGGGTGATCCCAGTCGGCGACCAGCAGGCACTCCGCGGTGTGCGGGGCGCCCCGCAGCGGGTTGTCGTCCACCGGCCACTCCCCCGCGCCGACGCGGTCGATCTCGGCGCGGATCGCGATCATGGCCTCGCAGAACGCGTCGATCTCGGTCAGGTTCTCGCTCTCGGTGGGCTCCACCATCAGCGTGCCCGCCACCGGGAAGCTCATGGTGGGCGCGTGAAACCCATAGTCCGCCAGGCGTTTTGCCACGTCGTCGACGGCCACCCCGGTCGACTTCGTGATGCCGCGCAGGTCCAGGATGCACTCGTGGGCGACCATGCCGTGCTCGCCGGCGTAAAGCACCGGGAAGTACTCGTCGAGCCGCCGGGCGATGTAGTTGGCCGACGCGATCGCGGTCAGCGAGGCAGCCCGCAGTCCCTCGGCGCCCATCATCCGGATGTAGGCCCAGCTGATCGGCAGGATCGAGGCCGACCCGTACGGCGCCGACGACACCGGCGGGCCCCCGGGCAACTCCGGCGCATACGGGTGGCCGGGCAAAAACGGCGCCAGGTGCGAGCGCACCGCCACCGGACCGACGCCCGGCCCGCCGCCGCCGTGCGGGATGCAGAACGTCTTGTGCAGGTTCAGGTGACTGACGTCGCCGCCGAACTTCCCGGGCCGGGCCAGCCCGACCAGCGCGTTGAGGTTGGCGCCGTCGATGTAGACCTGGCCGCCCGCGTCGTGCACGGCCGCGCAGATCTCGGCGATGTCGTGCTCGTAGACGCCGTGGGTGGACGGGTAGGTGATCATCAGCGCCGCCAGCCGGTCGGCGTGCTCGGCGACCTTGGCGCGCAGGTCGTCGAGGTCGACGTCGCCGTTGTCGCGGCAGGCCACGACGGCCACCCGCAGCCCGGCCAGCGCGGCCGACGCCGCATTGGTGCCGTGCGCGCTGGACGGGATCAGGCACACGTCGCGGTGCGGCTCGCCGCGGCTGGCGTGGTAGTCGTGGATCGCCAGCAGGCCGGCATACTCGCCCTGCGAGCCGGCGTTGGGCTGCAACGAGACGGCGTCGTAGCCGGTGATGGCCACCAGCCAGCCCTCCAGGTCGGCGATGAGCCGGCGGATCCCCGCGCTGTCGGACGCCGGGGCGAACGGGTGCAGCCGGGAGAATTCGGGCCAGGTGATCGGCTCCATCTCGGCGGCGGCGTTGAGCTTCATCGTGCACGAGCCGAGCGGAATCATGCTGCGGTCCAAGGCGATATCCCTGTCCGCCAGCGCGCGCAGGTAGCGCATCATCGCCGTCTCGGTGCGGTATTGCGTGAACGCGGCATGGGTGAGGAACTCCGAGGTGCGGGTGGCGATGCCCGCACACACCGGCTCGGCGGCTTTCACGCCAAACGCCTTGAGGACCGCGGCGACGTGCTCATCGGTGGTGGCCTCGTCGCACGCCACCGACACGTGGTCGTCGTCGACCCGCCACAGGTTGATCCCGCGGGCTTTGGCCGCGGCGAGCACCTCGTCGGCGCGGCCGGGAACCCGGGCCAGCACGGTGTCGAAGTACTTGTCGTGCACCAAAGCATCGCCGAGCGCCGCCGCGATCGCCTCGGCGTGACCGTGGACGCGCCGCGCGATCGCGGTCAGCCCGTCGGCGCCGTGATAGCTGGCGTACATCGCGGCCATCACCGCCAGCAGCACCTGCGCGGTGCAGATGTTGGACGTCGCCTTGTCGCGGCGGATGTGCTGCTCGCGGGTCTGCAGCGCCAGCCGGTAGGCCGGCGAACCGTCGGCGTCCAACGACACCCCGACCAGCCGGCCCGGCAGCTGGCGGGCGTGCTTGCCGTGCACGGCCAGATAGCCGGCGTGCGGGCCGCCGAATCCCATTGGAACACCGAATCTTTGGGTGCTTCCGAACGCGACGTCGGCCCCGGTCTCCCCGGGCGGCGTGACCAGCGTGCAGGCCAGCAGGTCGGCGCCGACGGCGACCAGCGCGCCCCGCTCGTGGGCCTGCGCCACCACCGCCGACCAATCGGTGACGCGGCCGCTGGCGCCGGGCAGCTGCGCGATGACGCCGAAGAAGTCGCCGTCGGGCAGGCCGTCACGCAGGTCGGCGGTGACGATCTCGATGCCCAGCGGCTTGGCGCGCGTGGCCAGGACGGCCGCGGTCTGGGCGAACACGTCGGCGTCGACGGCCAGCCGGTTGGCCCCGCCCCGCGCCGCGCGGTGCATCAGCGTCATCGCCTCCGCGGCCGCGGTGCCCTCGTCGAGCATCGACGCGTTGGCGACCTCGAGGCCGGCGAGATCGGCGACCATCGTCTGGAAGTTCAGCAGCGCCTCCAGCCGGCCCTGGCTGATCTCCGGCTGGTACGGCGTGTACGCGGTGTACCAGGCGGGGTTCTCCAGAATGTTGCGCAGCAACACCGGCGGGGTGAGCGTGTCGTAGTAGCCCTGCCCGATCATCGACACGGCCACGGTGTTCGCGTCGGCCAGCCGCCGCAGCTCGCCCAGCGCCTCGGCCTCGCCGGCCGGGGGCGGCAGCTGCTCCAGGCCCGGCGCGGTGTCGCCGGTGAGCTTGTCGAAGATGCCGGTCGGGACGGCCTTGGCGGCCAGCTCGTCCAACGAGTCGACACCGATGACGGACAACATCGCGGCGACGGCCTGGGCGTCCGGGCCGATGTGCCGGGCGGCGAACGTTGACTGGTCGGACTTGGATTCAGGCAAGGCGAGCTCCTGGGGTAGGACGAGCGGCCCTCCCCCTCTGTCTTCACCCGTTCGCCGGGCGCCTGAGAGATTCGGCGCCGGGCGCCTTTCCCCATCGGCGGGTGCCGATCGCACCGCTTTCCAGAGGCATCGTTAACTCGCGCGGTCCGGGTGCCTGAGAGGTTGACGGAGAGGTGTTGCTCCTTCGGCGTCCGTGACTGGCGATCACGGAACTCTCCCGCTCGAGTGCGACGCGTGCGCCAGTTTACCCGCGGGCTAAAACCCCCGCGAGCGTGCGTGTCGGTACGCCGACACGCCGCAAAGCGCGTACAAACGCGGACGCTCGCGCCAGAAAAACTAGCCGATCTTGCGGTCGCGATGCTTGCGCCGCGACGCCAGCTCGTCCTCGGGGGCCGCGATGGACTCCCCGCCGTCGGCGCGCTCGCCGTGGAAGTCCGCGATGACGCCGGTCAGCTCGCGCATGGCGCCGCTCACCGCGATGCCGAACACGCCCTGCCCGCCCTGCAGCAGGTCGACGACCTCTTCGGCCGAGGTGCACTCGTAGACCGTGGTGCCGTCGGAGAACAGGGTGATGTTGGCCAGGTCCTGGACGCCGCGCTGGCGCAGGTGGTCGACGGCGACCCGGATGTTGTGCAGCGAGATCCCGGTGTCCAGCAACCGCTTGACGATTTTGAGGACCAGGATGTCCTTGAACGAGTAGAGCCGCTGGCTGCCGGAGCCGGCCGCGCTGCGGATCGAGGGCACCACCAGCGACGTCCGCGCCCAGTAGTCCAGCTGCCGGTAGGTGATCCCGGCGATCTGGCAGGCGCTCGGCCCGCGGTAGCCCACCAGCTCGTCGGGCACGGAGTCGTCGGGGAACAGCCCCGGTTGCACGGGCGCGCCGGGCGCGGCGACGGCCTGGTCACCGCTCGCGTTGGCGTGGTCAGCTAGGTCCAACTGCTCTTGACGTGGCTGCTCGCTCACGGTGGTTCCTCTCGCCGATCGCGCTGTAGGTGTTTAGCTGCGTCTGGCTGCACCGCAGCCGCGTTTGGTCAGGCCCGAGTGCTAGAGAGCTTACGCTTTTCGATAGCCGCCGCGCCCTTAAGTCGTGATCAAAGTATGGCGGCCGCCGGGCCAACTGGGCGCGCTATCCGCCAGCGTGTCGACATCGCGGTGTTAGTTGAGACACATCCGTGATGTCCGGTGAGCCGGTTACGTGGCCTTGAAATCGTCGGGCGAGACGCTGTCGAGGAACTCCTTGAATTTCTCCACCTCGTCCTCCCGGACGGCGGTGTTGGGCTCTTCGTCGCTCTCGTCGGGGATGAGCAGGCCGGCCTGGGCGAGCACGGCCTCCTCCACGTAGATCGGGACGCCCACCCGCAACGCGATCGCGACCGAGTCCGACGGCCGCGCCGAGACGGTGATGTTGCGGTCGAAAACCAGGTCGGCGTAGAACGTGCCCTCCTGCAGGTCGACGATCCGGACCTCTTTCAGCGAATGCCCAAGCGCGGCAATGAGATCCCTGATCAGGTCGTGGGTCAGCGGGCGGGGCGGCTCGACGCCCTGCTGCTCGAGCGCGATGGCGGCGGCTTCGGACTGGCCGATCCAGATCGGCAGGTACCGGTCACCGTTGGCCTCCCGCAGCAACAGGACCGGCTGGTTCTGCGGCTGTTCGACGCGAATGCCGACAACACGAACTTCACCCATCTGTGTCTGCCCTCCGCATGCCGCCGTCGAACACCTAGCTGTCCAACGAAGTCTAATCCTCAGCGGTGCAGAACGTCGCGAACGGCGGACTTGATCAACGAGGTGTGCAGTGTGATAGCGAGCGCGGCCACCTCACGCGCCAGGTCGTCGGCGCGGTCGCGGGCGCCGGCCTTGCCGGCTTTGACTACCGGCCCGGCGATTTGGGCGATCAGGTCCGACTGCCGGTCGGCCGCGGAGCGGAAGGCGCGCAGGTGCCGCGGCTCGACGCCATACTCGGCCAGCGCCCGCGCGCACTGCAGGATGACCACGTCGTGCTCGTCGAAGAAGCCGCCCGGCCCGGGGGTGATCACGCCGGCCTTGAGCAGCCCCGTCAGCAGGGCGTCGTCCACCCCGGAGCGCTCCAGCAGGTCCTCCCGGCTCAGCCGGACGCGGGTGGGGGCCACTGCGGCGGCGTCGGGTTCGGACTCGCCCCCGCCGGCTTTCGTTGCCGGGTCCGGCACCGACACCAATCGCGGTACCCCGTAAGGCGATCCGATCGGGGGCAGCTCGCCGTCGGGCTGGGCATCCAGCTGCGCGCGGATCACCTTCAGCGGCAGGTAGTGGTCGCGCTGGGCGGTGAGGATGAAGCGCAGCCGCGCGCAGTCGTAGGCGGTGAACCGCCGATAGCCCGACGCGGCGCGTTGGGGCGTCACCAGTCCCTCGGCCTCCAGGAAGCGAATCTTGGAGATCGTGACATCGGGGAAATCCGGCCTCAACAGGTCCAGGACCGCCCCAATCGACATCCCGGCCAGCGCCGGGCTATCGGGCGCGCTCACTACCCTTGCGAACCTCCGTCGTCGTCGCCCTGCTTGGGTCCGGTCAAAAAGACCAACCGGAACTTGCCGATCTGCACCTCGTCGCCGTTGGCGAGCACCGCCGAATCCACGGGCTCGCGGTTGACGTAGGTGCCGTTCAGGCTACCGACATCGACGACGTGAAATTCGTTGTTTTCCAACCTGAATTCGGCGTGACGGCGGCTGACGGTGACGTCGTCGAGGAAGATGTCGCTGTCCGGGTGCCGGCCGGCGGACGTGATGGCCTGGTCGAGCAGGAATCGCGACCCGGCGTTCGGCCCCCGCTTGACGACCAGCAACGCCGAGCCGGCCGGGAGCCCCTCGACCCCGGACACCGCGCTGTCGGTCCCCGCCTGGGCGGGTGCGTCCAATTCGTTGAGGAAGTCGGCCCGGAAGACGGAAGTCGTCTCCACCGTGACTTCGTCAGAGGTCTGGTCCTGCTGACTTCCTGAGTCCATGTCCGTCACGCGCTGCTCCTCACTGGCCGCTGTGGCGTTATCCGATCGGGCCACCGGCCCGGCTCTCCCCTGGGTTTTTCGAGCTGACTGTCTCGTGCTGTCGAACGTCTATCAAGTGTCGATCTGTCGACCGTACCGCGCACCGCCGCGCCATGTCCCCACCCCTCGTGAGCAAGCGTCATTCGGTCAGCGTCCCGCGGTAGGACTCGGCGTCGAGCAGCGCCGAAATGGCCGATTCCAGCTCGCCGCCGTCGGAGACCTGGACGTCCACCAGCCAGCCGGCCCCGTACGGGTCGGAATTGACCAGCTGGGGGCTGCGCTCCAGTTCGCCGTTGACCGCGGTCACCGTGCCCGAGAGCGGTGCGAACAGGTCGGATACCGATTTCGTCGATTCCACCTCGCCGAAGGATTCGCCCGCGGTCACCTGGGCGCCCACGTCGGGCAGCTGGACGAAAACGACGTCGCCCAACGCCGACTGGGCAAAGTCGGTGATCCCGACCCGCACGGTGTCGTCACCGCCGCGTCGAACCCATTCGTGGTCGGCGGTGTAGTGCAGATCGGTGGGGATATCGCTCACGGGTGATCCTGTTCTGGTCGGCACGTTCATTTGACGGGCTGAGCGTATTGGTGCGGTTTTGGTTGTCGCAAGGTGGTTACGTCGACGCGGTCGGCCTGCTGCACGGACATCCTGGCGCCGACGCGCTTGATGCTGTCGTCCGCGCCGCCCGGAATGTTCATCGCCGCCGCCAACGTGGGCGGATCGCCAATCGCCAGAATCGAATACGGCGGCGACAGGTTCTTGGTGTCGATGGTCAACGAGCCTGGCGTACCCACAATCCAGGTGTCGACACCTACGCGCACGGACTGGTGCGCGTCGTTGATCTCGATGGCCTCGGCGCCGGCGGCGCGCAACTCGTTGAGCACGTCGAGCATGGCCTCCGGCGAGACGCCGGGCCCGGGGTCCTCGATCGTGATGGTGACACCCGGCCCGGTGGCGCCCACCGCGCCGACCAGGATGGACAGGGCGGCCAGCCGGGCCTGCGCGCTGTTGATGGCGGCCTGGTCGGTGTTGCCGGAGGCCTGCAGCGAATTCAGCGTGTTCTGCAGCTCGCCGACTTCGGTGTTCAGGGTGGCCTCGCGCTGCCGCAGCGAGTCCAGCAGCACCAACAGGTCGGCGGGCCGGGCGGTGTCCAGCGAGTCGCCCGACTTGGTCTGGCGCACCTGGGTGACGATCGCGATCCCCAGGAGCAGGCACAGCAGGCTGGCCAGCGTCCCGAACACCAGGCGGGTGCGGCCGCCGCGCAGCACGCCCGAGAGGCCCCTGCGGTGCACCTGGCCGATTTCGGGGCGCGGGCTTTTCGCCGGCAGCTCGTGGCGGCCCCGGTGCGCGCCGTCCCCGTCGGGCGGGCGGGCGGTTTCGGGCGGATCCTGGCTCACGGTGACCTCATGCTCCGAACAGGCGGCGCCGCAGCGCGGCGGCGTTTCCGAAGATCCGGATGCCCAGCACGACGATGATGGCCGTGGACAGCTGCGTGCCGACGCCCAGTTGGTCGCCGACGTACACGATCAGGGCGGCCACGAAGACGTTGAACACGAACGACACCACGAAGACCTTGGGGTCGAAGATCCGCTCGAGGTAGGCGCGCAGCCCGCCGAACACCGCGTCGAGAGCGGCCACCACCGCGATCGGCAGGTAGGGCTGGATGACCTCGGGGACGGCGGGATGGAACACCAGGCCCAGCACGATGCCGACCGCGAGCGCCGCGATGCCGATCATGCCCGGTTCCGTCTCAGCAGGAGTTGTCTCACTACGGCCCAATCTGTTTGGCGAACTTGACGTCCCGGATCGATCCGGCGGGCAGCGACAGGCCGTCGGCGACGTCGACGGTGACGACGACGCCGTAGGAGGCCTGCAGCAGCCGCAGGCGCTGCAGCCCGGGGCTGTTGTCGAAGACGTCCCGCATCGCGTGCGGGGGCCCGACCGCGAGGATCTGGTACGGGCTGGCGGTGGGGTTGTTGTCGACCAGGATCGCGCCCCCGGCCTGCCGGATCGTCACGTCCGGTCCGATCCGGATACCGCCGACGGCGATGGCCTCGGCCCCGCTGGCCCACAGCGAGTTGACCACCAGCTGCAGATCGCGGTCCAGGATGATTTGCCTGCTGCCGCTGACGCGCTGCTTGGACACGTCGGAAAGGTTCGGCCCGGCACCGGGATCCGTCACGGTCACCGACAGGCCGGGACCGATGACCGCGGTGCTGGCCCCCGCCAGGCTGAGCGCGTCGAGACGCTTCAGCAGCCGCTGCCCCTCGGCGTTGTCCGCCAGCGCGTGCCGCTGCACGTCGTCGACGCGGGACGACAGGGCGCCGCGCTCGCGGCCCAGTCTTGCCGCGGTGGCTTCCGACTCGCGCACGCTTTGCAACAGCAACTGCTGCGCGGTGCGCACGCCGGGGGCGACCGAGCGGGCCTGCGCGACCGCGGCGGCGAACACCGTGGCGATCAGCAGCGCCGCCAGGGCCTGCCACAGCCAGCCGGCGGCGCGCGGGCGCGCGGGCGTCTCGCCGCGCTTGGCGGTGGCCGCGGCGTAGCCGGGGTCCAGGTGCTCGGACAGCAGGGCGCGCAGCAGCGACGGCACCGGGATCAGCTGCGGCCGCTCCGCGTCGTGCGCACCGCGGCCCGCGTCGGGGTTGTAGCCGCCCAGCAGGCGATCGGCGTCAGCCATGCTCACCCGCCTTGGGCGAGATCGACTGGCGGGCAGGCTGTTTCAGCTTCGGCATGGTGCGCATGACCAACGCCATCTGCACCACGTACAGCACGAACGCCCACAGGTAGGTGTACAAACCCCACCCCAGAAAGCCCCAGCCGCACGCGTGCAGCACCCGGCTCCACGCCGCGCCGCCCGTGCCCAGCAGGACCAACGGGAAGCCGGACATCAACGCGAAGGTGGCGGCCTTGCCGACGTAGGTCACCGGCAGCGCCGACAGCCCGCGGCTGCGCAGCAGCGGCAGCGTCGCGGCCAGCAGCCCGTCGCGCGCCAGCAGCGTGATGACGAACCACCACGGCACGATCCCGCCGATCGCCAACACGATCGGCACCGCCACCATGTAGAGGCGATCCACCGCCGGGTCCAGCAGCACGCCGAGCCGCGAGGACTGGTTCAGCGTGCGGGCGATCTTGCCGTCGGCCCAGTCCGAGGCGCCGCTGAACATCAGGATCGCCACCGCCCAGCCGTTGGCGTGGGCGAACAGCAGGACGTAGACGAAGACCGGGATGAGCAGCAGCCGGATGGCGCTCAGCGCGTTGGGCACCGTCAGCACCCGATCGGGCGGAAGCACGGGCTCCATGAGCCGTGACATTAGTCGAACGCTTGGGGGCCGCGCCTAGCGGAAAACGCCGGGCAGGCTCAGCGTGGACAGCGTGTCGTCGGACAGCGGGTTGTCGTTGACCATGTAGGTCCACGTCGAGGTCGGCCGCGCCAGCTTGGACAGGTCCAGGCCGGGCTCTTCCTCGAGCACGTTGGCGGTCTCGAACGTCTGCTGCGCGGCCTCGATCGCGTCGGCGGCCAGCGACGCGAAGGCGTCGACGGCCAGCCGGTGGAACTCGTCCAGCGGGTTTTGCCGGCCCAGCGCACGCAGGTGGATGCTCTCGCGGATGTCGGCCAGATACGCCAGATGGTCGGCCCAGCCCCGGTCGAGGTGATACAGCATGATCAGCCGGGAGATTCTCTCGAGCTGTTCCTCCGACAGCGATTCGGACAGCTCCTCGTAGCGTTTCGGCGCCAGCTCGGCCAGCTCCTCGCGCGCGGTTGCGGTGCGCAGCAACGTGTTTCGCCGGTCGACGATGATGGCGCGCTGCTGGGCGATCAGCTGGTTGTAGCGCCAGGTGTTGGCGTGCACGTCCAGCATCCGGCCCTCGGCGACGCGCTGGGCGTGGTCCAGCATCCCGGCCGCCTTGGGGCTGACGATGCGCCCATCTTCGTCGGTCTGCATGGGCAGCTTGTTGCGGTCGAGGTTGGCCGCGACGACGTCGTCCTCCCAACTGGAGAAGAACACCGACGAGCCCGGGTCGCCCTGCCGGCCGGCGCGGCCACGCAGCTGGTTGTCGAGGCGTTCGGTGTGGTGGCGGCCGGTGCCGACCACGTGCAGCCCGCCCAGCTCGGCGACCCGGTCGTGGTCGGCCTCGTCGGATCCGCCGAGGCGGATGTCGGTGCCGCGCCCGGCCATCTGGGTGGACACCGTCACCGTGCCGAACTCGCCGGCCTCGGCGATCACCTTGGCCTCCTCGGCGTCGTTCTTCGCGTTGAGCACCACCGCGGGCACGCCGCGGCGCAGCAGCCGCTCGTGCAGCTCCTCGGATTCCGCGACGTCGCGGGTGCCCACCAGCACGGGCTGCCCGGTCTCGTGCACCTCGGCGATGTGGGCGACGATCGCGTCGTTCTTGGCGGCCGCGGTGATGTAGACGCGGTCGGACTCGTCCTCGCGAATGTTGGGAGTATTCGGCGGGATTGGCGACACGCCGAGCTTGTAGAACTGGCGCAGCTGCTCGCCGGCGGCCAGCGCGGTCCCGGTCATGCCGCACACCGTGGCGTAGCGGTTGATCAGCGCCTGCACGGTGATGGTGTCGAGCACCTCGCCCGTCTCGGTGGTCTCGATGCCCTCCTTGGCCTCGACGGCGGCCTGCAGGCCGTCCGGCCAGCGCTGCAGCTGCGCGATGCGGCCCCGCGAGGCGTTGATCAGGTGCACGGCATCGTCGCGAACGATGTAGTGCACGTCGCGCTGCAGCAGCACGTGGGCGTGCAGGGCCACGTTGACCTCGGTCAGGGTGGTGCCGACGTGCTCCTCGGAGTACAGGTCGATGCCGCCAAGCCCCTTTTCGACCTTGCGCGCGCCCACGTCGGTGAGGTGGACGTTGCGGCTGTCGGCGTCGGTCTCGAAATCGGTGTCGGCGGACAGCTCGCCGACCAGCTTGATGATCTCCAGCCGCGGCGTCTCGCGGTGGGTGGTGCCGGCCAGCACCAGCGGCACCAACGCCTCGTCGACCAGCACCGAGTCGGCCTCGTCGATGAGGGCCACGTCGGGATTGGGCGACACCAGGTCGTCGACGTCGGTCACCAGCTGGTCGCGCAGCACGTCGAAGCCGATTTCGTTGACCGAGGCGTAGGTGACGTCGCAGCCGTAGGCGGCCCGGCGCTCCTCGCTGGTCGACTCCGCGGTGATCCAGCCGACCGTCAGGCCCATGGCCTCGAGCAGGGGGCCCATCCATTCCGCGTCGCGCCGGGCCAGGTAGTCGTTGATGGTCACCACGTGGACGTGGCGCCCGCCGATGGCGTATCCGGCGGCCGCGATCGCGCCGGCCAGCGTCTTGCCCTCTCCCGTGGCCATCTCGATCACGTCGCCGGCCAGCATGCGCAGGGCCCCCAGGAGCTGAACGTCAAAGGGGCGCAGGCCGGTCGCCCGCTCGGCCGCTTCCCGGGCGATCGCGAGGAACTGCGGGATGTCCGCGGCGTCCGCGAGGTCGTCGAGCTTGAGCAGCCCGGCCGCCTTGCGCAGCTTCTCGTCGGACAGCTCGGCGGCTTCCTTGTCGTAGTCCGCCGACGCGGTGACGTCCGCGAGGGACCGGCTGCGATTCTTTTCGGTGCTGGCGCCCAGCAGCCGCCAGAAGCGGCTGCTCAGGCGGCCGGGCTGGGTCCGGGTGGTCTTCGGCACAGGTCAACGGTACCGGGCCACCCGACAGCGCGAGCGCGCGTGTTTGCACGCGACGCGCCGAGGTTTTGCGTACAAATGCGGACGCTCGCCGCCCGTCGGGACCGATCAGGCGAGGTTGGATCGGCGCGGATAGGCCACCTCTGGATCGGTCAGCACGTTGACGAGGGCGGGCAGGCCGCTGGCGAAAGCGCGTTCGAGTGCGGGCCGCAGCTCGGTGGGCGCGGAGACCAGCTCGCCGTGGCCGCCCAGGGCGCGCACCACCTCGTCGTAGCGCGTGCCCGGACGCAGCTCGGCCACCACCGAATAGCCGTAAAGCGCTTCCATCGGGTGCTTTTCGAGCCCCCAGATCCCGTTGTTGCCGACCACCGACACCACCGGCACGTTGTGCCGGACCAGCGTGTCCCACTCCATGCCGCTGAAGCCGAACGCGCCGTCGCCCTGCAGCAGTACCACCTGGCGATCGGGCCGGGCCAGCTTGGCGGCCAGCGCGTAGCCGGGGCCCGAGCCGAGGCAGCCGAAGGGGCCGCTGTCCAGCCAGCAGCCCGGCAGGTAGCTGTCGATCACCCGCCCCGCGTACGACCCGAAGTCCCCCGCGTCGATCACCACGATGGCGTCGCGGTCCAGCAGCGGCGCCAGCTCGGCGTACACCCGCATCGGGTGCAGCGGGATCCGGTCGTCGCCGAGCTCGGCCGCCTCCTGGCCACGCGCGGCGGTCTCGGCCGCCCGCAGCTCGTCGACCCAGCCCTGGTGGTCGGCGCCGCCCGTTTCCGCCAGGGCCGTCAGCGTCGAGGTGAGGTCGCCGTACAGCCCGGCCGCGATGGCGCGCGGATGCTCGCGCGCCGGTTCGGCACGGTCGGCGACGACGAGCTGGGTCTCGGGCCCGAACACCTTACCGAAGCCCAGCCGGAAATCCATTGGCACGCCGACGATCAACGCCACGTCGGCCTCGCCGAGCGCCTTGCCGCGGACGCGCGAGAACGCCATCGGGTGGTCGGCGGGCACGACGCCGCGGGCCATCCCGTTCATCAGCACCGGGATCCGCCGTTGCTCTGCCAGCCGCAGCAGCGCCGCCTCGCCCCGGCCCCACCACACGTTGGTGCCCGCCATGATCACCGGCCGGCGCGCCCCCGACAGCAGGGCCGCCGCGCGGTCCATCGCGTCGCCGTCCGCGGCGGGGTCCGGCGGCGGCGCGGCCAGGGCGCCGGGGCCGTTGTCGTCCTCGGACATCGAAAAGGCGTGGTCCATCGGAAAGTCGACGAAACCCACGCCCGACGGGGCGCCGACCGCCGCCCGCAGCGCCTCGTCGACCAGGCGCCCGGCGTCGGCGGCCGACTGCGCGGTGGCCGCGAACCGCGCCAGCGGGGCCACGAACGGCACGTGGTCGATCTCCTGCAGCGAGCCCATGCCCCAGCGCAGCGCGGGCGCGCGGCCGCCGAGCACCACCAGCGGCGAGGAGTTCTGCTGCGCGGCGGCCATCGCGCTCATCCCGTTGGTGACGCCCGGCCCGGCGGTCAGCGCGGCCACGCCCGGTACGCGCGTGACCTTCGACCAGCCCTCGGCGGCGAACGTCGCGGTCTGCTCGTGGCGGGTGTCGATCAGCCGGATGCCCTCGTCGCGGCAGCCGTCGTAGACGGAGAACAGGTGGCCACCCGACAGCGTGAAGACGGTGTCGACGCCGCTGGCTTTGAGCCGGCGGGCGATGAGTCGGCCGGCATGCACGGTCTGGCTGGATGGAGCGTCGATGCTCATCTGCGCAGCCTATCGAGAATCGCTCGGGTAGCTTGCGGGGAAGCAATCGCCGCAGAAGGAGACGTCGAAGTTGGACTCGAAGCTGTTCAAACCGTCCATCGATTGGTCGACGGCGTTGCAGGATTCCCTGCGGTGGCTCGCCATCGCGTGGCTGATCGGCGCCGTCTGCCTGCTGGCCGTGCTGGTGGCCTTCCGGTACTTCACCCCCTGGGGGCGGCAGTTCTGGCGGATCACTCGCGGCTACTTCGTCGGCCCGACCGCCGTCAAGGCGTGGCTCGGGCTCGGTGTGCTGCTGCTGCTGGTGCTGTTTTCGGTCCGGCTCAACGTGCTGTTCAGCTATCAGAGCAACGACATGTACACCGCGTTGCAGGTGGCACTCAAAGGGCTCGCCACGGGTAACGACGAGGTCAAACAGTCTGGGATGCATAACTTTTGGGTCTCGCTGGGGATCTTCATCCTGCTGGCGGCCATCTTCATCGCCCGGGTGATCCTCGACATCTACCTGACCCAGCGGTACATCATCGCGTGGCGCGTGTGGCTGACCGGACATCTCACCGACGACTGGCTGGACGGCCGCGCTTATTACCGGGACCTGTTCATCGACAACACGATTGACAACCCTGACCAGCGCATCCAGCAGGATGTCGACATCTTCACCGCGGGGGTTGGCGGCACCCCGAACATCCCGTCCAACGGGACCACCAACACCCTGCTGTTCGGCGCCGTCAATGCGGTGGCATCGGTGATCTCGTTCGCCGCGATCCTGTGGAATTTGTCCGGAAACTTCGATCTCTTCGGTGTGAACGTGCCGCGGGCGATGTTCTGGACCGTCCTGATCTATGTCTTGATTGTGACGGTGGTCGCGATTTGGCTTGGGCGCCCGCTGATTTGGCTCAGCTTCAACAACGAGAAACTCAACGCCGCGTTCCGCTACGCCCTGGTGCGGTTGCGCGACGCCGCGGAGGCGGTGGGCTTTTACCGCGGTGAGCGCGTCGAACGCACCCAATTGTGGCGGCGCTTCACGCCGATCATCGGCAACTACCGCAGGTTCGTCCGCCGGACCATCATCTTCAACGGGTGGAACTGGTCGGCCACGCAGACGATCATTCCGCTGCCGTTGGCGATTCAGGCGCCGCGCCTGTTCGCCGGGGAGATCGCCTTCGGCGATGTCACCCAGACCGCGCAGGCGTTCGGCAACATCAACGACTCACTGTCGTTCTTCCGCAACAACTACGACGCGTTCGCGGCGTTCCGGGCGGCGATCATCCGGTTGCACGGTCTCGTCGACGCCAACGCCCGCGGCCGGGCGCTGCCCGCGCTGCTGGTCAAACCCAGCGAGGACACCGCCGTCGAGCTCGCCCACGTCGAGGTGCGCACGCCCGACGGGGATCAGCTGATCGACTCGCTGGACGTCCAGCTGGACACCGGGGACACGCTGGTGATCACCGGGCGTTCGGGCGCCGGCAAGACCACCCTGCTGCGCAGCCTGGCCGAATTGTGGCCGTACGCGTCGGGGACGCTGTGCCGGCCCGAGGGCGACAACGCGACGATGTTCCTGTCGCAGCTGCCGTATGTGCCGCTGGGCAGCCTGCGCGGGGTGGTGTGCTACCCGAATGCGCCGGACAACGTCTCCGACGACGAACTGCGCGACGTGCTGACCAAGGTGGCGCTCACGCCGCTGTACGACCGGCTGGACGAGGAGGAGGACTGGGCCAAGGTGCTCTCCCCCGGGGAGCAGCAGCGGGTCGCGTTCGCCAGGATCCTGCTGACCAAGCCGCGGGCGGTCTTCCTCGACGAGTCCACCTCCGCGCTCGACGAGGGTTTGGAGTTCGCGCTCTACCAGCTGTTGCGCGCCGAGCTGCCCGAGTGCGTCGTGGTCAGTGTCAGCCATCGCCACACCGTCGAGCAGCACCACGAGCAGGAGCTGCACCTGCTCGGCGGGGGCCAATGGCGCCTGGGCCCGGTGGAGAAGGAACCCGCTCAGGTTTGACGCCTTCGGGCGCCTGCGCCGCGGCGTTGCCGAGTGTGAAATTCGCGACGCGTCGCCCGCGTGTCGCGTCGCAGGATTCACACTCGCGTGGATATTGTCCCGCCCCCGGTGCAGCCGGGGTCGATAGGCAGATCTGACTATCCAGCAGCACCGCCGAAATGCCTCGTTGTGGTCATGACGCTGGCGGGACCCGCCCCATATCGTCGCGGCACGTAGCCATCGCCGTTCGGAGGTCTCACATGTCGTTCGTGATTGCGGCGCCGCCGATTTTGGAGGCGGCGGCGACGGATTTGGCAAGTCTGGGTTCGGCGGTCATGACTGCTCATACGGCTGCGGCCGCCGCGACGACGGAGCTGGCGGCCGCCGGTGGTGACGAGGTGTCGGCGGCTGTCGCTGCGGTCTTTTCCGGACACGCGCGGGACTGGCAGCAGCTCGCCGACGAGGCGGCGTCGTTTCATGAGCAGTTCGTGCGCGTCCTCGCCGCTGCGGCGGGCTCGTACGCGGCCACCGAGGCCGCCAGTGTCAACCCGCTAGAGGGACTGCTGGATCTGGTGAATGCCCCCACGCTGGCCTTGTTGGGCCGACCCTTGATCGGCAACGGCATCAACGGGGCGCCGGGGACCGGGGCAAACGGCGGGGACGGCGGGATATTGATCGGCAATGGCGGGGCCGGTGGCTCGGGTAGCCCCGGCGCAGCGGGCGGCCACGGCGGCGCGGGCGGATTGCTGTTCGGGACGGGTGGAACCGGCGGTGCGGGTGGGGACACCGGCGCGGGCTACGCCGGCGCAGGCGGCGCCGGCGGCGCTGGTGGGCTGCTGTTCGGCGCCGGCGGCGCGGGCGGCGCCGGTGGTGTCGGCGGACCCGCTGCCTTTTTCAGTGCCGGCGGGGCGGGTGGCGCCGGCGGGGCCGGTGGGCTGTTCGGCGGGGCCGGTGGAGTCGGCGGGGTGGGCGGATTGGGCGCCACCGGTGGTGGCGGGGCCGGTGGTGCCGGCGGCGCCGGTGGGCTGCTGTTCGGCGCGGGCGGCACCGGGGGTGGCGGCGGCTACGGCACCGCCGGTGGGACGGGCGGTGCCGGTGGGATCGGTGGCAACGCCGGCTTGCTGTTCGGCGCGGGCGGTGACGGCGGAGCCGGCGGCTCCAGCGTCACAGGCGTCTCCGCCAATGGCGGGACGCTGTCGGGTGCCGGCGGTGACGGCGGCGGGGGCGGGGCCGGTGGGCTGTTCGGCGACGGCGGTGACGGTGGCGCCGGCGGATACGGCGGCGGAATACGTCCGGGCGGCAACGGCGGACACGGCGGCAACGCCGTCCTGATCGGCAACGGCGGTAACGGGGGCAACCCCGGGCTAGGCGGAAACGCCGGCCGCATCGGGGCCGGCGGCGCGGGTGGGCTGCTGGGCGCCGACGGACACGATGGGTTCAAGCCGGAGTAGTCGGCGCCGCGCCCCCGGCCCCTCGGGCCGCGTGCGCTGCGGCGGTGCCGAGTGTGAAATTCGCGACGCGTCGCCCGCGTGTCGCGTCGTGTGATTCACACTCGCGGGTTAGCGGCGGGTTAGCGGCTTGCCGCCGCGTGCGCTCCGGCGCGGCGCCCGAAGAACGAACCCTCACCCAGCTGCGTGCCGCTGGCGTACCCCTTGCCGTCCTGGGCGATGTTGGACGCGCACGCGCCCACCGCGTACAGGCCGGGCACCGCCGAGCCGTCCTCGCGCAGCACCTCCCCGTCCACCGACGTGGCCAGCCCCCCGACCGTGAAGCCGGCATACATGGCCTTGCCCAGCGACATGTCGAACGCGCCCCACGGTCCTTTGTCTTGCGGCGCAAGGAATTCCGGCTGCTTGTGGAAGTCGGGGTCCTCGCCGCGCGCGGCGTGGCTGTTGTAGCGGTCCAGCGTCGCGACCAGGTTGCCGGCCGGGATACCCAGCGCGGCCTCCATCTCGGTGACGGTCTCCCAGCCGTCGATCAGCGGCACCAGCGGCATCTTGGGATGCTCGAGGTGCGCCTCGTCGACGATCAAGAACGCCGCGCTGTCCGGCTGGTCCATGATGAACCCCGCGGTTCGGGAGTGGTAGGAGTCCTCGGCGACGAAGCGCTGGCCGAGCTTGTTCACGACGATCCCGGTCAGCAGGATCGACGGCGGGTACGGCGGGGCGGTGATGAAGATCTGGTCCATGTGCTGGGTGGCGCCGCCGGCGGACACGCCCATCCGGATGCCCAGCCCGTCGTCGTAGGTGTTGCCGAGGACGAACGGCTTCTCCGCCAGCTTCGGGGTGTACTCGGCAACCATCTCCGGGTTCATCACGAATCCGCCGGCAGCGATGATCACCGACTTTGCCCTGATCGCACCGGTCTCGGAGAACTGCTTCCACGCCACGCCCGCGACGGCTCCCGACCCGTCGACGACGAGCTGGGTGGCGCCGGTCTCGTAGCGGACCTGCACGCCCAGGCTGGCGGCGCGCTTGAGGAGCAGCTCGATCACCATGCTGGCGCCGCCGGTGTCGCCGGGCACGGGCACCTTGTGCCCGCGCGGCGCCGGCACCGCCCGCTCCAGGAAGGGCCACACCTTCTCGTTGCCGGTGAACATCAGCCCCTCGGTGTTGGGCTGGATCACCGCCTTGCCCGGGAAGTAGCTTCGCTCGAACTGGAATCCCAGCGCCTCCAGCCAGTCGAAGTGCTCGACGCTGCCGTCGCAGTAGGCGCGAATCTTGGCGTGGTCCGGCTCGCGCGACACGGCGACCAAGTACTTGTACATCTCCTCGGGCGAGTCGGGGTGGCCGGTCGCCTGCTGGACGGCCGTCCCGCCGCCGAGGTAAAAGTGGCCCCCCGCAAGCGAAGTGGTGCCTCCGGCCGCCGCGGCGCGCTCGAGCACCAGCACCCGCGCGCCGGCGCCCAGGGCCTCTGCGGCGCTGACCGCCGCGCACCCGCCGCCGATGCCGAAACCGATCACCACCACGTCGACGTCGTCCGACCACGACGTCACGGCGTCCGCGTTGATGGTTGCCGGGATCTCGGTGCTCACCGCTGCTCCTGTTTGATGTAGTCGTAGAAGGCCCGCATCTCCGGTGAGACGTAGGCGATTTCCAGAAACGGCACCCCGGCCTGCGGCGCCGAGATGTAGGCGAACTGGATGCCGCCGGGCATCACGCCCTGCTGCACCACCGGGGCGCCGCGCTCGGCCGCCGCCGACAACGCCGCGTCGAATTGCGCGGGGCTGTCGGCCTCCACGCAGATGTGGTGCAAGCCCGGCCCGGACTCCCGCAAAAAGTCACTATAGATGTTCTCCCCGCGCACCGGTGAGATCAGCTCCAGCTGCATGTCCCCGAGATAGCTCAGGGAGATGCCGGCGACGAAATCGGCGGGCTCGCCGTGGTAGCTGCAGGCATCCGGAGCAAAGTGCACGTCGGGGATGCGTACCCATTTCCGAACGCCTAACAGGCCGGTGAGGGCCGTTTCGGTGGCGTCAAGGTCCTGGGTGACCCACGCGATTTGCGTCGGCGACTGAACGGGAAGGGTCATCGCAACGCAGGATATCCCAGCCCGCGCTCGGGCGGGAAGGCCCGGGAAAGGCTTTGCCGCGGGCATCCGCGCCACCACCGCAAAAGCGCAATGAACACGTTCTAATTTGCCGCGATCAGTGCTGGCTCAGCACGTCCACCAGCAGCCGAAGCTGCGCGTCGAACACCGCCGCCGGGTCGGTCAGCGTGTCGGCGCCGTATTGCCCGAACACCTCGAGGCTGATCGCGCCCAGCACGCCCGCCCACAGCAGGAAGCATTTCGCGATCACCCGGTCGTCGCCGGGAAACCCGAATTCGTGGCGAATGCGTTCGAAGTCCGACGACATCGGTTGCGGCGCAAGATCATTCGTCAACCGGATGTCGCCGGTGGCGATCCCGGCCGCCACCGCGTCGAACAAGGCCCCCACCACGCGGGTTCCGGCGGCGACGGTGCGCTCCGGCGGCGCGTGGTATCCGGGGACGGGGCTGCCGTACAGCAGGGCCCAGCGCGACGGGTGGGCCACCGCCCACCGCCGCGTCGCGCGCGCGATGGCGATGACGTCGTCGCTCCACAGCTCGCCGACGGTCTCGCGGGCCCGGTCCACGGCGTCGGCGAGGTCGGAGTAGGCGTCCACCAGCAGCAGGGTCAGCAGCTCGTCGCGACTGGACACGTACCGGTACACCGCCGAGGACACCATGCCCAGGTCGCGGGCGATCGCCCGCACCGACAGCCCGCCGGCGCCGCGCTCCACCAGTTGCCGGCGACCCAGGTCGACGATTCGCGCCTCGATCTGCTCCCGCGACTCCTGGCGCTTGCCCACGCGGCCAGTCTGGCACAACCGAGATCACTGCTCTTGCTTTTCGGCCCGCGCTGTGGCAGCGTGTCCGCCAACGAGAGCACCGCTCTCTCGAGCCTGGCGGAAGGACGCACCAAATGGCCACGCGCTACGACGAACCCAACCGGGCGGCCCGCGCCGCCAACGCGGTGATCCGTTGGCTCGCCGAGCTGGGCATCAGCATCGCCGGGACCCGCGCGCTGCGCGTGCGCGGGCGCAAGAGCGGCAAACCGCGCGCGGTGGTGATCAACCTGCTGACCCTCGACGGCGTGGACTACCTCGTCTCGCCCCGCGGCAACACGCAGTGGGCGCGCAACGTGCGGGCGGCCGGTGCCGTCGAGGTGGGCCCGCGCTGGCGCCGGCGAGAGGCCCGGGCGGCCGAGCTGGACGACGCCGCCAAGCCGGAGGTGCTGCGGCGCTACCTGGCCCGGTGGTACTGGCAGGTCAAGGATTACGTCGGCGGCCTGACGCCGGACTCCACCGACGAGCAGCTGCTGGCGGGGGCGCCGCGGATCCCGGTGTTCGCGCTGACGCCGGCCGCCTAGGCAGGGACTCAGCCAGGGACTCAGCTGGGATTGGTCGTCGCCCCGAGGTCCTGGCGGACCTGGTCGGAGGTGGCCCGCCACGACACCGCCGCGGGCAGATCCCCCCAGACGCTGTTGAAGATCCCGACGATCTGCCCCGGGCCACCGTTGGGCGCCAGGTAGACGGGTCCCCCGGAATCGCCCCTGCCGCTCTGCACGCCGTGCGACATGGTGAACCAGCCGTTGTTGACGCTTTCCACGGTCCCGCACGTCTCACCCGTGATGACGCCGAAGTGGCAGACCGCCTGCCCGGGCTGCAGCGCCGCGCCGGGGTTCGATTCCAGTGGGCGCCCGCCCGGCAGGATGTTGTTGGCGCTGACGCCGCTGTCCAGCACGATCGCCTCGTAGTCGGAGATCACCTGGTCGGTGGCCACCGTGGTGCCGCTGGGCGTGTTGTCGCGGAACGTCGCCAGCCGGCCGATGACGTTGTGGTCCCGATCGAAGACGGTGCCATTGCCCCGGCAGTGGCCCGCGGTGAAGGCGATCTTCAGTGCGGGGTCGACGTAGCCCAGGGTGCAGACGCGGTTGTCCTGGCGGATTTCCATGCCCGGATACACCACCGGGGGGTCTGCTTTGGCCGTCACAGGCGTCAACCAGGATGCGAGTGCCGCGGCGCAAGCCGACGCGGCCAGTGAGCGCATTGCCAGGCGGTGCACGATGAGCTCCGATCCGTCCGGGAAACAAACCGACCCACGGGTTGAGGCTATGTCTTAACGTCACCCCGCGTTGATCATTTCGTTACCGGCGGCCGCGGCGTTACCCCGGGGTGGCCAGCGGGGCCGCGGCCACGGGTTGGCCGGCCGCGCGGGGCGCCCAGCCGGGCGGGCCGAACACGTAGGCCAGCCGGTCGCGCAGCCGGCTCGCCGATCTCCAGTCGCGGGCGATCGCGACGTATTCGCGGGTCTGCAGGTTCCAGATGTTGAACGTGTCGACCCGCTTGGTCAGCCCGTAGTGGGGCCGGAACACCTCGGCCTGGAAGGTGCCGAACAACCGGTCCCAGACGATCAGGATGCCGCCGTAGTTCTTGTCCAGATACGGCTGGTCCATCCCGTGGTGCACGCGGTGGTGCGACGGGGTGTTGAAGATGAACTCGAACGGCCGCGGCAGCTTGTCGATGCGCTCGGTGTGGATCCAGAACTGGTAGATCAGGTTCACCGAAAACGCGAAGAACACCATCCACGGCGGAATCCCCAACAGCGGCAACGGGATCCACATCAGGATCTCGCCGCTGTTGTTCCACTTCTGGCGCAGCGCGGTGGCGAAGTTGTAGTACTCGCTGGAGTGGTGGGCCTGGTGCGTCGCCCAGATCAGCCGCACCCGATGGGCGATGCGGTGATACGCGTAGTACAGCAGGTCGACGCCGAGGATCGCGATCACCCAGGTGTACCAGCGCGCCGGCGACAGGTGCCACGGCGCCAGGTAGGCGTAGATCGCGGCGTAGCCGAAGAGGGCCAGCGTCTTCCAGGCGGCGGTGGTGGCGACCGAGACCAGCCCCATCGAGATGCTCGCCACCGAGTCGCGGGTGAAGTGGGCCCCGGAGGCGGGCCGGGCGTCCTCGAGCTGTTCGAGTTTGCGGGCCGCCGTCCACTCCAGGGTCAAAAGCAGCAGGAAAAACGGGATCGCGAACAGCACAGGGTCCCGCATCGGCGGTGGCAGCGCGGACAAGAACCCGGCGAAGGCGTTCACATGGATAGATTACGACTCGTGACCGGCCCGAAGCGCGTGGTGGTGATCGGCTCGGGATTCGCGGGGTTGTGGGCCGCGCTCGGCGCGGCGCGGCGGCGCGACGAGCTCGCCGGCACGCTCGACATCACCGTGTTGAGCGCCCAGCCGTTTCACGACATCCGGGTGCGCAACTACGAGGCCGACCTCAGCGCCTGCCGCATCCCGCTCGCCGGCCTGCTCGACCCCGTCGGGGTCGCGCACGTCGCCACCGAGGTCACCGCCATCGACACCCGCGCGCGCACCGTCACCGCCTCGGACGGACTGACCTGCCGCTACGACCGCCTCGTGCTGGCCGCGGGCAGCCACGTGCTCAAACCCGCAGTGCCGGGATTGCGCGAGTTCGGTTTCGACGTCGACACGTACGACGGCGCCCTCGCGCTGCAGCGCCACCTGAGCGCGCTCGCCGGCGCGGCGCCGACGCCGGCGGCGGCCACCGTCGTCGTGGTGGGTGCCGGGCTGACCGGCATCGAGACCGCCTGCGAGCTGCCGGGACGGCTGCGCGCCCTGTTCCCGGGCGTGCGACCCCGGGTGGTTCTGGTCGACCGTAACCCCGCGGTGGGCTCCGACATGGGCGACTCGGCGCGGCCGGTGATCGAACGGGCCCTGGCCGAGGCGGGCGTCGAGACCAGGACGGCGGCCGGGGTCGCGGAGGTCACCGGGCGCGGGGTGTCGCTGTCGACGGGTGAGCAGCTGGACGCGGCCACCGTGGTGTGGAGCGCGGGCATGCGGGCCAGCCCGCTGACCGAGCAGCTGCCGGTGCCACGCGACCGACTGGGCCGGGTGGAGGTCGACGACTTCCTGCGGGTGGTCGGCGTGCCGTCGGTTTACGCCGCGGGCGACGTGGCCGCCGCCCGCATGGACGACGAGCACCTGTCGGTGATGTCGTGTCAGCACGGGCGCCCGATGGGCCGCTACGCCGGTTACAACGTCGTCAGCGACCTGCTCGGGGCGCCGCCGCTGGCGCTCCGGATCCCTTGGTACGTCACGGTTCTCGATCTCGGACCGGCCGGCGCGGTTTACACCGAAGGGTGGGACCGCGCCGTGGTGACAACGGGCGCGCAGGCCAAGGACGTCAAGCGGACCATCAACACCCGCCGCATCTATCCCCCGCTGACCGGCAACCGCGCCGACCTGCTGGCGGCGGCGGCACCGCAGCTGCAGGACCGGCCTCAGGTCTAGTCCGCCTGCGCCTGCTCGCCGGCGTACCAGTGCACGGCGTAAATGCCCGGCTGCAGCGACAATTCGGCCACCAGCCGCTCCAGGCGGGCGGGCGTGTGGCCGCCCATCAGCAGGTGGGCGGTCAGCGTGATGTTGCCGTCCTCGCCGGCCTGCCCGGTGTGGATGCCGCGCAGCGTGATGTCGTTGCTGGCGGTGTGCTGCACGATCTGGGCGCGGGCATACTTCGCGGATTTGGGGCGGCAGATCACCTGAATCCGGTAGGGCTGCAAGCCTTCGTCCTCGTCGTCGGTGTTGTCACGATCGATCAGCCGGCCGAGCGGCCGCCCGAACAGGTGGATGGCGATGACGGTGCCGGTGCCGATCAACGTGAAGACCAGGTGCCCCGACGCCGCCAGCACGCCGATGGCCGCCGAACACCACAGCGTGGCCGCGGTGTTGAGGCCGCGGACGTTGACGCCCTCGCGCAGGATGACACCGCCGCCCAGGAACCCGATGCCCGACACCACATACGACGCGACCCGGGTGGGGCTGCTGTCCGTGGTGGCCGCCGCATACAAGACGAACAGCGTCGCCCCGGCGGCCACCAGCGCGTTGGTGCGCAGCCCGGCCCGGCGCGCCCGCCACTGGCGCTCGAGGCCGATGAGCGCGCCACAACCCACCCCGACGGCCAGCCGGAGCGCGAAATCCGCGATGGTCAGCGTGTGCACGACCCGATTTTCCCTCCCCGCCCGCGACGACGGACGGTCGCGGGGGCCTGCAGCCAAGCACACCGAGGTGAACGGCAGGTGGACCGCCCGCGCGCGGTAGGCGTCGGCCGGGCGCTACGCCTTCGAAAGTTGGTGGGGGCAATAGTATTTCGCGGCGATCATGGCGAAATGGGAGGCGTTCTCCAGGTCGAATCCGGGGTTGTGGGTCTTCACGTCCTGGACGAGTTCCAGGCCGGACTCGCCGTTGTTCAGGCACGTGCACACCGCCTTGCCCGACGCGACGGCCGCATCAGGGCTGGCGTAGCCGATGCCGACCTGGTGCAGCGCGGCGAGAAAGCCGGCGTCGTCACCCGCCACGGGCGGCGGCGGGTCGGCGTAGGCGGGTGCGGCGATGCCGATCATCACCGCGACCCCGACCGTCGTCAGTGCCAGTCTCATGATTCATCACCTTCCCAATAGCGTTGCGCGCCAACCGCATTAGGCATCGGCGCCACGACCTGTGGTTTGTCGCCCTTGCGCAGGTGCACGGCATGGATGCCGGGCTTCTTGGACAACTGCTCGAGCAGCGCGTCCAGACCGTCCTGGTCGACGTCGTGGTGTTGCACGCTTTCGGGCTTTTCCGAAATCTGGGCGACCACCCGCTTCAGGTGCTCCGGGGAGTTGGCGTCCTTGAGGTCCTTGATCGGGGTGATGCGGCCCCGGACGCCGGCGCGGCGCACCACGTCGGGGGCGCCGGCGCCCGCGGCGCTGCCGAGCATCCCCGCCAGCGACATCGCGCCGAGCAGTCCGCCCTCGCCGAGCGCGGCGGCGGGCACCGCGTCGGGCCCGGCGGCCGACAGGGCGGCCGCGACCGTCCGGATGGCCGGGGTGGCCGTGGCCCAGCTCGGCGGGACCGACAGCTTGCCCACCAGCGTGCCGGCGTTGCCCATCCCCGCCGACACCGCGTTGTACAGCGTGCCCCGGCCGAATCCCAGCGCGCCCAGCCCCGCGCCCAGCGCGTCCTTGGGCAGCGCGCCGTATCCGGCCGGCGGGGCGAACTTGAGGACCTGCGACAGCGGGAAGTTGATCAGCAGCCCGACGTCGTTGAACTGCGTGGTGAACCCCAGCGGGACCTTCACCGCGGAGTACAGGGCCGCGAACGTCGAGGCCCCGTTCGGGCCGAAGAGGCCGTTCAGCAGGCCGGTGACGGTGGCGGTGTAGGAGTTGCTCAGGTTGGCGCCGGTCTGCAGCAGCCACGACGCCGGGCTGGACAGCGACGAGAGCGACGAGACGGCCGACTGCGCGCTGCCGGCCGACGTGGCGGCGGCCTGAGTCAGTGCCGCGGCCTGGCCGGCCGTCCCACCGCCGTTGGTGATCGGTGGGGCCGCGGTGAACGGGCTGACGTCGGACGCGGCCGCCGACGAACCGGCGTAGCTGTCCATCGCCAACGCGTCCTGCGCCCACATTTCGGCGTACTGGATCTCGGTCGCCGCGATCGCGGCGGTGTTCTGGCCGAAGACGTTGGTGGCCACCAGCTGCGTCAGCTGGGTGCGGTTGGCCGCGATGACCGCCGGCGGGACGTGCGCGGCGAACGCCGTCTCGTAGGCCGTCGCCGCCACGATGGCCTGGGCGGCGGCCTCGGCGGCCTGGCCCGCGGCCCCCTGCATCCACGCCAGGTACGGCGTGACGGCGGCGACCATGCCGACCGACGACGGGCCCAGCCACGACTGGCTCGTCAGGCCGTCGATGACCGACGAATACGCGGACACCGCGGACTGCAGCTCGCCGGCCAGCCCCTCCCAGGCCGCCGCGGCCTCCCGCATCGAGCTTGCGCCCGGACCCGCGTAGATCCGGCCCGAGTTGAACTCCGGTGGAAACGCTGCGTAGAACATCGCTCTCAGTCCTCCATGGCGGGAATGACGATGATCGTCGCGGCGGCCGCACCGCCTTCGACGACGCCGCCCAGCGAGCCGGCGGCGCCGCCACCGGCGGACTGGAACGAGGCGGCGGCGCCCACCGCGCGGCCCGCCAGGCTCGACAGGGCCATCTGGCCGAACACGCCGCCCTCGTCGGCGAGCGAGGCCGCCGGCACCGCAGCGGCGTTGGCGGGCAGCACCTGCGCGAGCGTTCGGATCGCCGGCGCGGCCTCGGTCCAGCCCTGCGGCACCGACATGCTCCCCACCAGGGCCGCTTTGCCCATGGCGCCCGACGCCGGCGACCCCACCGCCGAACTCAGCATCGGTTTCACGGCGCCCTGGGTCAGGGGCGCCAGCGCCCCGCTGATGGCCTTGGGACCCGCCAGATAGGCGGCGGCGCCCTGCCCGTTCTGCCCCCAGGCGTAGGCCTGCCCGAACGACAGGAAGGGGCCGCCGGGAATCGCGCTCCAGCCCTGCAGGGAGTACGTCCCGGTGAGGGCCCCCACGATGGTGTTCCAGTTGGACAGGTCGGTGCCCAGGCCCGCCGGCCAGCCCGACAGCGACGGCAGGTTGGCCAGCTGCGGCAGCTGCAGGCCCGCCAGCAGGTTGCCCGACGTCGTCGGCGAGTTGACCAGTCCGCTGCCGAGGCTTTGCAGCGCGGTGGGCAGCGAGTTGACCAGCTGGGACAGTTCGGTGCCGATGTTCGCCCCGCCGGTCCCGGCGGACTGGGAAACCGCGGCCGCCTGCGCCGGCGCGGCCGCGGGGTTGGTGGTCTGCGGCGGCTCGGTGAACGGCATCAGCTGCGACGCCGTTGCCGACGCGGCCGCATAGGAGTACATCGCGGTCGCGTCCTGGGCCCACATCTCGGCGTAGTGCGCCTCGGTGGCCGCGATCGCCGGCGTGTTCTGGCCCAGGAAGTTGGTGGCGATCAGCGCCGCCAGCAACGCCCGGTTGGCCGCGACCACCGGCGGGGGCACCGTGGCCGCGAACGCCGCCTCGTAGGCGCCGGCGGCGACCTTGGCCTGGCTGGCCGCCGCTTCGGCCTGCGCGCCCGCCGCGCTCATCCACGCCACGTAGGGCGCGGCCGCGCCCGCCATCGCGACGGCGGACGGGCCGGTCCAGGGCCCGGTCGCGAGGCTCTCGATCGTGGAGCCGTAGGAGGCCGCCGCCGACTGAAGTTCCGTCGCCAGGTCGTCCCACGCCGCCGCGGCCGCCAGCAGCGGCCCCGCACCGGCGCCGACGTACATCCGGCCGGAGTTGACCTCCGGCGGCAGCGCACCGAAATCGAACATCTACTCCCCTCCGGTCCCCGGCGGCCAGGCGCGCGCGGCTTTGCGGCCAAATACGAATTGTTGAATTCGACGGTGAATCAACACAAAACCGATTGATGAAGCCGGCGTACGCGCGTTACGGAATCGCGTCAGCTAGTCACCATTTTGACGGAGAATATTCAGCGGGCGTTCCCGCTTGGTAATCGCGACGTAAAAAGAAACTCTCTGGCCCGTGAGGTCGCGTGTGAGGCACCGGTCAAGCGGCTGAAAGCCGGATCGCGGCATTTCCAGGAAACTGCCAGCCGGGAACCAGCGATGCGCCAGAATTGTCGATTATCTTTTGGCGGGCGTCAAATAAAGTCGTTTTGTTGCGCACACCATAATGCGGCGATTAACGGCCCTTGGGCGTCAGGTGTTCGGGACAGTAGGTATTGGACACGATCGCGGCGAAGCGGGCCGCGCCGTCCATCGTCATGCCGGGATTTTGATCCTTGATGTCGTGGACGACCTGCAAACCGGTTTCGCCCTTGCGCATCATCCCGCACACGGCCTGGGCGGACGCGATCACCTGGCCCGGGCTGGCGTAGGTGAACCCGGCGTGGTCCAGCGCGGCCAGAAAGGCCGCGTCGTCCGCGTCGGGGTCGCCGGGCGGCTCGGCGTGCGCGGGCACCGCGAGCCCGATCGCGGTGACCGCGCCGGCCAGCGCCAGTAGCCGTTTCACGGCACCCTCGATTGCGCGCCGGGCGGTGTCACCGCCGGCTTGTCCCCGCCGGAGACGTGCACCGCGTGGATGCCGGGCTTCTTCGACAACCGGTCGAGCAGGGCGTCGAGCCCGGCCTTGTCGACGTTCCAGTGCTGCACCGCCTCCGGTTCCTTCTGCAGCTTGGCGATGACGTGGTCGAGTTTGACGGGCTCGACGGTCCCCTTGCCGCCGGCGGCGCGGGCGCGGGCACCGCTCCCGCTGAGCACCTGCGGGACGGTGCCGAGGGCGCCCCCGGTCATGGCGCCCAGCGCCATTTGGCCGACCAGGCTGCCGGGGATGCCCGCCTCGGCGGCCGCGGCCAGGCTGGTGGCCGGCAGCGCGCTGGTGGCCATCCTGATCGCCGGCGTCGCCGACGCCCAGCTGGGCGGCACGGACAGTCGGCCCACCACGTTCGCGTCGCCCGCGCTCGCCGACACCGCGCCGGCCAGGCCGGCCGAGCGCAACCCCAGCCCGGCGCCCAGCGCCGACTTCGGGATGTCGAGGGCCGCGGCCGGGGGCGTCCAGAACATCTTGAACTCGGTCATGCCGAGGTTGACCGGGCTCATGCTGTCGTTGGCCACCGTGCTGAACCGGCCGATGTCGGCGAGGATGCCGAAACTGTTCTCCCACGTCGCCGCCGCCAGGGGCGACCCGGTCATGGTGTTGAGCAGCTGGCCCCAGAACTCCATGTAGCCGCGCGACGCGTTGCCGATCGCCTCCAGCAGTTGCGTGACGACGTCGAAGGGGAAGGCCGCCTGGGCGGCGATCCCGGATGCCGCGGCGGTCGGCGGCGGCTCGGTGAACGGCGCCAGCCGCGAGGCGGCCGCCGACGAGCTGGCGTAGCCGAGCATCGCGGACGTGTCCTGCGCCCACATCTGGGCGTACTGCGCCTCGGTGGCGGCGATGGCGGCGGTGTTCTGCCCGAAGACGTTGGTGGCCACCAGGATTGCCAGCTGGGTGCGGTTCGCGGCGATCTCCGGCGGCGGCACCACCGCCACGAACGCGGTCTCGTACGCGCTCGCGGCCGCCCTGGCCTGCTCGGCCGCGGCGCGGGCCTGCGCCGAGGTTTTCGACATCCACGCGACGTACGGCGCGGCCGCGTCGGCCATCGCGACCGATGACGGACCGGTCCACGCGTCGTTGGCCAGGCTGGCGACGACGGAGGCGTAGGAGCCCGCCGCGGACTGCAATTCAACGGCCAGCCCGTCCCAGGCGGCCGCGGCAGTGAGCATCGGCCCCGCCCCCGGGCCGGCGTACATGGCGGCGGAGGTGATCTCCGGCGGTTGGAATGCGAAAGTCATTGCGGCACCTCGAAATCCCTCGTCTAGTCCGCCGGGATCACGATGATGGTGGCGGTGGTCGCTGCCGCGGTCAGGTCCTCGGCCACCCCGACACCGGCGGCCCCGCCGGCGCTGCGCACGGCGGTGCCGGCCAGGGCGCGCCCGGCCAGGCTCGCCGCGGCCATCCCGCCGAACAGCGCGCCGGGCGAGACCGCGGTCCCCGCCGGGAGCGCGCCCAGGGGCGCGGACGGCAGGACCGACGAGACCGTCCTGAGCACCGGGGCGGCGGTGACCCAGCCCTGCGGCACCGACAGCGACCCGACCAGGGTGGAGCGGCCCATGGACCCCGACACCGCCGCGGCCGCCGGGTCCGGCGCCACCCAGGAGATGTATCCGGTCCGCAGCGGCGCCAGCGCCCCGGAGATGCCCTTGCCACCGCTGAGCAGTTCGACGACGCCCGGGGCGTTTTGGGACAGGCCGAGGGCCTGCAGCGACAACAGCCACCAGCCGCCGGGCACGATGACCGCCCCGATGGGGCTGTAGGCGCCGGTGACGGCCGCGAAAAAGGGCCGCAGATTCGACACGACGGGATAGAGGGCGTCGATGATCGACGCCGCCGGCTTCACTGAACCCAGGCCCTGCAGCGCGCCGGGCACCACGCCGATCAGCGCCGACAACTGGGTCTGCAGCTCCGACACGGGCGCGGCGGCCGCCCGGGCCGCGGCCGCCGACGCGTCGGTGGTCTGGGGCGGCTCGGTGAACGGGGTCAGGCGCGTGGCGGCCGCCGACGAGGCGGCGTAGGCGTACATCGTCACGGCGTCCTGTGCCCACATTTCGGCGTAGTGCGCCTCGGTGGCCGCGATCGCGGCGGTGTTCTGGCCGAAGACGTTGGTGGCGACGAGCGCCGCCAGCAGGCTGCGGTTGGCCTCGATCACCGGGGGCGGCACCGTCGCGGCGAACGCGCTCTCGTACGCCGCGGCGGCGGCCGTGGCCTGCATCGCCGCCTGCTCCGCCTGTCCCGCCGTCGCCGTCATCCACGCCACATACGGGACGGCGGCGGCCACCATCGCCGCCGACGCCGGGCCTTGCCAGGGCCCGACGGCCATGCCCTCGATCGTCGAGCGATAGGACGCGGCGGCCGAATGCATTTCGGCGGCCAACGCATCCCAGGCCGCCGCGGCGGCCAGCATCGGTCCCGACCCCGGACCGAGGTACATCCGCCCGGAATTGACCTCGGGCGGAAGCGCCCCGAAATCCACGAACACGCCGGTCGCCTCCGGATTACTTACGGTGTGCGGGCGCGTTGACTGCCTCGGTCGGTGCGGACGCCACCGAAAGCCCTTCGGCGGCAACGAGAGTCACTTCCCGCCGCCACCGCGACTCCGCCCCCGCGGTCACTACGGACATGGATTACCTCCCTGGTCGCCATGCTGCTAGGAACCTGGCGGCCTTACGCATTCCTCCGGTTCCTTAGATGGCCGCCATGCTAATCAGGGACCTGTGGGCCAGCTGTCAACTTTGTGTGGTTCATATGAAATCCATCAGATCGGCCTCTGACTCACCGAGATGTCCAGTGTCCGACGGCCTTTCGGGGACCGGCGCGACCGAAAGACGGCCCTGGGCAAATGTTGATATGGGCAACTAACGCCAACGGCGTTGCGGCTGACGGGATCCGGCGCGCTACCCCGCCGCCGGCGGGCGCGAGACGAACGTGGGACGGAAGCCGTACTGCGGCACGGCGCGCCCGTACGCTTGCGCGTTCATCGGCGCCATCGGCATTCCGGGCACGCCGGGCGTCCCGGCCGGCGGTGGCGTCATCGGCGTTCCGCCCAGCGCCGAGGCCAGCGGGCTGGCCAGCGGCGCGGGCGCCGTCCAGCTGGGCGGCACCGACAACGCGCCGATAGTCGGGGAGTGGCCGAGGGCGGCCGAGACGGCGTTGCCCAGCCCGCCGATGCCGCCGACGGGACCCGCGAGGGCCTCGCCGAGCGCACCGGTGGCCGCCTGCCCCGCCGCGTCGCCGACGGCGTTGCCGGCGGCCTGGGCGCTTGCCAGCCCGAGGAACGGCGCCATCGTGTTGCTGGGCATGTAGAACCCGGACGAGAAGACGGTGTTCCAGATGTTGGCGTTCAGCAACTGCCCGAAGGCGGTGTTGTCGCCGCCGATCAGGTTCATCAGCCCGTCCAGCCCGGCGGTCTCGCTCGCCGAGCCGGGCGCGAAGGGATCCATCGCGCCCAGGCCGCCGCCCAGGCCCGTCGCCTGTGACGACGCCGGCGAGGACAGGCCCTGCAGCGTGGTGGGCAGCGCGGACATCAGCTGCGACAGCGTGCCCTGCTGGGTGCCGGCCGGGGTCGCGGCGGCCTGGGCCACCGCGGCCGACTGTGCGGCCGGCCCGCCGGGGGTGGTGGTCTGCCGGGGCCCGACGAACTCGCTCAGCCGGGTGGCCGCCGCCGAGGACGCGGCGTAGCCGTACATCGCCGCGGCGTCCTGCGCCCACATCTCCAGGTATTGCGCCTCGGTGGCCGCGATCGCCGGCGTGTTCTGGCCCAGAATGTTGGTGGCGATCAGCGCCATCAGCTGGGCGCGGTTGGCCGCGATCACCGGCGGCGGCACCGTGGCGGCGAACGCGGCGTCGTAGGCCGCCGCCGCGGCCTCGGCCTGGGCGGCGGTCTGCAGGGCCTGCTCGGCCGTGGTGTCCAGCCACGCCACGTACGGCGCGGCCGCGGCCGACATCGCCGCCGACGCCGGGCCGTGCCACTCGTCGCCGCTCAGCGTCGACAGCACCGAGCCGTAAGACTGTGCGGTGGAACGCAATTCGGCGGCCAGCCCGTGCCAGGCCGACGCGGCGGCCAGCATCGGTCCCGAACCGGGGCCCGAGTACATCCGGGCGGAGTTCACCTCGGGCGGAAACATTGCGAAGTCCAGTGCGACGGTCATCGTCAGCCCTCCCCCAATGGTGTTGCGCCCCAGGCGGATACCTCGATCCGCGCCGACGGGCGCACAATGACAAACGACATCGGAATGCTCCTCACGAAAGGGGACCGAACCCGGGCTACCGGCGAGTTCTGGCCACTTTCCGCGGGCGGGGCGCGCGGAGGAGACCGGTCGGAACGGACCGTTCAGACTGTCAGAGAGACGCCGGGTTCGGATCGAGACGAAATGGTCGATCTGGGATACGGACTATCGTCGGGACTCATTTCGCTCTCACCTCCTCACGGCCAGGGCACACGGGGATGCCACTACGTGCACGCGGGGAGAAGCGCCCGGAAAAACGCCCGGACGCGGCACCCCTCTCGTCAGAGCTTTGGCACCACACGGCGTATCCGGCTCGTTTCGGGCCGGAAGCCACTTGGGCTCAACCCTTAAGCCGGGAAGAGCTGTCCTGACCCTGGGCGTCTTTCGACGTTGGAGGTCAGTGGCCTGTATCCGTGCAGACGCCTCACCTAGCGAGGTGCTTGCAGAGGCCATCGTGGCATCGAAGCGCAAGCCAGTCAAGTTCGTTGCGAAACGCTTGCAACAGCTTTGGCTCAGGTCGTCTTCTTCTCCGCCACCGCCGCGCGCAGGCCCTCGGCGAGGTCCTCGGCCGTCAGCTCCTTGAACCGCAGCAGCTGGGCCTCGCTGAAGTCGCTGAGATCGCTGGCCAGCACCGCGTCCAGGTCCTCGTCGTCCAGGCGGAAACTGCGGTGGTCGCGCGCCTTTTCCACCACGTTGCGGACGAAGCCGGCGTTGCCCAGGGTGTCGATGCCGCGGATCAGGTCCCCGTCCTCGGAGTAGCTCTCGTCGACGTAGAACTTCGTGTACGACGGCAACAGCGCCTCGGCCGCTTCGTCGGCGATGACGTCCTCGTTCTCCCGGCCCATCAGCTTGGTCAGCGCGACCAGCTCCTCGGGGGTGTAGCTGAAGAACTCGATCACGGTCGAAAAGCGCCGCCGCAGACCCTGATTCACCTCGAGCATCTTGTCCATGGCCTTGGCGTAGCCCGCGCCGAAGACCACCAGCTCGTCGCGATGGTTCTCCATGTACAGCAGCAGCGTGTTGATGATCGCGTTGCCGTAGGGGTCGCCCTGGTGGTAGCCCGTCTCGTGCAGCGTGTGCATCTCGTCGAAGAAGACGGCGCCGCCCAGCGCGCCCTCGAGCATCTCCTCGGTGTTCTTCTCGGCGTCGGCCATGTAGCGCCCCAGCAGCTTGGTGCGGCTGGTCTCCACCACCACGGGCTTGCGCAACACCGTGAGCCCGCACAGCTGCTTGGAGAACGCCCGCGCCACCGACGTCTTGCCGGTCCCGGGCGGCCCCAGCAACAGGGTGTGGCGCGACGTCACCGGCACCGGCAGGCCCATCTTGGCGCGGGCCAGGTTCACCTTGGTGGTCGACTTGATCAGCTTGATTTCCCGCTTGGCCCGCTCCATGCCCAGCATCGCGTTGAGCTCGGCGTCGCCCTCGGCCAGGTACTTGGCGGCCTCCTGGGCGTGGCGGGCGGCCTCGGTCTGCGCGCGGCTCGGCGCGCTGTCGGGGTCCCACGGGTTGGTGCGTGCCTCGATGGTCTCGGGGTCGGTCAGCACCAGCCGGTAGTTGGGGTTGTCCAGGGCTTCGCGCGCCGGGCCGAACTTCGGGTCCCGCGAGTACACCCGCCGCAACAGCTCGACGGCCTCCTCCTCGCGGCCGACGTGCCGCAGGCACATGCCCTGGGTGTACAGCGCGATGTTCGCCGCGCCCGGCACCCGGTCGCCCTCGACCGCGGCCTCGCCGCGCCGGAACGCTTCCTCGAAGACCCCCAGCGACGCCAGCGCCGTCGTCGCCATCGCCGCGCCGGCGGCCTTCAATTCCGGGTGGCGCCAGGTCTTTCCCTCGGGGAACGCGAGCAGCACGTCGGGCCAGCGCCCGGTGCGGAAGTACAGCACGCCCCGCACGTAGTTGACCACTTCCTCGTCGAACGGGTGCCGGGGCTCGACGCCGTCGAGCAGCGTGGCCGCTTCCTCGTAGCGCTTCGCCTCGGCGAGCACGGCGGCGTAGGCGCACGCCAGCGACTCCACGCTGGTGACGGCCAGGCGCAGGAACAGCCCGTCGGAGACCTCGGGCCGGAACTGCAGGTCGGTGACCCCGAGGCGGCGGGTCTCCCAGCCGAACGTCCGGACCGCGGCCCACGCGCCGGCGAGCACCTCGATGCTCTGGTCCCCGGCCAGGATGCGAGCCAGCCAGCCGTCGCACATCGCCGGATCCAGCGTGGTCGCGGTGGTGAACATCTGCGCGGCCACCTGCGGGTTGTGGCTGGGCTGCAGCCCGTTCACCGAAATGCCCGACGCCAGCAGGCCGGCGACCATGGCGTTGCGGGCGTCTTCGGCGGTCGATTGGGAGCGCGTCATTGCGCCGCGGGCACGCTCGCCGCGCCCTCCCGCACCTGCCCGACGGACAGCACGAGGTCATCGTCGTCGAGCAGGGGCCGGCTGGGCACGGTCAAGAGCGGGCGGGCCGCCGGGGCGGGCAGGCTGGCGCGCACCGCCGCCAGCTGGCGCCCGGTGAGCCGGTTGAGTCCCGACCAGACGCTCCTGGGCAGCCGGCGCTCGCTGTGGTAGCGCACCCAGGCGGACAGCTGCGGCCGGCCGCCGCGGGTGACGAGGCGGATCGTGACCACCGCGGCGCCCACGTCGGGCGACAACAGGTCCTCCAGCGTCTCCGTGCTGATGTCCGCGGGCGTCAGCCAGAAGCTGGCGGCGAACCCGTTGAAGTGCTTGAGGTGCCGCCAGCCGGGACGGCTCCAGGTCGGCTCCAGGTCGGCCAGCACGGCGCTGTCGACCTCGGCGAGCTCGTCGGCGGTCAGCGGCCGGGCCGCGCAGTTGGGGCCGTCGAGATCCTGGGCGAGCCGCTCGGTGGCCGCCACCAGCGTCGACGCGAGCGAGTCGCGGGCCGCGACGGCGGCGACGTTGCGCTGCGGGTTCATCCGCAGCACCAGCCAGGTGCGGCGCACGTAGGAGGTGGGTTCGTCGCTGACCAGCCCCCACTCCTCGGGCCCCCAGTCGTCCAGCTTGGACGACTTCTCGGCCGCGTTCCCGCCGCGGCGCACCTTCATCGACACGATGTCGATGCCGTCGAGGTGAATATCGAACTGGCGCAAGCCATCCGCGACCGCGTCCAGCGGCAGGACGGCCGCCTTGGTCTTGTGCCGGTGGCGCCCGGAGTCGTCGTCGCCGCCGTCGACGGCGATCACCGTCACCAGGTGGCCCTCGTACTGCCGCACGCCGACGGTGTCGCGCCCGAAGCGGCGCTGGTGGTCGATCGCGGGGGTGCAGCCGGCCGTCAGCGCGGTGCCCGGGTCGGCCGACCAGTCCCACAGCCAGGTGGCCAGGCCGGAGGTCACGGTCAGCCCGTGGTGGGTGACCAGCGACAGCAGCGTCACCAGCGCCGCCAGGCCCACGCCCACCCAGAACGCGATGCGGTGTTCGCCCTGCCACGACGCCGGGCAGTGGCTGGCCACCAACAGGATCAGGACGTCGATCAGAAACACCGCCGTGACCCGCGGCCACGACAGAGACAAACCAAAACTGCGCTGAGCCTTCATTGCTATCGCTGCTCCGACCTCATTGCTGCTTGCGTGTTCGCTTGATGAACATCGCTATACCGAACACGGCGCCGCCGATCAGTAGAGCTGCGGTCAACCCTCCGGCTGCCACCCATACTGGCACCATATCGCGGTGGGGGGCCGCTTTCGGGAGGTTCAGTGGCGCCGACAGCTGCTGCGGAGGCTTTGCTGGGCCGTCGGGAACGTCCCAGGTCAGGGCCGCCACCGGGTCGATGACACCGTGGCCGACCTGGTTGTCCACCCCGCGCGCGGGCGCCCTGGCGGTGCGTTCCAGCCGGTTGATGACCTGGTAGGCGGATAGCTGGGGGTACTTGGCGCGGACCAGGGCGGCCACCCCGGACACGATCGCGGTCGAGAAGCTGGTGCCGGCGGGGACCAGCAGCGTGTTGTCCGGGCCGTCGATGGCGTTGATCAACCCGTCGTCGCGGGGCGACAGCCCGATGACGTCGGTCCCCGGCGCGGCGATGCCCAGCCAGGGCCCGGCGACGCTGGACGAGCCCTGCCCGCCGTTCTGCACGAGCGGCCGGCCGTCGGTGTCAACCGCGCCGACGGTCAGGACGTAGTCGCTGAACCAGGACGGCGTCACCACGGTCGTCACGCCGCTCCAGCCCCGGGGATCCTTGGGCTGCATCGGATCGTAGGCGGGGTTCTGCTTGCAGTCCTTCTTGCTGGTGTCGCCGGCGGCGGCCACGATGACGACGTTCTTGTCGACGGCCGCGTAGCGCACCGCGGCGCCCAGCGAGCGCTGGTCGACGACGTTGCGCGCGCTCATGCAGCTCACGTCGGAGATGTTGATGACCGTGGCGCCCATGTTGGCGGCGTGCACGATCGCCCGCGCCATGGTCTCGACGTCGTCGATCTTGGCCCGCGTCTGCGGGTCCTCGTCGCCGGTGTAGGCGTCCTTGAGGCCGAAGGCCTGGCTGGACTGGCGGATCGAGATGATGTCGACGTCCGGGGCGATCCCGCTATAGGCGTCGGGCGGCGCCGCCGGGGCGGGAGCCGGCGGTGGCGGCGGCGGCTTGGGCGGGTCGAGGGGCCGCGGCGCGCGCGGGACAGCTGGGTGGTCGACACCGATGACCTGCCGGCCGCCGGCATAGCTCGGTATCGTCACCGTGCCCGGCCCGCCGTGGTTGGCCGACGGGGCCTGGGCGGGCGCGGGTCCCGCGGGCGCCGGCGGCGCGGGCGGTGCCGGCGGCGCGCCGAACGGCCCGGGCGGCGGGGATTCCGGCGGCGGGGGCACCATCGTCACCGTCTGCGGCAACGGCGACAGCGTCACGGTCTGGGGCGGCGGCGCTTTCGGGGGCGGCTCCGTGGTGGGGATGGTGACCGGCTTGCGCGGAGCCGCCGGCGGCGCGGCCGCGCCGTTGGCCGGGGCCGCGCCGATCATCGACGCCACGATGGTGCCGTGCGCGTCGCAGTCGGAAAGCCCGTCGCCCGACATGATGTAGTCGCCGCCGGGGATCAGGTGCGGGAACCGCGGGTGCGGGGTCACGCCGGTGTCGATGACGGCGACCTTCTGCCCGGCGCCGCGCCCGAACTGCCACGCCTCCTGCAGGTTGAGCATCTCCATGTACTTCGGCGGCAGCCGGAAGTCGGTGCCGGGGATCACCCCGACCTCGGTGCAGTAGGAGTTCTGCTTCATCGGCGCCGGCGGTGACGGCGGACCGTCGGGCGGCAGCGCGCCCGGATCGACCGCCGGCGGCGAGATCGCGGACGCGGGCGGCAGCCCGGCCAGCGCGCCGGTGGTCAGCAGGAGCGCGGCGACGGTCGCGCGGGCCGCGCTCCGGCGCCGCACCTTACGGCTAGCGGTAACGGATCGCCGCATAGACATTCATCAACCACAATGCCAACGGGAAGATCGGCATCAGGCACAGGTATTCGATCCATTCCACGAACTTGCGGAACAGCGGGCTGTAGATGGTGTTGGGCACGACCGCCGCGGCCGTCAGGCCCGCCGCGGGCAGCAGCACCAAAATCGCCACGCTCACCGACACCGCCAGCGGCGAGTGCAGCACCAGCGCGTACCGCACCACCACCGCGGCGACGATGATCACCGACGTCGCGGCCAGGGTGATCGCCTGCCAGCGGTCCACGTACGAGCGGCCGCGCAACATCAGGAAACCGGCGGCGAAGCCGGCCAGCAGCAGCGGCAGCCAGCGCTGACCGGTGCGCGGATCCGACAGCGCGGTCAGCGAGACCACCATCAGCACGCCCAGCCCCACCAGCAGACCGGTCAAGAACGAGCGGGCCCGTTCGGCCTGCAGCACCACGTCGCGGACCGACGCGGGCCCCTCCAGCACGGGGGCGCCGCCGTCGGGGCGCACCACGGTGGTGGGCAGGTCGGGTCGCGCCTCGAAGACCCAGCGGCTGGTGGCCGACGGGAAGACGGGCAGCCGGATGCCGGCCAGCCGCCGGGACAGCGCCGGTGCGGCGTGGTAGGCCAGCACGCAGACCAGCACCACGCAGGTGAAGTTGGTGACCGCGCTGGTCATCGCGACCATGCGGGACAGGCTGGCGATCGCGGTCACCACGCCGATCGTGATGATCGCGGTGTAGATGCCCAGCCGGCGGCCGGTGAAGCGCAGCGCCAGCGCCGCGGCGATGGTCAGCACGCCGAAGCCCAGCACCGCCTGCGGGGAACCGACGCCACCCGGCGGCGCCGAGGCGGCGGCCACCGTGAGCGGCGCGAGGCCGCTCAGCAGGATGGTGTCCGCGACGCGCCGGTCCGCCTGCGTCTTCGCGCGCATGGCCAGCATGATCGCCACCGACAACACGATCGCGGCGATGATCGCGGCGTACACCGTGGGCAGCCAGGAGTTGTGGTGCCAACGCCACCACGCCAGCAACGCCGATGCCGCGGTCACCCCCACCGCGACCATCGAGGCGCCGACCTGGACCGCGACGACCGGGTCGATCGCGGCGAACCGCTTGCTCAGGTTTGCCGAGACGGCCGTCGAGATGTGCTCGATGACCTGGGACCGGTGCTCGGTGTCCGCCAGGAACCGGATCCACAACCGGTCGCCGTCGTAGACGTCCTGCTCGGTCAGCGACTGGGTGGAGCGCAGCGGCGTGCCGTCGACCAGGCACAGCGCCCACCTGCCGCGGCCGGCGGCCTCCAGCGGGGTCTCGCCGAGTTCCCGCAGCCGGCTGTTGACCACCTTCAGCAGCGGCTCGGTCATCACCGAGACGGGGGCGTTGGCGTCCAGCAGGACGCCGATCTGGACGCCCTCGCCGGCCATCACGCCGACCACTACCGCCCGGGGTTGCGAAATCCCCTCGATGTCTGCCTGTAGAGCGTCAGCTACTCCTACCGCGGTCATCGCCCTGCGCCCCCTGCCCTGGTGAATGTGTGGTCCCGCGTTGCCAGGCGGGCGGCGGCGCCGGTCGCTTCACGCGCCGGGACGCCGTGGCCCCCGGACAGGTGCCGCACGACTAGTTCGGTTTTCATCTGCCTCGCCTTGCGTTACGGAATTGTGGTGACACTGCTGTGAAGATTTGCTGATGATTCTAGAGAAGTATGCCGTCTTCGCCCCCTGGCCGCATGTTGTCGGCAAAAGCGTTGGTGAAGTTTGTGTTTCACGCGTGTGTCCGACCCTTTTAGACCCTGCTGTGCGTTTTCCATTCGCCGTAGGGCAGCGTGTCCAGCACGGTCTTGATGCCCACCTGAACCAGCTGCGGTGTCGCCGGGCAGATCGCCAGCCAGGCCTCCCCCGAACCCGCGGTGCGCGCCTGCTGGTACAGCGCGATGCGGCCGCCCGAGCCGTCCTTCAGCGACAGCACCGAGGCGCTGGGGCCCTTGGCGTCGTCGCGGTACTGGCGGGCGTAGACGGCAACCTCGGCCGCCGGGTCCGACAGGGCCTGGCCGAGCGCGGCGACGGTGGAAGCGCTGATGCCCATCCGGCGCAGGTCGCCGCCGGAAAACACGTTGAAACCGGACTCCTGCCACGACTTGGTCGCTTCCAGCATCTCCTCCAGCGGCACGTTGACGGCGTTGATCGCCGCCGGTTCGGCGTGGTGGATCGACTCCAGGCCGTCGATCACCAACGACGCGATCGAGGCGCTGTCGGCGACGGCGACGTCGTCGACGGTGATGTCGCTGCCGACGCGCACCGCCGACACCCAGTGCTGGCCGCGCCGGGCCAGGACCACGCGGAACTCGTTGTCGGGAATGTCGCGCGAACCGGGCGGCTGGTTTTCGTCCTCGACGACCCCGTAGAGCAGCTTGCCCCGCGAGAGCAGGGCCACGACCTCGAGGTCGGGCGCGGCGAGGACTCGCATCCGCGCGGCGACCTGCTCCTGCACCTCGTCGCCGACGACGATGCCCTGTTCGCGCATCACCGCCATGCCGGGGTGTTCGTTGAGCCAGTCGTTCGAGTCGGTGGAGACGAACGGCCGGCACCGCAGCTCCGGTGCGACGTGCCGGATGTCGAGCAGCGCCTGAAGCATCCAGAAGCCGTCGACGTTGACGGTGATGTCGGTGCGGGTGCTCTGCTGGTCCATCAATACCTCAGGGTTCGAAGGTGGTCGGAAAAGGTGGCGACTATGTGGAACTGGTCGGAAACTGCAGGACGCGGCAGCACACCGACGTGTGCTGCCGCGCCTGAAGTTGGGAGCTAGGCCCAGCTGGACCCGACGGCGCTGTCGGTGCTGGCCATGTTGCTGCCGGCGCTTTGCACCTTCTGGCCGTGGGCGTTGGCCTGCTCGTAGATCACCTGGAAGTTGCGACCCAACTGGGTGATGAACTCCTGGCAGGCCACCGAACCGGCGCCACCCCAGAAGTCACCAGCGGCCAGCACATCACGAACGATGGCCTGGTGCTCGGCTTCCAGCGACGCGGCCTGGGCGCGGATCAACGCACCGTGGGCATCCACATCGCCAAACTGGTAATTGATTGTCATGTCGGTGTTCTCCTAACGTCTCAAAGGGTACGCAACCTGCGCTTTTCGCGCTAGCTGCCGAGGATTTGCTGCGAGGCCTGCTCTTGCTGCTCGTAGTTGTTGGCGTCGCGGATCAAACCGTCACGCACCCCGTGCAGCATGTTCACGATGTTGCGGAACGCTTGATTGACCTGGCCCATGGTGTCGTAGGAGGTCGCCTGCGCCTGGCCGCTCCAGCCCGCACCGGCGATGTTCATCGACGACGCCCACATCTTGCGCGCCTCGTCCTCCACCGTCTGCGCGTGGACCTCAAAACGGCCCGCCATCGCCCGCATCTCATGCGGGTCAGTCATAAAACGTGTTGCCATGTCGGCTGTCTCCTTAGGTTCTCAGTAACTCTCGGTTGTTTTCAGTTGTGATGAGCTCGGCCCTGCGCTGGCGCGCCGAGCCGAGGGAGTAAAGATTCGGTCCCCCCGCCGCCGGGCCGGCGGCCGGAGGCATACCCGTTGCGGGCGTGAATCGCCTGAGCCGGTCAGCCGGCGGCGGCCGCGTTGGCGGCTTCGGTCGCGGCGTAGGAGCCCGAGCTGATCCCCAGCGTGTTCACGAACTGCTCGTGAATCGCGGCGGCCTGGGCGCTCACCGCCTGGTACATCTGCGCGTGCGCGGCGAACTGGGCGGCGGTCAGCGCCGACACCTCGTCGGCGGCGGCGGGCACCACCCCGGTCGTCGGGGCAGCCGCGGCCGCGTTCTGTGCGCTCAGCGCCGAACCGATGCCCTGCAGGCTTCCGGCGGCCGCGGCCAGCGCCTCCGGCTGTGTGGTCACGAATGACATAGCTTTTCCCTCCTAGATCGCCTCCCGGCACCACTTCCGTGCACGAGAGTAGATGACAACGTCCGTTTCAAGCCTGGGTCCGAGCCCCCTGTTAGCAAATGTTCACTGGACGGCACGGCAAATTCACTTTTGGTAACGACACAGTAACAGCGTCCGGCCCCCGGCGGTGGCCTTCACAGGACGGTCACAGCAAACCGCCGCAGCGAACCCGCCCGAGGGGCCGGTGCAAGCCTGCTGGCCAGCACGTATGGAGGATAACACCGGCCCGCCGACATCGCGTAGGAGCAAATGCGAGAACGGTCGCTCGCTGGGCGAACCGAACGGACCGCAAGCACCGCCCTGTGGGCCCAGGTCCCGCGCCGGCGCGCCCGGGTAACCGCGCCCGGAAAAAATCCCGTCGCGGATAACGCGCCGGCGGGCGTGTCGGGCAGTCACCGCCGGCCCGCTAACCACCGAGGGGCGGCCGCGCCATGACCGTGGGGCGGAACCCGTAGCGGGGCCCGGCGCCGTGCGAGCCGCCGGCGCCCGCGCCGGCCAGCGGCATGCCGCCCAGCAGGTTTCCGGGTCCAGCGGCGGCCTCCGGCGCCGCGCTGATGCTGCTCACCGGGATGGCGGCGTGCGGCGCCGCCACCGGCGCCGACCCCGCCCACGACGCCGGCACCGACAACTTGCCGATCGAGGTCGCGCTGCCCAGGTGCGCTGCGGCGCCGGCGCCGCCGCCCAGCAGGCCGCCCAGGTTGGGCAGGCCCTTGGGGACGGCGGCCGCGGCCGCCGCCGCGGGCGCGCTGATGAGCCCGAGGCTCTTGGCGACCTGAACGAAGTTGTTGCCCATACCGATGCTGAAGTAGGGCAGACCCTCGGTGTTGTAGAACAAGCCCGCGAACGGGGTGTAGCCGTTGGCCAGCGCCCCCAGGTTGGTGGGCAGCGAGGTCTGCCCGGTCAGCAGGAACCAGACTTCCTGCAGCATCGGGTTGGTCGACTGGAACTGCGAGACGGCCGAGGACGTCGCGGTCGGGTTGGCCAGCGGCCCGGCCAGCTGGCCGAGCTGGCTCTGGATCTGGCTCAGGTAGCCCTGCAGGCTCTGCTGCACCGAGGCGGCCGGGCCGGCCTGGGCCGCCGCGACCGCGGCGGTCTGGGTGCCCGTGGCCGCCTGGTTGGTGATCGTCGGGGCGCTTTGGTACGGCGTCACCTTGGTCGCCGACGCCGACTGGCCGGCGTAGCTGTACATCGCCGCGGCGTTCTGCGCCCAGAATTCGGTGTACTGCGCCTCCAGCTGGGCGATGATGCCGTTGTTCTGGCCCAGCACGTTGGTCGCCGTGGCCTGGGCCAGTTCGGTGCGGTTGGCCGCGATGAGCGGCGGCGGCGTCACGGAGGCGAGCACGGTCTCGTAGGCCGCCGCGGCCGACTGGGCCTGGGCGGCCGCCTCCTCCGCCTGCGCGGCGGTGGTGGTCATCCAGGTCACGTACGGCTGCACCGCCGCAGCCATCGACGCCGAGGCCGGCCCCAGCCACTCCTCGCTGGACAGCTGCGTGATCAGCTTGTCGTAGCCCATTGCGGCCGAATTCAGTTCGGCCGCAATGCCATTCCAGGCCGAGGCCGCCGTCGCCAGCGACGTCGAGCCCGGACCCGCATAGATCTGCGCGGAGGTGACCTCCGGGGGCAGCGCACCCAAATCGATTGTCATGTCCTCATCTCCTAGCCGGCCGCGGCCGCGTTGGCCGCCTCGGTCGCCGCGTACGACCCCGAGCTGATGCCCAGGGTGTTGACGAACGTCTCGTGGATTGCCGCAGCCTGTGCGCTGACGGCCTGATACATCTGGGCGTGCGCGGCGAACTGCGCCGCGGTCAGCGCCGACACCTCATCGGCGGCCGCGGGCACCACACCCGTCGTCGGCGCGGCCGCCGCCGCGTTCTGGGCGCTCAGCGCCGAGCCGATGCCCTGCAGGCTGCCCGCCGCCGCGGCCAGCGCCTCGGGTTGCGTGGTCACAAACGACATTCGCTTTCCTCCTCAGTTTTCCCGGCTTGTTGGTCGTGTCATGTCTGCCCGTCGCCCCCCCGTCATCCGGCCGACGGCGGGCGCGTCAGCACGCTGTAGCGGAACCCGTATTTGTTGGTGTAGCCGTAGCCCGCGGTGCGGCGGCCCACGGCGCCGGGCGGCATGCCCCGCAGCACGGCGTTGGTCGGGGCGCCCGCACCGGCGTTCGCGGGAGCCTCCTCGGCCGCCGCCAGCGTGACGCCGGCCTCCGAGGTCGGCGTCGTCCAGTTCGCCGGGACCGACAGCAGCCCGACCTTGCCGGCCTGGCCCGCGCTCGCCGACACGGCCGAGGCGGCCGACGCGGCGTGGGCGCCCGCGGCGGCCCCACCGCCCACGGTGCCCAGGTGCAGGCCGGCGAATTGCGGGGTCGGGTACCAGGCACCGCCCGCACCGGCCGTCGTACCGGTACCGAAGGTCAACTGCTGCCCGATCGACACGGCGAACTGTCCCATGCCCACCCCGAAGTAGGCCTGCAGCGTGTTCTTCAGGATCGGGGTGTACTGGCTGGATGCCAGCCCCAGCCAGTTGTTGGTCGGGGTGGGCAACCCGTACGTCAAGAAGTCCTTGAGCTGGCTTTCGAACATCGAGAACGGCCAGGTCGTCGAGACGCCCGTCGAAAGTTGTTGCAGCGCTTGGGGAACCGTCGCCGCGGGGACGAGCTGGGTGACGGTCGCCGCGGCCGTCTGGCCGGAGTTGCCGGCCGGCTCGGCGGCGGCCTGGGCCACCGCGGCGCCCTGATTGGCGACGCCCTCCGGCGTCGTGGTGTTCGGCGGCGGCTGGTAGGGGGTCAGCTGCGCGGCGGTCGCCGACGCGGCGGCGTAGCCGTACATGGCGGCGGCGTCCTGGGCCCACATCTCCATGTACTGGGCCTCGGTGGCCATGATCGCCGGGGTGTTCTGCCCGAAGAAGTTGGTCGCGACCAGCGTCATCAGCAACACCCGGTTGGCCGCGATCACGGGCGGCGGCACCGTCATCGCGAACGCGGTCTCGAAGGCGGCCGCGGCCGCCCGCGCCTGGCTGGCGCTCTCCTCGGCCAGCCCGGCGGCCGCGCCGAGCCAGCTGACGTAGGGCGCGACGGCCGCCACCATCGCCGTCGACGACGGCCCCACCCAGGGCGCGCTGGTCAGTTCGGTGAGCACCGAGTCGTAGCTGCTGGCCGCCGTCCCGAGCTCCGCCGCCAGTTCGTCCCAGGCGGTGGCGGCAACCATGATCGACTCGGCCCCGGGGCCGGCATAGATACGACCGGAATTGATTTCGGGCGGTAACGCACCGAAGTCGAACACCGTGTCCTCCTCAATCGGCCATGATCGCGGTGGCAATCTCGGCTGTCGGGCAAAAAGCTTGATGGGCGCGGTCACAACCCTGTGGACCAGCTAACCCAGTGGGCGGGAATTTCGTGACTTTGCGCGCCGGTCCCGTCGGCCCGGAGAAACTCTCCGCCACCAGGATTCCCGGATGCCCGGTCAGGACCACGGTGCGCAACGTGCCTCGACTACCCCGCTTTCAGCAACCGAGCGACAGCTCTTGTCGTACTGGAACTGCCGCTCGCGGTTGACATTAGCTGCTCAGACAGGGCACGCCGAGCTACATCGGCGACTGTTGGTAATTGGCCAACCAATGTTCATTCCCGGTCAGCCGCCGTTCACCGGCGACCGCCGAGTGTTCATGTGCAGTTTGCTCAACGGGGCGCGGTCGCCCGGCGCTAGTCCTCGTCGATCAGCAACGCCATCTCGGGACACGAGGCCACGCCGTCGCGCGTCACCTGCTCGTCCTCGGGCCGCACCTCGTGCTCCTCGAGGATCGAATAGCCCGACTCGTCGATCGGGAACAGCTCCGGATCCACCGCGTAGCACTGGGCGTGGCCGACGCACTTGGACTTGTCGAGGCGAACCTTCACGCGATGCCCTTCTACGACGGTTCGGGGCTGTGCCGGTCCACTCTACCGACGCGGAGACGGCCCGAGCCGCGGCCGTAGCCGCCGGCTGTGCGGTCCCGAACGACACGTGTCGCCTCCCTCGAATCTCGTCGGCCTTTGGGCTGTGCGTCACGTTAGTTCGCCGCGGCCGATCGGCAATCTGGCGAAGCCGGGGCCTGGCAGGCGGCCGACCATCGCGTGCCGCCCCGCCGGCGGTGCTCAGCGGTGGCGCCGTCTCCCCCGACGCCCGCCGCAACCCGGTTCCGGTCGCCATGAGCTGCGACAATCGGCCGGCGGGCGAACGACGGGCGGTCGCCCGCGCGGTCGCGCGATGACGGTTGGCAGTGCCCGCCCGGGGTGCCGGCGGCCCGGCGCGCAATAAAATCCCGCCGCGGATAAAGCCGCCGTGTGCGGCACCGGGCGCCGAAGCCGACGATCGCGGGCGACACGGGTGGTGCCCCCATGGCCCGCGTGCGATATTGGGGTGCCGCCGGCAAAGCCGTCGTGACGCGATCCGAGCCCGCCGGGCCGCGACGGTGACTTTGCCCACAATCCACGAAAACCCAACGGACACGCGGAGTTCAGACGCATGAGCACTCTCGGTGCAGGCCAGCCGGGCGCCTTCCACCTGCCGCGGCTCGAGTACTCCAAGCTGCCGATGGCCGTAGACCGTGGCGTCGGGTGGAAGACGCTGCGGGACGCCGGGCCGGTGGTGTTCATGAACGGCCACTACTACCTGACCCGGCGCGAGGACGTCCTGACCGCGCTGCGCAACCCGCAGGTCTTCTCGTCGCGCCTGGCCCTGCAACCGCCCGGCAGCCCGCTGCCGGTGGTGCCCCTGGCGTTCGACCCGCCCGAGCACACCCGGTACCGCAAGATCCTGCAGCCCTATTTCAGCCCGCACGGGTTGAGCAAGTCCCGCCCCGTGCTGTCGCGCCACGCCGCCGAGATGATCGCCGCGCTCGCCGCACAGGGCAAGTGCGAGGCGATGGCCGATTTCGCGAACCTCTATCCCTTCCAGGTCTTCCTCGACCTCTACGGGCTGCCCGTCGACGATCGCGACCGCATCATCGACTGGAAGGACGCCATCGTCGGCGACCGGCCCTATTCGACGCGGGAGGACCTCGAGAAGGCGGGCGAGCTGATGGCGTATCTGACCGACGCGATCGCGCAGCGCCGCAAAAACCCGGGCCCGGACATGTTGTCGCGGGTGATGACCGGCCCGGGCGACTTCACCGATCTCGAGCTGCTGGGCATGAGCCACCTGTTGATCCTGGCCGGCCTGGACACCGTGACCGCGGCGATCGGGTTCTCCTTGTTCGAACTCGCGCGCCGACCCCAGCTGCGCGAATCGCTGCGCGAAAACCCCCGCCAGATCAGGGTTTTCATCGAAGAGATCGTCCGGCTGGAGCCGTCGGCGCCAGTGGCGCCCCGGGTGACGACGCAGGTGGTCACCATCGGCGGCATGACGCTGCCCGCCGGCACCCCGGTGCGGCTGTGCATGGCCGCGGTGAACCGCGACGGCAGCGACGAGATGTCCACCGACGAGCTGTTTTTGGACGGCAAGGTGCACCGGCACTGGGGCTTCGGCGGCGGCCCGCACCGCTGCCTGGGGTCGCATCTGGCGCGCATCGAGCTGACCATCGTCGTCGACGAATGGCTGCGCCAGATCCCCGACTTCGAACTGCCCGCGGACTACACGCCGGAGATCAGATTCCCGTCGAAGACGTTCGCGCTCAAGGAATTACCGCTGCGCTGGGGCTGACCTTCGATCAGCCCCAGCGCAACGCCCGGTCCTACTTGCGGAACTCGGTGGCCGCCACCTGGACGAACACCCCGGTGTCCTCGGCCATCAGCAGGCCGCGGCCGCGGGGCAGCGGGCCGCCCTTCATCTTGCCGCGGATGAAGCCCTCGTCGGGGTCGGCGTCCATTACCAGCAGCGGCGCGTTGGCCTGGTGCAGCGCCCGCAGCATCGGGTCGCTGCCCGCCGACGACCAGCCGCCGAACGAGCGCGTGGCGATCACGTGCAGGCCCACGTCGGAGGCCCTGGTCACCCAGGCGGCCGCCTTGTGCAGCGGCGAATCGAAACCGGCCGGCATCTGCTGGATGTCGTCGACGATCAGGAAGATCTCCGGGCCACTCCACCACGAGTGCGACATCAGCTCCTCCGCCGACAGGCCGGGCGGCGGCTCGCGGCTGGCCAGCAGCGCGGACAGGTCGTTCATCATCGCCTGCACGCCGTCGAGGTTGTAGGCGAAGTTCTCGACATACTCCGAGCCCATCACGGTCAGCAGCTGGCGGCGCGGGTCGACCAGCCACACCTGGGCCGACGGCCGCCCGGGCGGCGGCGGCGGGGCGCTGCTGGCGCCGGGCGCGTAGAGCCGGCCGATCTCGGACATGATGGTCGCCAGCGTCGTGGTCTTCCCACACTCGCGCCGGCCCGTCACCATCAGGTGCGCGTTCTCGGCGAAGTTGAGATAGACCGGCGCCAGGTCCAATTCCGAGATGGCCCAGGCGATTCCGCCGGCACCGACGCCCTGGCGGGTGTCGCGGGCGGCCAGCTCGCGCACCTGCTCCACGCCGAACCGCGCGGGCAGCCGGCGGATCGGCGGCGCCTGGCCGCTCGCCAGCCGGCTGACCGCCTCGACGATGCTGTCGGAGGCGAACACGTTGTCGCGCGTGCTGGCCAGCGCGGGCCGCGCCACCAGCGTGTGCAGGCCGGCCTGCGGGTCGGCGTCCAGGCGGACGTAGTTAACCGCGACCATGCCGCGCCCGGGCTTGACCGGGACTTCCTTGGCGAAGCGCGAACGCACCAGCTTGGCGTCCTCCACCGCGGCCAGGCGCAACTCGACGCGGCAGCCGAAACCGCTGCGCACCGGCGGCCGCAGCTCCGACTCGCGGTCGGCGGTGACGACCACGTGCACCCCGAACGAGGGGCCCTGGTTGATGATCAGGTTCACCTGCTCGATCAGGACCTCGTTCTCCTCGGCCAGCGCGCGGTAGTTGTCGATCACCAGGTAGACGTCGCCGAACCCGTCGTTGGGCACCGGGCCGGCCTCGCCGGCGAACTTGCGGCGCCGGAACACCTCCATCGAGGCGATGCCGTATTCGAGGAAGCTGCGCTTGCGCTCGCGGACCAGGGCCAGCAACTCGGCGACCGTGCGGCGCACGCCGTACGGGTCGGTCGGGCCGGCCACCTCGCCCACGTGGGGCAGCTGGGCGACCGTGGTCAGCGCGGTGCCGCTGTAGGCCAGGCAGTAGAACTGAACCTGATCCGGCGTGTGGGTCAGCGCGGCCGAGCAGATCAGCGTCTGCAGCGCGGTGGTCTTGCCCGACCCGCCGGCGCCGAGGATCAGCACGTTGGCGCCGGGGCCGGAGGTGTCCACCGTCCACGGCGGCTGGTCGTGCTTGAACGGCCGGTCGATGATCCCGATGGGGAAGACCAGGTTCTGCGCGCTGCCGTAGTCCTGCTGCCAGGCGTGCCCGAGGAACCGGTTGACCAGCTCGTCGATGGCGACCGGTTCGCTCAGCGGCGGTTGCCACAACCGGTAGGGCTCGAAGTCGATCCTGCGCAGCTGATCGATGATCACCGTGCCGACCTTGGGCGTCCGGACGCCTTCGTCGTCGTCCTCGGCCTCGGCCGGCTCGAGCACCTCGCCGTTGGAGCCGTTGGCGAGCGTCTGCTCCAGCTGCGGCCCGCCGACGCTGACCTCGAGCGGGGTGAACGAGTTGGTAAACAGTTGCGGGCGAACGTAATCGATGCTGTGCACCAGCGCCGGCGCCTCGTCGCCGTCGATGGACGACCCGCGGGAGATGTAGTCGCGCCACAGGAACTCGGCCTGGAACCGGACGATGTCCTCCAGGCTGCGGCGGAAGTAGCCCAGGCCGGCCTGGGCCGGCAGGTTCACCGCGTTCGGCACGCCGGCGGCCTGCGCCGCACCGGCGGTGCGCGCCTTCAGCACCAACCGGTAACCCATGTTCTCCATGAGCTTTTCGGCGCGGCTCTCGATCGTCTGCGACGCCATCATCAGGTGGATCCAGTACGCGCGGCCCTGCCGCCCGATCGAGTCGAGCACATCGACGGCCGTCGGCATGATGCGGAACCACTCGTAGAACTCGTCGATGACGACCACGAGCATCGGCAGCGGCGGCATGTCCTGGCCGCGGGCGCGCATCCGGGAGCGCACGCTGTTGTACTCCTTGGCGTCGTCGACGCCGGCGCTGTCGCAGATCGCCTTGCGGCGGGCGATCTCGCCCCACAGCGCGTCCAGGAACCGCTCCATCAGCGCCTGGTCCTCTTCCAGGTCGGTGATGATGCGCGACACGTGCGGCACCCCGGCGAACGGCTTGACGGCCGAACCACCCTTGAGGTCGGCGAGCACGAACTGCAGTTCCTCCGGCGGGTGGCCGAGCATCAGGGACTCGATCACGGTGCGCACCAGCGTCGACTTACCCGAACCGGTGGTACCCGACATGACCCCGTGCGGGCCGTCGCCGCCCTCGTCCAGCGACTTCATGTCCAGGAACAGCAATTCGCCGTTGTCGGAGCGGTTGCCGAACGGCGCCCGCAGCCGCGAGCGGCCCATCGAGTCGGTGCGGCTGCCCCACAGCGCGTCGAAGTCGATGTCGGCCGGGTCGTCGATCCCGTAGTAGGCCATGATGTCGCGGGCGCCGATGTGGGCCACCCGCTGACCGATCTCCTCGTATGCCTCGGCCAGCCGCCAGCGCGCCAGCTTCTGCGCGAACTCCTCCGCCTCGGCGACGCTGACGTGGTCGGTGAGGGCGAAAAACCACGGCTTCTCGTCGATGACCATCCAGGTGTCGCGGTCGCGCGGCAGGGCCTCGATGACGCCGCGGTCGTCGAACCGCAGGGTGCGCTCCGGGACGGCCGACCACATCGACCCGCCGGTCAGGTCGAAGAACGTCACACCGTCGATGCCCTCGGCGCTGATGACGAACTCCCACTGCGGGTCGGCGATGTCGGCGATGATCACCGTGTGCGGCGTCGGGGTCTGCGCCGACGAGCTGGCGTGCCGGGGCGTGAAAGAGCCACGGCCGGCGAACAATTCGGCTTGCTCGGCGGCGAACTCCCGCACCGAGCTGTAGACCATCCGCGCGTTGCCGGCCGCGTCCTGGCGCCGCGGGTCACCGAAGTGCGGCAGCCACTTGACCCAATCCCATTGCTCGAGATCGGAACTGACCACGATCATCTGCACGTGGTCGGGCCCGTGCGAGAACCCCAGCTGGCAGATGATCGCCCGCATCAGGCCCAGCACCTGCTCGCGCTCCCCGACCAGCGAGTACCAGGGTTCGACCAGCAGCGAGATCATCTTCGGCAGGTTGTAGACGACGCTCTGGTAGCGGCCGAACTCCTGCAGCGCCTTGCCCGTCACCGGCTCGAGCTCGATGTCGGTCGGCATGTTCTGCGGCTCGCCCCAGGTCACCTCGGGGCGCGTCATGCCCACGCCGACGCGCACCACGCCGAAGTTGAGGTCCTTGCCGTCGGGCTTGCGCTCCCACATCCGCGACGACCCGACTGCCGCCGCCAGCGTCGTCGGTTCGGGGTGGAACCAGCGGTAGTTGGCGTCCATGCTGTCGGCGGATTCGTGGGCCGTCTCGCGCAGCATGTCCAGCATCAGCATGAACTGGGCGCGCATCGCGTCCAGCTTCGGCCGGCTCATCTGCTGCTGGCCGCCGCCGCCGCGGAACATCATCATCATCATCCCGCCGACCATGAAGATCGGGAAGATCGCGCCGACGCCGCCGAACACGTGCGAGCCGCTGGCGAAGGTCATCGCGACCATCCCGCCCAGCAGGCCGATCACCACGACGCCGACCACCACGATCCACCACGGCTTGCCCTCGGGCGGCGGGATGCTCAGCGGCGTGGGCAGAACGATGTTCTCCGGCTTGATCACCGGCGCCTTTTCCGGTGTGGGCCTTGCGAATCCGCGTTTCATCGGGGTACCACCAACTCTGCAGGGGACATGTCCATCGGTAAGGTGTCGTGCTCCACCAGAGCGTCCGCGCGCGACAGGGTGGGGCCCTGGGGCAGCAGCCGCAGCGCCACCCACGGCGCCAGGCTCGGCGTGGTCTTCAGGCCCAGCGCCTCGCGGGCCTCACGGGTGTCGTCCACACCGAACCGGGCGCCGGCGTCCGTCAGCCACCACAGCGACTCCGTCGTCTTGGCGCCGGCGTCGTTGCCGGTGACGGCCACGAAGTTGGCGTGGTCGGGGGCGAAGTAGACCTGGTCGGCCTCGCGGCCGGTGGTGTCGGCCTTGACCAGGGACACCACCTTGTTCGTCTCCTTGGCCCCGACGGGCAGGGTCGACCCGGACACCACCTGGATGCGGGCCCGGTTCTCGCCCGAGGTCTTCTGCCACCACCAGCAGGTCGCCGGGTTCTCCCGGATGTCCATCACGTTCAGTGGGTTGTCGGGATACGACGACAGGTCCAGCTTGTTGACCACCGGCATCTTCGCCAGCGCCGACGGTTCCACGGTGACCGGCTTGGTGGCAGAACCCGGGCCGCCGGCGTTCTGCAGGATCTGGGCCACCAGCGGCGGCAGCGTCTGGACGCCGTCGGTCAGTACCAGCGAATACTGTTGCGGCCCACTGATTTGCGGGGTGACGATGACCGTTCCCACCGGGCCGGGCGCGCCCGGGAAGGCGGCCGGGGATCCGCCGTTCGGAATCTCCGGCACCGTGAGTTCGGGCCCGACGGGCAACGCGTCGTACAGGGCGCGGCTCATCGGCTTGGCCATGCTGACCTGCTCGGGCGTCAGGCCCAGCGGCAGCAGCACCGAGCGGTTCATGGCGTCGATCTTCGAGCGGCGGCCCTGCCGGACCACCCACGTGTCGTCGCCGTAGCGCAGCACTACGGCGTCCGAGCCGTTGAGCACCTGCCGGTGGCCGCTGAGGTCGGGGGTGCCGTCGATCACCGTCACCGTGACCCCCGACGGCGCGCCGACACCGGTCGAGCCGACCGTGTCGCACACCAGCCAGGACGACGCGGCCGGCGTCTTGGGGGCGAAGTGCGACGGCGCGCCCGGGATGCCGACCAGCGGCCCGCGGGGCAGGTTCGCGATCTGGCTGGAGCGGACCAGGTGCGGGTTGTCCGGGCGTCCGGTGATCAGCCGGGCCGAGGCCAGGTTCAGCGCGGGGTACAGCTTGTCCCCCACGCGGACGTAGAGGGCGCCGGAGTCGCGGTCGGCGATGATCGGCGACTCGTTGATCTGGCCCGACGGGGACAGGAACGACCAGAGCAGCGCGCCCAGGCAGATCACCAGGGACGCGGAGACCGAGGCGATGACGGCCAGGGTCTGGCGCCGGCCCGGCTCGATCTCCATGCGGACGCGCCAGCGGGTCAGCGCCATCGCGGTGCGGCGAGCCAGGAACTGGTAACCGGTCACCTGGGTCCGGGTCGACAACCCGAGGCCGTAGCCCGACCCGCGCTGCCCGCGACTCTCTTCCGCCACTTAATTCACCATCCGGTCTGTTCGAACGCCTGGATATTGTCCGTCTCGCGAATTACGTGAATCACCCGCGAGGACCCGGTGCGGGCAGCAGCGCCCGCAACGTCGGTCTTCCCCACTGATCCCCCGGCTGGATTCTTCACGTCTCATTGGGCATGTTAGCCGTGGTTGGCCGACTAGTCCTGTTGAACGGGCACCTCCGCGAGCCCGCCCGGCAGTCCAACCCGGCGACCCCGCTCGCAATCGAGTGTGAGTTCACGGCGTTGGCTGTGAATCCAGGGCGGAAAAACCGCCCCCACCGCGCCCTACGCGCACACTGAAAGCCGTCAGCTCACACTGGACCCCCTGGGCGCGCGGTTCTCCAGCAAGATGGGCGACATGACTGAGCTCGCGCCCTCGCTGGTCGAACTCGCCCGCCGCTATCACATCGCCACCGACTACGAGGACTGGACCGGCCGGCGCGTGCCCGTCGGGCAGGACACGCTGGTGGCCGTGCTCGGCGCGCTCGGTGTCGCGGCGGGCACCGAACGGGAGCGCAACGACGCGCTGGCGGCCAGGCGGCGGTCGTATTGGGAGCGCCGGATGCCCGCGACCATCGTCGGGCGCAGCGGTGAGCAGATCCGGTTCTGGGTGCACGTGACCCACGGCGACCCCGCCGAGGTGCGCGTCGAGCTCGAGGACGGCACGGTGCGCGGCGGGGTCCGGCAGGTGGACAACTTCACGCCGCCCTTCGACCTGGACGGCCGCCTGATCGGCGAGGCCAGCTTCGTCCTGCCCGGCGATTTGCCGCTGGGCTACCACCGGGTGCGGCTGCGCTCCGGCGACTTCGAGGCCAGCACCGCGCTGATCGTGACGCCGGACTGGCTGGGTTTGCCGGAGCGGCTGGGGGCACGCCGCGCGTGGGGGCTGGCCGCGCAGCTCTACAGCGTGCGGTCCCGGCGTTCGTGGGGCGTCGGGGACCTCACCGACCTGGCCGACCTCGCGGTGTGGTCGGCGGCGCGCCACGGCGCGGACTACGTGCTGGTCAACCCGCTGCACGCCGCCGGGTTCGCGGGGCCGACGGGCCGGATGGAGCCGTCGCCCTACCTGCCGACCTCGCGCCGCTTCGTCAACCCGCTCTACCTGCGGGTGGAGGCGATCCCGGAATACGCCGACCTGACCAAGCGCGGCCGGGTGCGGCGGCTGCGCTCGGACGTCCAGCGGCGGGCCGCCCGGCTCGACGCCGTCGACCGCGACGGCGCGTGGGCGGCCAAGCGCGCGGCGCTGGAGCTGCTGCACCGGCTGCCCCGCTCGGCCGGCCGCGAGCTGGCCTACGCCGCGTTCCGCGACCGCGAGGGTGGCGCGCTCGACGACTTCGCCACCTGGTGCGCGCTGGCCGAGGAATACGGCGGTGACTGGCACCGCTGGCCGGAGTCGCTGCGCCGGCCCGACTGCGCCGCCGTGCGGCGTTTTGCCGAAAAGCATTCGGACGCCGTCGATTTCCACCGCTGGCTGCAGTGGCAGCTCGACGAACAACTCGCGGCGGCCCAGTCGCAGGCGGTGCGGGCGGGGATGGGGCTGGGCATCATGCACGACCTCGCCGTCGGCGTGCACCCCGACGGCGCCGACGCCTGGGCCCTGCAGGACGTGCTGGCGCTGGGGGTGACGGCGGGCGCGCCACCGGACGAGTTCAACCAGCTCGGCCAGGACTGGTCGCAGCCGCCGTGGCGCCCGGACCGCCTCGACGAGCAGGAGTACCGGCCCTTTCGCGCGCTGATCCGGGCCGTGCTGCGGCACGCCGGCGGCGTGCGCATCGACCACATCATCGGGTTGTTCCGGCTGTGGTGGATCCCGCAGGGCGCACCGCCCACCGAGGGCACCTACGTGCGCTACGACCACGAGGCGATGATCGGCATCGTCGCGCTGGAGGCGCACCGGGCCGGGGCGCTCGTCGTCGGCGAGGACCTCGGCACCGTCGAGCCGTGGGTGCGCGACTACCTCTTGCTGCGTGGGGTGCTGGGCACCTCGATCCTGTGGTTCGAGTCCGACCGCGACGGGAACGGCGGGCCGCTGCCCGCCGAGCGCTGGCGCGAGTACTGCCTGTCGTCGGTGACCACCCACGACCTGCCGCCGACGGCGGGTTACCTGGCCGGCGACCACGTGCGGCTGCGGGAGTCCCTCGGTTTGCTGACCCGGCCCGCGGCCGACGAGCTCGCATCCGATCGGGCCGAGCTGGCGGCCTGGATGGCCGAGCTGCGCCGGGTGGGCCTGCTGGGTGCGGGCTCAGACAACCCCGAAGACGACCCGGAAGCGGTCGTCCTCGCGCTGTACCGCTACCTGGGCCGGACCCCGTCGCGGCTGCTGGGGGTGGCGCTGACCGACGCGGTCGGCGACCGCCGCACCCAGAACCAGCCGGGCACCACCGACGAGTACCCGAACTGGCGGGTGCCGCTGACCGGACCGGACGGCCGCCCGGTGCTGCTCGAGGACGTCTTCACCGATCGCCGGGCGGCCGCCCTGGCCGAGGCCGTCCGCGCGGCGATAACGCCCGCGGTATAGCCCTGTAGCTTCAGGAGCCATGAACGCTGCCGTGAAAGTGGGAGTTCTGGCCCCGGTCGCCGACGGCGTCACCGCGGATCCCGAATACATGGCGGCCTTCGCGGGCCACCTGGAGCGGTGCGGGTTCGAGTCGATCGTGGTCGTCGAGCACACCGTCCTGGCCACCCGCTACGACAGCGTCTACCCCTACGACAGCTCCGGGCGGGTCGGCCTGGCCGCCGACTGCCCCATCCCCGACCCGCTGGACCTGCTGGCGTTCCTGGCCGGCCACACCAGCCGGTTGGGCCTGGCCACCGGCGTGCTGGTGCTGCCCAACCACCACCCGGTGGTGCTCGCCAAACGCGCGGCGACCGTCGACGCGCTCTCGGGCGGACGGCTGCGGCTGTGCGTGGGCGTGGGCTGGCTGCGGGAGGAGGTCGAGGCCTGCGGCGCGGAGTTCGACAGCCGGGGCCGGCGGGCCGACGAGCAGCTGGCCGTGTTGCGGGCACTATGGGCCGACCGGCCGCAGGGGGTGTCGCACCACGGCGAGTTCTTCGACTTCGACGACGTCATGTGCTATCCCAAACCCGTTGCCGGCGAACGACTTCCGGTCCACATCGGTGGGCACAGCAGGGCGGCGGCGCGCCGGGCGGGGCGCCTGGGCGACGGCCTGCAACCGCTGGGCGTGGCCGGCCGGCAGCTCGCGTCACTGATCGCGCTGATGCGCGACGAGGCGGCGGCGGCGGGCCGCGACCCCGCGGCCCTGGAGGTGTCCCTGGGGCACACGGTCACCAAGATCGACGCGGAGCGCGCGGGCGCCCTGGTCGACCAGGGCGCCGACCGGATCGTGCTGTCGACGCCGCCGACCGCCGACATCGAGGAGGCCAAGGACATGCTGTCGGCGTGTGCGCAGCGGCTGTCGCTGATCGCGTAGGTTTCGTCATGCCCCTTTCCGCCGACGACCGGGCGGCCCTCAGCGACCTGGTGCACCGGTATGCGGCCGGCGTCGACGACCGCCAGTTCGACGCGGTCGCAACGCTTTTCACGGCGACTGCCGAGCTGAACGTGCCCGAGCCGCCGGGCGCGCTGGAGCCCGTTCGTTCCCACCGCGGCACCGACGCCATCGCCGCCGCGCTGGCCGCCGTCGCCGCGGTCGAGCGCACCCAGCACGCGATCGTCGGCGAGGTCTACGGCGACGGGCCGCGGCCCGGGGCCGCAACCGGGCGGGTGGCGTGCGTCGCGCACCACTGGAGCCGCCGCGGCGCGGACCCCGGTGACGTGACCGACGTGGTCTGGCACCTGCGCTACGACGACGACTACCAGCTGACCGACGCCGGCTGGCGGATCGGCCGCCGCGCCCTGACCATCAACGCCATTGAGACCCGCCCTGCCCGACGCGTGCGACCGCCCGACACGGGCTAGCGGCGACTGCCAGACGGTTTTAACCAAACTCACAGTGAGCGCCAAGAAACCGATTCTGCGGCGATAACCGCGCCGTCCCGTGGCAGCTGCGGCAAAACCGCCATGCGCGCCCAGACAAAGTGTGACCGCCGTCAACTATTGCCGACAGCAATACGCCCCGGCGCGCCGGGCGTCGGGTATTTTTCCCAACCAAACTTGGATTTATCCGGGTGCTCTCGTGTATTTTCAACCCCGTGACGCATGCCGAAAGCAAGCACGTTGATCCGGTGGGGAACAGCTCAATCTCGACGTTGGCGGTGGGCACGCCGCTGACCTCCATCCCGGACTACCGGAACGAGATCCATACCGCCCACGACACCATCGACGTGGAGGCCTACGGCGGCGGCTTCGACCTCACCCGCCGGGCGACCGCGCCCAAGCTGCGCGTCGGCCGCGACAAATGGTTCAACCTGCTGTGGCTGATCCCGATCGGCATGGTTCTGCTGATCGCGGCGATCGCGATCGGCAAGGGCCTGCACAACGTGCCCGCGGTGCAGGAGTTCATCGCGCGCCACCCCGGCACCGACATCGCCAGCGCCGGACCGCACGGTCTGCCCGCCTGGATCGGCTGGACCCACTTCTTCAACCTGTTCATGATGATGTTCATCATCCGGACCGGGATCCAGATCCTCTGCGACCATCCCCGGCTCTACTTCAGCCGCAACGCCACGCCCGGCAAGGACGAGTGGCTGCGGGTCGGCCCGCCGGTGCCCGATGACGAACTGTGGACCGCCAACGCCGACACCGTCGCGCTGCCCCCGCAACTCGGGCTGCCCGGCTTCCGGCACTCCATCGGCCTGGCCCGGTGGTGGCACCTCGGCGTCGACGTCCTATGGCTGGTGAACGGCCTGGTCTTCTACGTGTTGCTGTTCGCCACCGGACAGTGGCGCCACATCGTGCCGACCAACTGGGACGTCTTCCCCAACGCCTTGTCGGTGGCGATCCAGTACATGTCGCTGGACTGGCCGACCGACAACGGCTGGGTCGCCTACAACGGCCTGCAGCTGCTGGCGTACTTCACCACCGTGTTCATCGCCGCCCCGGCCGCGCTGATCACCGGCCTGGGCATGTCACCGGCGCTGTCGCAGCGCGTGCATTGGCTGAGCAAGCGCCTGAGCATCCAGCACGCGCGATCGCTGCATTTCGTGGTGCTGGTGTACTTCCTGTTCTTCATCCTGGTGCACGTGACGATGGTCTTGACGACCGAGGCGCTGCGCAATCTCAACCACATGTTCGCCTCCCGCGACGACAACAGCTGGATCGGATTCGGGATCTTCTCGCTCGCGATGGTCGTGACGGCCATCGCCTGGGTCTGGGCCACCCCGTTCACCATCAAGCACCCCCGGGTGGTGCAGCGGGTCGGCTACGCGCTGGTGGGCCCGTTCCAGCGCATGCTCGAGCAGCTGGACCCCAAGCCCGGCGCGTTCACCGAGAAGGACATCTCGCCGCATCACTGGCGCAACGGCCGGCTGCCCGAGACCGTCGAGTACAAGGAACTGGAGCGCGACGACTTCAAGGACTGGCGCCTCAAGGTCTACGGCCTCGTCGAGCACCCGATGGAGTTCTCGCTCGACGACCTCAAGGCGCTGCCCTACCACGAGCAGATCAGCCAGCACTTCTGCATCCAGGCGTGGTCCGGCGTCGCCAAATGGGGTGGCGTGCAGATGAAGACGATCATGGACATCGTCAAGCCGCTGCCCGAGGCCAAATGGGCGGTGTTCTACTCGATGGGTCTCGGCGCCACCGGCGGCATCTACTACAACGCCCACCACATCGGCCAGATGGACCACCACATGACGATGCTGGCGTTCAACATGAACGACCAGCCGCTGCCCTACATGCACGGCAAGCCGCTGCGGCTGCGCAACGAGCTGCAGCACGGCTTCAAACTGGTGAAGTGGATCAAGGGGATCGAGTTCGTCTCCGACTACCGCGACATCGGCAGCGGCTACGGCGGCTACAGCGAGGACCACAAGTACTTCGGTCGGCACCAGACGCTGTAGCTCGCCACCAACGCGCGTAAGTCGTTTGTTCCGAGGGTGTTTCGGGTAGCCGGCAGAAAGCGGCGAAAAACGAAAAACACCTGAGGAGACGCTCGTGGCACTCGTGACACGGCAGATCGCGCACCACCATCGGGAGTCCGCGTGGTCGCCGGGGCTCGTCGCCGTCGCGGCAGCCGTGGTGGCGTTCGCGGTCTGCGTGACCAACTTTGCGCTCGGTATCGCCGGTGGCGGCGTCGCCGCGGCGATCGTCGGCCTGCTGGCGTTCGGCGGCGGGCTGGCGTGGCTTGCCATGGACCGCAGGCGAGTCCGCGACGCCGAACGCGACTGGCCCGCGCGCTAACCCGTCAGCGCAGGCAAGCCAGGTTGTTGACCGACTTGCGCACGTCCGACCGCAACACCCGGGCCACCAGTCCCCCGACGGGCCCGCCGAGCAGGCCGCCCTTCAATTCGGCGGTCAGGTGGAAATCCGATCCGGAGTCGGTGCCGGTGACGGTCATCGCGACCCCGATCCGGATCCCGCCGCGCCCCCGGCCTTGCAGCTCAATGGATTTCGGCTCGTCGTAGCGGGTGACTTCCCAGTGGATGATGTTGCGGAAGCCCTTGACCTTGATGCACGACGAGACGCAGGTGCCCTTCTCGATCGTGGACGGCACCGGTCCGCGCCACCCGCCGAAGATCGTCATCCATTCGTCGAACCGGCGCAGATCGGACGCCAGCTTCCAGGCGGTTTCCGGGTCCACGTCCGACGACATCGAAACATCTACTCGTGCCACGGCTTCCCGCATACCCGGGCCCGCCGACGCGATAAACCCCGATGCGCGCGGCCCGTCAGGGCCAGGCCTCCTGCAGCTGGTGGGCCACGTCGATGACCTGCGCGGCCTGCGACTGCGGCGAGTCGATCTCCTCGGCGACGTAGGCGGCGATGAAGCGTCGGATCTCGCCGTCGACGCCCGCCAGGATGCGCAGCACCTCGCCGCGGAAGGACTTCGAGGACACGTTGACGGTGATGTCCGACGGCCGCGGCTTGGCGACGTCGACGATCAGCAGCAGGGGCTCGGCGGCCCGGGCGGTGGCGCGCAACGCGATGTCGCCGGAGACCACGAACCGCTGCTTGTCCAGCCGCAGGTCCAGCAGCAGATCGATGGACAGCGGGATGTGGATGACGAACGTGATGTCGTCGCCCAGCCGCCGGGTCACCTTGGGATCCTGGATCTTGACGTTGGCGCTGACCTTGGCGATCCCGCCCGGGCCCTGGGCGATGGGCTCCATGGCGAACTCGTTGCCCGCGATGTCGGCGAACGCGGCGGCGACGCGCTCGGGCGTGACCGCGACCTCGAAGAACCGGCGGCCGAACTCTTCGTAGCTGACATAGTCGTGGTTTTGCATAGGCTTATACCGTCTCACGTCCCCCGCCGGAACGACCGCTGATCTGCCCGCGTCGCAGCATTCGCGCCGGGCGCGGCCCCACATTCCCGTCTCGCGCCCCTCTGGCTGTGAACCACACCACATGCGGGGCGCCTCGATTCGGTGTGTCGGCCGCCGGCCTGGGACCCTTGACTGACTGGGGAGGTGTTTGGAGCTGATGTGCGCCCGACAAATCGCTGACAGAAGGCGGCCGGCCCACGTCGCGGACGCGGTCGTGGTGATCGGCGCCCTGCTGGCCTGGCTGGTCGCGGGGCTGGCGGTGAGCCAGGCCGAACGCTGGCCGCGGCTCGCGGTCGTCCCACTGACGCTGGTCGTCGGCCTGCTGGTCGGCGCGGTGACGCGCGGCATCGCCGGCCGGCCCGACCGGGGCGGATCCGGTATCGGTGGCCGCGCGGCCGTCGCCGTGGCGCTCGGCGTCGCGGTGGGCGAGCTCGCCGCGCTGGTCATCTTTGCCGGCTCGATCGACCGCCGCCTCGACGAACGGGCCCTGCGCGACGCCGAAGCCACGCCGGCCGTCGCGCGGGCGTCGGCATCCCTGCAGCAGGCCAGGGAGGCGCGCGGCGGGCTCGACCGCGCCGTCGAGCAGGCCCGGGAGCACCAGGACCGGGCCCTGGTGGTCGCGCGCTGTGAGTACCACCCCACCCCGCCGTGCCCGCAGACCCGGATCACCGGCGTTCCCGGCGCCGGACCGGAAACGCGAACCGCAAACGAGCTGCTCGCCGACGCGCAGCACGAGCTGGACGACGCGCTGGCGGCGCGGGACCGCCAAGCACCGGAGCTCGACGCCGCCGTCGCGCGCCAGGAACGGGTCGTGGCACAGGCGCACCAGGCCGCCGTCGCGGGCGCCGACCGGGGTCTCGGCGCGCGCTGGGTCGCCATGAACGACCTCACGTTCGCCGGCGCCGGCGCGCTGGCGCTGCGGCTGGCGGCGGACGCGCTCTGCGCGCTGCTGTATCTGCTGCCCCTGATCCTGCGGCGCTGGCGCGGTGAGACCAGCCACGACCGCCACGCGACCGCGCGGACGGACCGGGAACGCGCCGAGCTCGACGCCGACACCGCGATCGCGATCAAGCGGGCCGAGGTTCGCCGCGAGGCCGAAATCATGTGGGCCGAACACCGCCTCACCCAGGCGCGGCTCGCCATCGAGGCGCAGGCCGAGATCGACCGCGAACAGCAACGCCGGCGGGTGGCCGAGGCCCTCGAGGCCCCGGTCAGCACTCCGTCGCTGCGACCGGTTCGGCCGGCCCTGGAGCCGGCGGTCGAGGACGACGTGTACCTGCCGATCGCCGCGGAAGCCGAGGCCGCCAGCCGCGCGATCGCCGCGGCGTCGGCGGCCGAGCCGGTGCCCGAGCCCCCCGCGAACCTGCCCGCGCCGGTCGAGCCGCCGCGCGCGGTGCAACCGCACGCGGAGCGGGCGACCCCGCTGATCCCGTCGATCCCGGACGCCACCAAGGCCGCGGCCCGCTGGATCCGCCCGTTGGTGCCGCCGCTGGTGGCGCGGATGATCGACACCACGACTCAGCCGCTGCGAACGGTCTTCGAAGAGGTTGAGGAGATCAGGTTCTCCCTCAAGCGCACCCGCCGGGTGACGGTCGACTCGGACACCACCGACACCGGCACGCCCGGGCCCACACGCGGCGCGCCCACGCGCGGGGGCCGTGCCATCCCCCATGCGATCGGAAGCCACCGGCCTCGCCCGCCGTCGCGGTCGGTGTCCGGGCGCGGCCGCGACCCGCAGCTGCCGCGGCCCGATGCGGCGACCGAGCTGCGCGCGCCCGACGGACCGCGCCAGCTACCGCCCGGAGACTGACCGCCAGCCGTGAACGGCATTACGGCACAAGTTCATTCGCCGGTCAGCCGGTATTAAACTCCCGTTGGCCGCAACGGATGCGGGCGCGCAGGCGCTTTGCCAGAATCACGGAATATGAGACTCGTGCTGCTGGCGGCGTGTGCCGCGGTGCTGGTAGGCACCGCAGCCCCGGCCCACGCCGACGCCAAGGACCAGGCCTTCTTGACCGCCCTGACGCAGGCCGGGCTGACCTATATGAACGCCGACCGCGCGGTCACGGCGGGCAAGCAGGTGTGCAGCCTGGCCGACGACGGAATGACCGGCCAGGAGATCGTCAAGAACCTGCAGGAGCGCAACCCCGGGTTCCAGGGCGCCGGCGCCGCCAAGTTCGCGGCCATCGCGGCGTCGGCGTACTGCCCGGAGAAGCTGGCCCAGGCCGAGGAGCACGGCCCGGCGCCGCGGCCCAACGGCGCATAGCCGAGGTCACCGGCACCCGCGCTGGCCGCTGCGCGCGCAGGTATGATCCTCCCGACACGAGGCGGGGGAAGGATCGGGTGAATGGCGTGAGGCGGCGGCAATGAAGATCAGCCTGTTTCTCGCGGACGCGGCGCAGGCCGACGCCCAATCCGGCAAGGTCCATGCCCTCGGGCTGGGGTGGCGGCAGTGTCAAACGCCCACGCCCCCTTTCGCTTTGGTGCTGTTTTTGGACATCGACTGGGATGAGACCAACGAACCGCACAAGCTGACCTGCCAGCTATTGACCACCGACGGCGAACCGGTGGTGGTGATGGGCGCGCAGGGCGCCCAGAAGATCTCCTTCGAGGCGTCGGCCGAGGCGGGGCGACCGCCGGGCGCCATCCACGGCACCGCGGTCCGCATGCCGCTCACCCTCAACATCCCGGGCGGAATCCCTTTGGAACCGGGGATTTACGAATGGCGCGTGGAGGTCGAGGGCTTCGAGCAGGCCACCGCGGTCGAGGCGTTCGTGGTCCTCGGCGCGCCGCATTCGGCCTGACGCGCCCGGTCGAGAAACGCGTCGCCAGTACCGCTTTCGCGGGCGGCTGATGACGGCGAGGTGATGGCGGCGGCCGCGGTACCCCCCAGGACCCCGGCCGCGCCACGTTCCTCACCCCCCGTCACCAACTCACAGCGGCCGACCTCCCGAACAGCGAGCCCCACTCGCGGCGGGCCGCGGACTGCGCGTCGACGAAGCTGGGCGTCTTCTCGCCATCGCCGGCCAGGTGCACCAGCGCCCACGCCATGGCGAACACCGGCACCTTGTGACGCAGTGCGGCACTGTGCAATTCATCGAAAGCGACATGCGACGGGCAGCGGCGAAGGCCGATGAGAATGCCCCGTGCGGTGTCGAGAATGCGGCCCGAATTCGGGCCGTACGAAGTCTGGGCTGGAACCCAGTTCGCCATCATGCTGTCGATCCCTCCTGTTGCGCCCGAACGAAATCCGCGACGTGCGAAGCGGAAGAGAATCCGCGCGGTGCGCATCGTTGCGCCCGTAATCCTTAAAAGGCGCCCCTATGCAATGATTTGCGCGGCGAACGCGTTGTGCCAGAGCGCTGCCCGCATCGGTATCCGCTCGTGACCGTTTCGGGACCGTTTCACACCGCGCGCGCCGGTCCTCTCGACTATGCGACGGGGGCCGTCACAGCGGGTCCAGCGCCGCGGTCAACCGGCCCCGGCCCGGGAACGTGGCCGCGCCGAGCGTGTTCTCAGGGCGAAAAAATCGCCCTCAGACTCGGGAAGGCCGCCATCAGTGCACGTTCGGCGCAGCGCGAGCCCCTTACAGAATCGCCTTGGCGTCCTTGGCCGCCGCGATCTCGTCCCAGTCGACGCCGAGCCCGAGCAGGATCTCCTCGGTGTGCTGCCCGTGTTCCGGGGCGCGGGCGGGCGCCGGCGGGGTCTCGTCGAATTGCACCGGCGCGGCGACGATCCGGTAGCGCTCGCCGTGGTCGTCGACGTTGGTCACCACGTACCCGTTGGGTTCGACCTGCGGGTCGTTGAGGGTTTCCCGGGGCGTCGCGAGGGCGCCCCACACGCCGGGCTCGTCGGCGAGCACCCGCTGCCAGTGCGCAAGGTCGTGGCGGGCAAAGGCGTTCGCCACGATCTCGGTCGCCGCGGCGGCGTTGGCGATCAGGTTGGAAGACGGCACGAATCGCTCGTCGGTGGCCAGCTCCGCCAGGCCCATGCGCGCACAGAAGCCGGCCCAGAACTTGTCGGGCTGCAGGAAGACCAGCTGAATCCACCTGCCGTCCTTGGTCTTGTACCGGTTGACCAGCGGGTTGATGGCCAGCCCGGGCGGCGCTCCCGGGATGCCGTCGATGTCGAAGAAATCGGCCGCCGATATCGACGGCGCGATCGACCACATTGCCTGGGCCAGCAGCGAGGAGTCCACGATCGTGGGCTCGCCGGTGCGTTCCCGGTGGAACAGCGCCGCGCAGACGCCGCCGGCCAGCGTCGCCCCGCCCTGCAGGTCACCGAACCCCGGACCCTGGACGGCCGGCGTGTCGGTGCCGAACGGCGTGAGCGTGTACGCCACCCCGCCGCGCGCCAGGTACGTGGCGGCGTCGAACCCGCCCCGATCCCGGTCCGGGCCCCGGACCCCCAGCCCGGTCCCCCGCGCGATGATGATCTTCGGGTTGAACCCGCGGATGTCGTCGACCGTGAGCCGCGCCCGTTCGAGCGCCCCGGGCAGCCAATTGGTCAGGAACACATCCGCGCTGGCCAGCAACCGGCCGAAGAACGCGCGACCCGTTTCGGACTTGATGTCGACGGCGATGCTGCGCTTGCCGCGGTTGCCCAGCTCGAGGATGAAGTCGGCGTCCGGGCGCGCCGCCTCGCGGGTGAAGCCGCCGACGACGAGCGCGCGGCCGGGATCGCCCGCGGCCACGCCCTCCACCTTGATCACGTCGGCGCCCCAGTCGGACAGCGCGGCCCCGGCTGACGGCACATAGGTCCACGACGCCAACTCGACCACCCGGACCCCGTGTAGGACACCGGTCACAGGAACCCCCTCGGGCCAGGCACCATTTCTTGCTATTTTAGATATTCTAGCTACTCTAAGGGACATTGATAGCCCATGCGATGGAGCCGACCATTGGTCCGATCCCGATCCGCGGTGCAGTCGATGCGCGCCGCGCACGCGTCCGTAGCGAATCACCTTGGCCCCCAACGCGGGTCGTTCAGGTAGGAACCGGGGCAAAGGACGCGCGATGGGCAGGGTGACGGGCAAGGTGGCCGTGATCAGCGGGGCCGCGCGCGGCCAGGGCCGCTCCCACGCGCGGCTACTGGCCGCCGAGGGCGCCGACATCATCGCGGTGGATCTGTGCGCCGACATCGACACCAACGAGTACCCGCTCGCCCGGCCCGAGGACCTCGACGAGACGGCGCGCCTGGTCGAGAAGGAGGGCCAGCGCGCGTACCCGGTGATCGCCGACGTGCGCGACCGGGTCGCCCTTTCCGCCGCGATCGATCGGGGTGTGGCCGAGTTCGGCCGCCTCGACATCGTCGTCGCCAACGCCGGTATCTGCCCGCTTACCGCGGGCCTGCCTCCGCAGGCGTTCGCCGACGCCGTCGACGTCGACCTGGTCGGCGTGCTCAACCTGGTCCACGCCAGCCTCAAGCACCTGCAGGCCGGCGCGTCGATCATCGTGATCGGGTCCAACGCGGCGTTCATGTCCTCGATGAACACCGCCGGAATCGATGGTGGGCCGGGCGGGGCCGGCTACGCGTTCGCGAAACTCGCTGCCGCACACTACGTCAACGACTTCGCGCTGGCGCTGGCGAAGTTCTCCATCCGGATGAACGCGGTGCATCCGACCAACGTCAACACCGACATGTTGCACAGCGCGCCGATGTACCGCGCGTTCCGGCCCGATCTGAAGGAACCCACCCGCGCGGACGCCGAGCCTGTCTTCCCGGTGGTCCAGGCGATGCCCATCCCCTACGTCGAGCCCGAGGACATCAGCGAGGCCGTGCTGTTTCTGGCCTCGGACGCGGCCCGTTATATCACCGGCCAGCAGCTCCGGGTGGACGGCGGCGGCTTCCTCAAGGTCAAGCCGTGGTCGGGCGCGTAATGCCGCGAACCGGCTTGGGCGACAACGTAACCGGGGGTTCATGGTGAGCGAGCGTCGACTCTACGAGCTGATGGTCCTGATGAAGGCCGCCGACGACCGGCTTTCGAAGGGCATCGGCACCGGCGAGTTCATGTGCGTGTACTGGCCGTCGCGCGGCCAGGAGGCCATCGCCGCCGCGATGGGGGTGGCGCTGCGCCCCGACGACCAGTTGGTGACGACCTACCGCGGGCTGCACGACCTGATCGGCAAGGGCGTCCCGCTTGAGGAGATCTACGGCGAGATGATGGGTCGCACCGTCGGCGCGAGCCGCGGCAAGGGCGGCACCATGCACATCGCCAACCCGGACAAGGGCGTCATGCTGTCCACCGGGATCGTCGGGGCCGGACCGCCGGTGGCGGTCGGGCTGGCGCTGGCCGCCAAACGCAAAGGCCTGGACCGCGTTACGGTGGTCAGCTTCGGCGACGGCGCCACCAACACCGGTTCGTTCCACGAGGCGGCCAACATGGCCGCGCTGTGGGACCTGCCGCTGGTCTTCGTCTGCCAGAACAACCTGTTCGCCGAGATGACGCCGACGGCGGACACGATGAAGCTCGAACACGTCGCGCAGCGCGCGGCCGGTTACGGCATGCCGGGTGTGCGCGTCGACGGAAACGACCCGCTCGCGGTGAAATCGGCGCTCGACGAGGCGCTGGACCGCGCCCGGGGTGGCGGCGGACCCACCTTCATCGAGTGCGTGACCTTCCGCTTCCGCGGTCACTACTTCGGTGACCGGATGCCCTACATCCCCAAGGATCAGCTGGCCGCCGCGCTGGCGGCCGACCCGGTGCCCCGGTTCCGCTCCCACCTCGCCGAGGCCGGCAGCTGCGGCGACGACGAGCTCGACCGCATCGACGAGCAGGCGGTGGCGGCGGTGGAGGCCGCGCTGCGCACTGTCATGGCCGCGGACCCAGCCTCGGCCGACGAACTCGACCGCGACGTCTACGCGACGGCCATCGGGTTTCCGGTGTAGTTCATGGCCGATCAAGAGATGACGATGCGCGAGGCGCTGAACCTCGCGCTCGACCAGGCGCTGGCCGCTGACGACCGAGTCTTCCTGCTGGGCGAGGACATTGCCGACCCGGGCGCGTCCGGGCCGACCGCCGGGCTGTCGACGAAGTACGGCCACGAACGGGTCCTGGACACCCCCATCTCCGAGGCCGCGATCGTCGGCGCCGCGATCGGCGCGGCGATCGATGGCATGCTGCCCGTCGCGGAGATCATGATCATGGACTTCATCGGCATCGCCGCCGACCAGCTGATCAACAACGCGGCCAAACTGCGGTTCATGACCGCGGGGCGCACCACGGCGCCCATCACCATTCGCACCCAGGTGTACGCCGGGCTGGCCACCGGCGCCACGCACTCGCAGAGCCTGGAGGCGTGGTTCATGCACATCCCCGGGATGAAGGTGATCGTGCCGTCCACCCCCCGCGACGGCAAAGGCCTTCTGACGGCGGCGATCTTCGACCCCGACCCCTGCCTGTTCATCGAGACCATCCGCCTGCAGGGCAAGAAGGGGCCCGTCACCGTCGATCCCGGGTTCTCCATTCCGCTCGGCCGGGCCGACGTCAAGCGGCCCGGCACCGACGTGACGCTGATCAGCTACGGGCGCGCCGTGCACGACGCGCTCGCGGCGGCCGACGCGCTGGCCGCCGACGGCGTCAGCGCCGAGGTCGTCGACCTGCGCACCCTGGTACCGCTCGACGTCGACACCATCGTCGAATCCGCCCGGCGCACCCGGCGAGTCGTGGTGGTGCACGACGCGGTGCGGTTCGCCGGCCCTGGCGCCGAGATCGCGGCGATCCTGCACGCCGAGTTGTTTTCCGAGCTGGCCGCGCCCGTCGAGCGGGTGGGCGCCCGGTTCGTCCCGAACCCGGCCGCGGCGGCGCTCGAGGCGCAGGTCTACCCGTCCCCGGCGCGCATCGTCGCGGCCGCCCAGCGGACGCTCGCGGAGGCGAGAACGCGTGGCTGACTTCGTGATTCGGATTCCGCGCGTGTCGGTGGCGGTGTCGGAGGCCGAGCTCACCGGCCTTCTCGTCGACGCCGGCGAGCACGTCGAGGCGGGCACGCCGATCTACGTGATCGCCACCGAAAAGGTGGAACAGGAAATCGAGGCCGGCGCCTCGGGCATCGTGCGGTGGACGGGACAGGTGGGGACCACCTACGACATCGGCGCCGAAATCGGCGTCATCACTTCATAACTCAGAAAGGCACGCCACATGGACCTCAACGAGACCCGCGAGAGAATCATCTACGAAAAGCAGGGCCCGATCGCACGGGTCACGCTCAACTGGCCCGAGAAGGCCAACGCCCAGGACCAGAAGCTGGCCGAAGAGGTCGACGCCGCCCTGCTCGATGCCGACCGCGACTACGACATCAAGGTGCTGATCCTCAAGGCCAACGGCAAGGGCTTCTGCTCCGGGCACGCCATCGGCAACAACGCCGTCGACTACCCGGCCTTCGTCGAGGGCGCGCAGGTGATGGGCACCCCGTGGAAACCGCAGACCGACCTGTTCGTCAAGCCGATCCTGAACCTGTGGGAGTTCTCGAAGCCGACCATCGCGCAGGTGCACGGCTATTGCGTCGGCGGCGGCACCCACTACGGGCTGACCACCGACATCGTCATCGCCTCCGAGGACGCCTACTTCTCGTACCCGCCGCTGCAGGGCTTCGGCATGCCCTCCGGAGAGTGCTCGATCGAGCCGTGGATCTTCATGAACTGGCGCCGCGCGGCCTACTACCTGTACCTCGCCGAGGTCATCGACGCGAAGAAGGCCCTGGAGGTCGGCCTGGTCAACGAGGTGGTCCCCCGCGACCAACTCGACGCGCGCGTCGACGCCATCGCCCGGCACATCGCCCAAGCGCCGATGACGACGCTGCTGGCCACCAAGGCCAACCTCAAGCGCGCCTGGGAGCTGATGGGGATGCGCGTGCACTGGCAGAGCTCCAACGACCTGGTCGCGCTCGCATCGATCAGCAAGGACGTCCAACAGCTGATCCAGACCGTGTTCAAGGACAAGGTGCTGCCCTCCGAGCAGGCCCGCCGCCAGGCCGCGGCCGCCGCCCAGACCGACGGCGCCACAACGGCTTAGGTCCCGCGCGTGAACATCGCCGACCACGCGAGCGCGGCCGCGCAGTCGCCGGCCTTGATCACCGAGGGCGGCACGATCTCGTTCGGCGACCTGTATGCCCGCGGCCGGCGGGTGGCCGCCGTCCTGCACGCGGCGGGGCTGCGGCGCGGCGACGCCGTGGCCCTCCTCGTCGCCAACCGACCGGAATTTCTCGAAATCACCTGGGGATGCCAGCTTTCGGGGCTGTACTACACGCCGGTCAACACCCACCTCACCGTCGACGAGGTCGCCTACATCGTCTCCGACTGCGAGGCGCGGGCTTTGTTCGTCGACTCGGAGTTTGCCGAGCTGGCAGCCAAACTCCGCGACAACAGCCCCCGGCCGGACGTCCTGATCGGCGCCGGCGGGCCGCTGCCGGGCTGGGCTTCCTACCACGACGCGCTGGCATCCTCTGGCGAGGCGCCACCGGTGTCGGACGGGTCGGAGATGCTCTACTCGTCCGGGACCACCGGGCGGCCCAAGGCGGTGCGCCGGCCGCTTCCCGTCGACGGCAACGGATCCTGGGCCCAGGCGGTGCTGGAGATGGCCCTGATCCACAAGTACGGCATGGACTCCTCGAGCGTGTACCTGTCCCCCGCGCCGCTGTACCACGCGGCCGGGGTGAACTACACGATGGCGGTCAACCGGGTGGGCGCCGCGTCGATCCTGGTGCGCAAGTTCGACGCCGAGACCGTGCTGCGCCTGATCGAAACGCACCGGGTCACCCACGCCCAGTTCGTGCCGACCATGTTCGTGCGGATGCTGAAGCTGCCCGAATCGGTGCGAAGCCGCTACGACGTGTCGAGCCTGCGGTGCGTCATCCACGCGGCGGCGCCCTGCCCGGTGGACGTCAAGCACCGGATGATGGAGTGGTTCGGGCCGATCATCCACGAGTATTACGGCGGCACCGAGGGATTCGCGGGCACCACGATCGGCCCCGAGGAGTGGCTGGCCCACCCCGGTTCGGTGGGCGTGCCCATGGCCCCCGTCCACGTCGTCGGCGCGGACGGGCGGGAGGTTCCGGTCGGCCAGTCCGGCGAGCTGTACTTCGAGGGCGGCCCCGCGTTCGAGTACTTCAAGGATCCCGCCAAGACCGCGTCGGTATCCAACGACCGCGGCTGGCGTTCCCTGGGCGACATGGGCTACGTCGACGACGACGGATACCTCTACCTGACCGACCGCTCGACGTTCATGATCGTCTCGGGCGGGGTCAACATCTACCCCCAGGAGGCGGAAAACCTGCTGGTGATGCATCCCAAGCTGGTCGACGCCGCGGTGTTCGGCGTGCCCAACGACGAGTTCGGCGAGGAGGTCAAGGCCGTCGTGCAACCGGTCGACGGCGTGGCTCCCGGGCCCGAGCTGGAGGCCGAACTCATCGCGTACTGCCGGACCCACCTGGCCGGCTACAAGTGCCCGCGCACAGTCGAATTCGACCCGGAGTTGCCCCGCGACCCGAACGGGAAGCTTTACAAGCGCCGCATCCGCGAGCGTTACTGGCAGGGACGCACGTCACGGATCGTGTAGAAGAGGGCGGCTATGAAAGTTAGGAACGTGCCGTGGGCGGTGCAAACCCCCGACCGGATCCCCAAGCAGCGCTATTACGACCCCGAGTTCTACGCGCTGGAGAAGGAGCTGCTGTGGCCGCGGGTCTGGCAGATGGCGTGCCGGCTCGAGGAGATCCCCAAGCCCGGCGACTACGTCGAGTACGAGATCCTCGACGAGTCGATCATCGTCGTGCGGGTGGACGCCGAGACCGTCCGCGCCTACCACAACGCCTGCCGCCACCGCGGCGTAAAGCTGGTGGAGGGTAACGGGTCCCGGCGCACCTTCGTGTGCCCGTTCCACGGCTGGTGCTGGGGCATCGACGGGCGCAACACCTTCGTGCTGCGGCCCGAGGAGTTCGACGAGCACAACCTGGACCCCGACGACCTGCGGCTGGTGTCGGTGCGCTGCGAGCTCTGGGGCGGGTGCGCGTGGATCAACCTCGACGACGGCGCCCCGCCACTGCGGGACTGCTTCGAGCCGTTCGCGTCGCGATACGACGCGTGGAAGGTGGAGTCACTGCGGGTGGAGTGGTGGCAGGCCTGTCGGCTGCCGGTGAACTGGCGGCTGGCGACGGCCGCGTTCATGGAGGGCTATCACGTCCCGCAGACCCACCCGCAGCTGCTGCCGTCCTCGATGCCGAACACGTCGAAAACGCCGGGCCTGGCCCAGACCAACCTGTACTTCATGCGCACGCTCGGCGAGGGCATGGCCGGGATGACCCACGAGAACGACATCCGCATCGCCGAGGGCCTGCAGACCATGGACCTGCCGGCCGATCCGGCCGCGGCGATGGCCACGTGGCACAGCGCCCTCAACGACGCGATCGTCAACTGGCACCGCGCCCGGGGCTGCGACATGCCCGACCTCAACGACCTGGAGCGGCGCGGCCTCCTCGATGCGATCAATTTCTGCTTCCCCCACTATTTCCTGCTGCCCCAATACAGCAGCGCCTCGTCGTACCGGATCCGCCCGCTCGGCCCAGAGGAGACGTTGTTCGAGATCTGGTCGCTCACCCGGTTGCCGTCGGACGAGTCGGCGGGCCGGCCCACCCCGCCGGAGCCGATGGCGCCCGACGACCCGCGCTGGCCCCCCATTCCCGCGCAGGACTTCTCCAACCTGCCCAAGCAGCAGAAGGGCCTGCACTCCAAGGGGTTTGAGTACATGCGGCTGTCCAGCCGGATCGAGGGGCTGATCTCCAACTTCGAACGCGTCGTCGACGGCTTCCTCGCCGGCCTGCCGTACGAGGCGCTGGTGCCCGCAATCCAGAAGACCAACACCACCATCGACGTGCCGATCGTCGACCTGGGGCTGGAGGCAAGGTGAGCACACACTGGGACCGCTCCGTCGACCTGCTCATCGCGGGCAGCGGCGGCGGCGGCATGGTGGCCGGGCTGGCCGCGCTGGACTGCGGGCTCGAACCGCTGATTTTCGAAAAGCAGGCGCTGGTCGGCGGATCCACCGGGCTGTCGGGCGGCATCGTCTGGCTGCCCAACAACCCGTTGATGCGGGCGCAGGGCGTCGCGGACTCGCACGACGACGGGCTGGCCTACCTGGCCGACGTGGTCGGCGACATCGGCGCGCCGTCCTCGCCCGCGCGCCGCGAGGCGTTCCTCACCGCTGGCTACGCGATGACCAACTTCCTGATCCGCAAGGGCGTGCGGCTCGTCCGCTGCGACGGGTGGAGCGACTACTACCCCAACCACAAGGGCGGCAACGAATCCGGGCGCGCCATCGAGGGCGTCCCGTTCGACGCCGCCGAGCTGGGCGACTGGAGCGACAAGGTGCAGCCGCCGCTGGCCAAGAATTACGGGTTCGTGCTGCTGACCAACGAACTGCGCTCGGTGCAGTACTACAACCGTTCGCCGCGGGCGTTCGCGGTGGCTACCAAGGTGTTCCTGCGCACCGCTTCCGCCCGGGCGCGGCGCCGCCAGATCCTCACCAACGGCTCCTCGCTGATCGGCCAGATGCTCAAGGCGCTGATCGATCTCAGCGATGGGCAGCCGCCGCTGTGGACCAACGCGGCGCTCGACGACCTGATCGTCGAGGACGGCCGCGTCGTCGGCGCCCGCCTCACGCGCGGCGGCGCAACCCTGAACGTGCGGGCCCGCAAGGGCGTCCTGCTGGCCGCGGGCGGATTCGGCCACAACAAGGAGATGCGCCGCCGGTACAGCGGCGACCAGCCCAACGAGGCGCAGTGGTCGATCGCGAACGCCGGCGACACCGGCGAGGTGCTGCAGGCCGCGATGCGGCTGGGCGCCAAGACCGACCTGCTCGACGAAGCCTGGTGGCTGCCTTCGGTTTTCATCGCCAACGGCGGTGCGGCGGCCGCCTCGCTCGGCTCCGGCCGGCAGCGGCCCGGCGCCATCTACGTCGACGCTAGCGGGCGGCGGTTCTGCAACGAGTCGAACTCCTACGTCGAGGTCGGCAAGGCGATGTACGCCAACAAGGCGGTGCCGTGCTGGATGATCTTCGACGACGGCTACGTGCGCCGCTACGTGGCGGGCACCAACCCGCTCAAGCGGCGGCTGCCGCCCCAGCTCGTCGACAGCGGCGCCGTCAAGCGCGGCGACTCCATTCCCGATCTGGCCCGCCAGATCGACCTTCCCGCCGACGAACTCGCGAACACCATCGGCCGGTTCAACGGGTTCGCCGCCAAGGGCCTGGACCCCGATTTCGGGCGCGGTCAGTCGGCCTACAACGACTGCCTGGGCGACCCCGGCTATCGGCCCAACGCCGCCCTGGGTCCCCTCGACCGCGCGCCGTACTACGCCACGAGGGTCTTCCCCGCGGACGTCGGGACGTGCGGCGGGGTGCTCACCAACGAGCACGCCCAGGTTCTCGACGAACAGGACCTGGTGATCGAGGGCCTGTACGCGACCGGCAACACCACCGCGACGGTGATGGGCCGCACGTATCCGGGCGCGGGCGCGAGCATCGCCAACTCGATGGTGTTCGGCTACGTCGCCGCGCGGCACGCCGCCGGCAGGTAGCTAGGAACCCTCGTCGCGGGCGACGAAATCCCTTGGCTTCATGCCCGATTCGAGGAGCTCGGCGCGGCGTGCCTGGACGTCGGAGGCGGCGCCGACCATGTTGGTCAGGATGTGGCTGACCTGCAGGTGGACCCGCATCCCCATCAGCTCCCAGGCCCGCTTGACGTTGTTCTTCACCGCCATCAGCGTGGTCAACGGGATCTGGGCGATCTTGCGGGCCATCTCCTCGACCGTGTCTTCCAGATCTTCGCGTGGCACAACCCTGTTCAGCAGGCCCCAGTCCAGCGCCTGCTGCGCCGACAGCGTCGGCGCCAGCAGCAGCCAGTCCATGGTGCGATGCCAGTTCATCAGCAACCAGGGCTCGATCATGGTGTGCCCGCCCGGCTCGCCGAGGCTCTGGGCAAGGGGCATCTGGAAATACGCGTCGTCGGAGGCCACGCAGAAGTCGGTCAGCAGGCCCAGGTAGATCCCGCCGCCCATGCAGTAGCCGTGGATCTGCGAGATCGTCGGCTTGGGAAACTCCCACAGGTACAGGGTGGGCCACAAGAACAGGTCGGCGGTCCCCTTGTACAGCTCCTCGAAGGTGTTTCCGAAGTCGGGGTAGGGGTTCTCGTCCGGGCCCCAGCGGGCCACGTGGCCGCCGCAGAAGCCGTTGCCGTTGGCCTTGAGGATGACGACCTTGATCTCGTTGTCGCGGTCGGCCTCGTGCAGGCAGTTGTCGACCTCGGTGACCAACACCGCGTCCTTGGTGTTGGCCTTGTCGACCCGGTTGAGGATGATCCGCGCAATCGGCGGTTCGCGTTCATAGATGATCGCCTCGAGGACGCGCCGCTCCATGTCCGGGGACACTACCGGGGTTTCGGGCCCGCGACGAGGCCGCCGAGCCTGCGTACAGATCGCGGATTTGGCCGAAATCGCGATCTGGGCGCAGGCTCGATCGCCGAGGAGCGTCAGCGCCGCGCGAGCAGCCATGCCTGGCCGTCGCCCTCGCCGTCGGCGATGCGCTCGAGGTCTCCGAACGCGGCAATCAGCTCGCCCGGCGCCGCGCGGAACGGCCCGGGCGCGGCCCCGACCTCGCTGAGCGCCGCGATGGCCAGCAGCCCGCCGGGCGCCAGGCGCTCGGCGATCGCCCGGTCGAGGCGGGGGTCGCGGAATCTGTGGCACAGGATGACGTCGGCGGGCGGCCCGGCCGGCAGGCCGTCGTCGAGGTCGACGGCGTCGAGGCGGCAGCGGTCGGCGACGCCGGCGACCCGCGCCACCTCGCGGGCCTGCCCGATCGCCACCGCGGAAACGTCGTACCCGGTGACGTCCAGCCCGCGCCGCGCCAGCCACACCGCGCCGAGACCCTGCCCGCAGGCCAGGTCCAGCGCCCGGCCCGACGCCGGAACCAGGTCCAGATGGGGTGCGAGGAAGGCGGGCGGCCCCACCGCGCCGAGCGGCGGCGGTCCCTGCGCGGCATACCGCTCGTCCCAGCGGCGCCGGTCCCCCTCGGCCATCGGCGCCACCTCCCTGGAAGCGTTTCTACACTGAACCGGTGTCCGACAGCGGTGACAGTGGTGCCGGCCCATCGCGCCGCTCCGACCGCCGCCCGGCGCAGACCATCCGCAAGGTCCTCGACGCCGGGCTGGAGGAGCTGCGCGAGTCGTCCTACGCCAACCTGACCATGCGCGCGGTGGCGACCCGCGCGGGGGTCTCACCGGCCAGCGCCTACACCTACTTTCCGTCGAAGAGCGCACTGGTGGCGGCGGTGTACCTGCGCGTGCTGCGCGACCTGCCCTTACACACCGGCGCCGACGACGCCACCCCGGCCCGCGTCAGCGCCACGCTGCGCGACATGGCGCTGATGGTCGCCGACGAGCCGGAGCTGGCCGCCGCCTGCGGCACCGCGCTGATGGCCGACGATCCGGCGGTCGCGCCGCTGCGCGAGCAGATCGGCGACGAGGTGTCCCGGCGCATCGGGGCCGCGCTGGGCCCCGGCTGGCCGCGCTCGGTGCGGTCCGCCCTGCAGATGACGTTCGCCGGGGCGCTCATGACGGCCCGGTTCGTGAGCTACCAGGAGATCGCCGGACAGCTCGACGAGGCCGTCAAGCTCATTCTCGGCGTAGCGGTCGGCTAAACAGGCTGCGGCTCACTATGATCCCAGCTGTGCGCAGCCACGGTTGGGCGGGGAACACGCCCTCCTCCGACGAGGAGGCGATCGCGCGCATCCTCGACGCCGCCGACAAGATCATCGACGAGCGCGGCCCGGCGATGCGGATCGCCGATGTGGCGCGCGCCGTCGGGGTGACCCGCCAGACCGTCTACCGATACTTCCCCGGCACCCAGGCGCTGCTGGTGGCCACCGCGATGCGTTCGGCCGACGGGTTTCTCGAGCGGTTGGCCACCCATCTCCACGACGTCAGCGACCCGGTGGTGGCCGTGACCGAGGGAATGGCGTACGCCATCGAACAGCTGGCCCGCGACGGCCAGGTCGACCTGGTGTTGACCAGGCCCCACCGCGGCGGGCCGGCCGCCCCCATCGTCTCCGACACCGCGTTGGCATTCGGACGCTCGATGCTGCATCGTTTCGACATCGACTGGGAGCGTTACGGTTTCGACGAAGCGGGACTCGACGAGCTGAACGAGTTCAGCCTGCGGGTGCTGCACTCCTTCCTCGCCGACCCGGGCCGACCGCCCCGCAGCGGCGCCGAGCTCCGGCGCTACCTCACGCGCTGGATCGGGCCGGCGATCGCCTATCCGCAGCTGGCGCGCGCGACGGATGCCCTTCGGGGCGCCGAACCCGCCCGGCCGCGCCGCCGCCCGTCGAGAGCGTCCTGATCGGACACGTTGCGGGCCAAGGCAACTCGTGACACCAGGAGGAGCGTAAGTGGTGGGTCTGGGACAGATCGCGCTGAACAGCGCGCCCGTGTTCGGCGGCGCGCTGCTGGCCATCGCCGCCGGACAGTTTCGGGCCCCCGACTACCGCGAGGGGATCAAACAGGACATGGACCTGCTCGACCGGCTGCCGCCGGAGGCCGCCGAACGACGCGCCGAGCTGCAGCGCACCATCGACGCCCGAATCGACGACCTGATCGCGTCCGTCGACAGGAGCCGCGCGCTGCGCAAGGCCGCGCAGACCTATCAGGGCAACTGGCGCGACGCGGTGCTGTTGCTGTGCGTGCTGCTGTTCACCGTCATCTGGTGGGACGTCAGCCACAGCCGCAGCAACTGGCTGCCGATGTTCATCCTGCTGATCCTGCTATGCGTGGTCACCGCCGTGTACACGGTCCGGGGCGCGCTGCGCGCCGCCGGCGCCTACCTGCACCGGTCGAGCGACGTCACGTGAGGGCGTGGCCGCTCGGCGCTATGGACTGACCCCGGCGTCTTCGGGTTCGTTGACCGGGCACTCCAGCAGCTCCTTGAGCGCCTCGGGGAACGCGTCGGCGATGCCCCACAGCTCCGGCAGCAGGTCGGGGCAGGCGATGATGCCGACGCCGAGGCCCCCGTTGAGCGACATGACCGTGATGTTGAGCCCCGCGCTGCCGATGATTGGGCCCAGCGGGTACATGGTGTCCACGTGGCAGCCCAGGAAATACAACTGCGCCTGCGGGCCGGGCACATTCGACAGGATCAGGTTGAACGCGGGGCTGTGCGAGATCGGGATGCGGGGCAGGATCCGCATGGCCGCACCGAACATCGTCGGCCCGCCGAACTGCGTCCAGTCGTGCAGCAGGGTGGGCATGGCCGCGGTGTGGTCCTTGGCGGCGGTGTTGCCCGCCGCGATGGCGCGGATGCGTTCGGCCGGGTCGGCGATCTGGGTCTGCACCCGGCAAAACATCCACGTGGTCTGGTTGCGGCCCGGACGATCGGCCTTCTCGCGCACCGACACCGGCACGGTGGCCACCAGCGGGTCGTCGGGCAGCTCGCCCCGCTCGAGCAGGAACCGCCGCAGCACCCCCGCGCACAACGCCACCACGACGTCGTTGACCGTCACCCCGAACCGGTCCTTGACCCGCTTGACGTCGCGCAGGTCCAGCTGGGTGTAGGCGATGTTGCGATGGCGGCTGACCGGGCCGTTGAACGGCGTGGGCGGCGCCGAGAACGGCGCGGCCATGGCGCGGCCGTCGCGGGCGCGCAGTGCCGTCTCCACCAGCGTCAGCATCGTCGCCGGCACCACCGTGGCGAGCCGCAACGGTCGCAGCGCGAACCCCATCAGCCCGCTCACCGCGATCTGCAGCGGATTGGCGCCGCCCGCCCCCCGAACCGGCTGCGGCGCAGGCGCATCGGGCTGAAGGCTGCACAACTGGGCCAGCAGATTCGCACCGGCGACCCCGTCCACCACGGCGTGATGGACCTTGAGCAGCACCGCCACCGCGCCGGTGCGGGCGACGCCCTCGAGGACCCACATCTCCCACAGCGGGTGATTGCGGTCCAGCGGCAACCCCGCGATGTAGCCGCAGATGTCGGCCAGCTCGCGGCGGCCGCCCGGCGCCGGCACCCCGACCCGTCGCACGTGGCGCCGCAGCTGGAAGTCGTCGTCGTCCACCCATACCGGGTGGTCCAGGTTCAGCTGCGTATCCGCGAGCTTCATCCGAAATTCCGGCATCGCGGCCGCCCGCTTGGCCACCGCGGCGCGGAACCGCCCATACGTGTAGCCGCCCGGCATGGTCGAGGTGTCCAGCTCCACGATGCAACACACATTCAGCGGCTGCGTCGGCGTCTCCAAATAGAGAAAGAATGCGTCAAGTCCGCTGAGTCGTTCCATAGCCGCCCGCTCGACTAGTGACCGAAAAATCCCCGCCCTAACCCCACAGAGTCTAGGCACCGCAAATGCGCGACTCCAGTGCGAAAAAAATTCGCTTTCGTTAAATATTCGTGGCCGGGGACCGACACACCGGCGGGCGTGAACCGATCGCGGCGCGGCCTCGTGATCCCGGTATCAGCCGCGCGGGGAGGATCATGTCCAGACGGGTCGACACGTGCAGCGCTCCCAAGCACCAGCTGCTGACCATCGAGCTGAGCGACGTGGTGCGCCAATACCGCATCGGCGGCCAGTCCGTGCGGGCGCTCGACGGGATCAGCCTGCGGCTCGACGGCGGGCAGTTCCTGTCGGTCGTCGGTCCCTCGGGCGCGGGCAAAAGCACCCTGTTGCATTTGCTGGGCGCGCTGGATTCCCCCGATTCGGGCTCGATCGAATTCGACGGCGAGGAGATCGGCCGCCTGAGCGATGAACAGCGGTCGGAGTTTCGCCATCACCGCGTCGGCTTCGTCTTCCAGTTCTTCAACCTGTTGCCCGCCCTGTCGGCGTGGGAGAACGTCGCGGTGCCCAGGCTGCTGGACGGCGTCCGCCTGGGCAGGGCCAAACCCGAGGCGCTTCGGCTGCTCGACCGCGTCGGGCTGTCCCACCGCAGCGAGCACCGGCCCGCCGAACTGTCCGGCGGCCAGATGCAGCGGGTCGCGGTGGCGCGCGCACTGATGATGGACCCGCCGCTGATCCTCGCCGACGAGCCGACCGGGAACCTCGACTCCACGACGGGCGCCTCGATCCTGACGCTGCTGGCCGAGGTGGCCCACGAGCCCGGCCGCGGCCGGCTGGTGGTGATGGTGACCCACAACCCCGAGGCCGCCGACGCAACCGATCGGGTGATCGCGCTGCAGGACGGCCGGATCAGCACCGACGAAAAGGTTCTGGTGTGGTAGCGCGCACCGCGATCGGTGCCGCGGCGAGCCGGCTGCGCCTGTTCAGCCTCCGCGAACTTGCCGTGCATCGCCGGCGCACCGTCGCGTCGATCGCCGTAATGGCCGCGTCGGCAATGTATCTGGTCGCGGTGTTCGGCATCTTCGGCTCGATCACCGGATCGGTCAACCGCCTGTCCGACGGCATCGCGGGCATCGCCGCCCTGGAGGTGTCCGGCATCACCGACGCGGGATTTTCCGAGACGATAACCGCCGACGTCGCAACGGTTCCCGGCGTCGCGGCCGCGGTGCCGATGATCCGCACGACGGCGCTGACGTCCTCTGGACCCGTCCTGTTGTTCGGCGCCGACGAGCGCCTCGCCGCCCTGGGCGGCGCGCTCAAGGACGCCCTGCGGGACAGCGGTGCGCCCGGGCGGCCCGACGGCGTCCGCGTCGGCCCGGGCGTCGGCCGCGCCGCGGGCGAGACGTTCCGGCTCGGCTCGGGTTCGGTGAGTGTCGCCCAGGTGCTCGCGGGCACGCAGGTTGCCGCGCTGAACGGCGGGCACTACGTCCTTGCCCCACTTACCTTGGCGCAGAACATCACCGGGCGGCAGGGCCGGCTCGACTCGATCCTCATCACGGCCAAGCCCGCCGCGGACCTCGCCCGGCTTCGCGCCGCGGTCACCGACGCCGTCGGCGGTCGCGCCATCGTCGCCGAGCCCGCCATGCGCGCCACGCGCGCCGGCGACGGCGTCAAGTTGATGAACTACATGGCGTTGATGGGCGCCATGGTCGCGTTGATGGTCGGCGCGTTCCTGATCTACACGACGATGACCATGGCGATCGCCCAACGCCGGCCGGTCATCTCCATGCTGCGCGCCATCGGCGGGCGCCGCGCGGTGATCGTGCGCGACATGCTCACCGAGGCCGCGATCCTCGGCGTCCTCGGCGGTGCCCTCGGCTCGGTCATCGGTATCCTGTTGGGACGCACCGCGATCGGCCGGTTGCCGCCGGCCATCACTCAGGGCCTCGAGGCTCGTATCGACTATTGGCTGCCCGGCTACGCGGTGCCGGTCGCGGTCGCGGTGACGGCACTCACCAGCCTGGTCGCCTCGGCGATGGCGGCGCGGCAGGTGTACAAGGTCGCGCCCATCGAGGCCTTGGCGCCGGTGGGGGTTTCGGCGGCCGACCGCGTGCCGCGGTGGTTGCGGACCGCGGTCGGCGTCGCGGCCGCCGCCGTCTTCGCGGTCTCGATCGGGGCCGTCGTCGCCCAGCGCGGCGCGTGGGCGTTCGTGGCGATGGCGGGGGTGTTCTCGGCCCCGATCGCGCTCGGGTTCGCGCTCGCCGCGCCCATCGTCGAGGCGACCGCCGTGACGGCCCGGGTGTTCGGTTCCGTCGGCGCGCTGGCCGCGGCGACCATCCAGCGCGCGCCGCGACGGGTATGGGCGACCGTGATGACGGTGCTCATCGCGGTGGTCACCACCGTCACCATCACCGGCACCAACGCCGACATGATCCGGTCGGCCACCGGGATCTTCGCCCCGGTCGCCGACGTGCCCGTCTGGGTGAGCGCGAATCCCCCCGACAGCTACCCCACCGACGCTCTGCCCCAAGGCCTTTCGGCGACGGTGGCCGCGGTGCCGGGCGTCGGGCGCGTCACCGAGGGGGCGTTCGGGTTCGCCGAGGTGGGCGGCACCCGCGTCATGCTCGACGGCTTCTCCCCCGGCACCGCCGACCCGCTCTACCGCGCGCTCGGCCAGACCGTGCGCGCCGAGGTGCTCGCCGGGCGGGGCGTGGTGCTCTCGCAGAACCTCGGCACGGCCCTGCACGTCCGGGCCGGCGACCAGCTGCGGATGCAGACGCCGCACGGCGTCCGGCAGGCGACGGTGCTGGCGCTCGTCCCGTATTTCTCGACGGTCATCGGCACCGTCGGGCTGAGCCTCGATTCGCTGCGCGCGTGGTTCGACCGGCCGGTGGCCACCACGCTCGAGATCGCGGCGGCCCCGGGCGTGGACGCCGGGCGCCTGCTCGCCGACGTCCGCCGTGTGGTGCCGGCGCCCAACCGCGTGTACGACGGCCGCGCCAAGCTGGCCGGGCTGCAGGCGCCGATGCGCCAGAGCATGTTCATCGCCAACGCCGTGTGGATCATCGTCGTGGTGGTGGCGGGGGTGGCCCTGCTCAACACCCTCACGCTGTCGGTGCTCGAACGGCGCCGCGAGCTCGGCGTGCTGCGGGCGATGGGGGCGAGCCGCCGCTTTACGCTCCGCATGGTGCTGGCCGAGGCGACCGGCATCGGCGTCGTCGGCGGAGCGTTGGGGCTGTTGTTCGGGTGCGCGGACCAGTGGCTGTTCAGCGTGGTCAGCGGGGACCTGATGAACTTCCGGGTCGCCTTCCACCTCGGCCCGGCCGCGGTCGGCTTCGCCCTCGGCGCGCTGGCGATCGGCCTGCTCGGCTCGCTGCCGCCGGCGCGGCGCGCCGCCCGGCTCAACATCATCGAGGCGGTCAGCGTCGACTAGCCTTCAGAACCCGAGCGGCAGCAGGGCGGTGAACAGGGGCGCCAACGGGTCGGTGACCGGCAGCGCGATCGAGCTGTTCAGGAACGGGGCGACCGGGCTCCGGAACGTCAGGATGGTCTGCCCGGGCGCCCCCAGGCCCAGCGTCGGCTCGGAACCGGACGTGACCATGGCCGTGAACAGCGGGGTCGAGACGTTCGTCGCGACAAAGTTGTTGTCGTCGGGGTCGGCCAGCGAGGTGGTCGACAACAAACCCGCGAAACCTCCGGTTTGGCTCATCAGGTCCGGGTCGCCGGGCACGGGGTTGGTGACCGGGCTGAGGCCCAGCGCCGCGGCGAGCCGGCTCGCCAGGCCGTGCACCGCCTGCTGCCACTGCGGCAGCTGGGCGGCGGCGGCCGACGCGCCGGCGTGGTAGCCGACCATCGCGGCCACGTCCTGCGCCCACATCTGCTCGTATTCGGCCTCCGCGGCCGCGATCGCCGGCGCGTTCTGCCCGAACACGTTCGATATCACCAGCCGCACAAGGCTATTGCGGTTGGCCGCCACCTGCAGCGGATGGACGGTCGCCGCCCGGGCGGCCTCGAACGCTCCGGCCACCGCGCGTGCCTGCCCGGACACCGCCGTCGCCTGTGTCGCGGCCGCGCTGAGCCAGCCCGCGTAGGGGGCCGCCGCCGCGGCCATCGCCGCCGACGCGGGGCCTTGCCACGCCTGCTGCGTCAGCCCCGCGGTGACCGACGAGAACGACGACGCCGCGGACCCCAGCTCGGAGGCCAGCGAGTTCCACGCCGCGGCCGCGTCCAACATCGGGGCCGTTCCCGCGCCGGCGAACATCCGCGCCGAATTGACCTCCGGCGCCAACACCGAAAAATTCATCATCACAGTCCGTTTCCGTAGCGGCTGTACCACGACACGAGATCGGCGGCCGGATGGTTCAAAACGAACCGGGAGTGTCCCCGATCGCGGTGGCGAACCCCTGCAGGTGCGGTTTGCACGGAAACGGCACCGGGGTCCGGATGCCGCGCAGCCCCGCGGTGTCGAAGCCGGCCGCCGCGATGGCGTCGACGGTCCGGCGGTTGGGATGGCAGCCGGCCGCCAACCACGACCACGGCCGCGCGACCAGGTCCTGCAGCCGGCCCGTCGCGCCGCTGCCGCGGACGTGCTCGAGCACGACCAGCCGGCCCCCCGGGACCAGCACCCGCCGGATCTCGGCCAGCGTCGCCGCGACGTCATCGACCGAGCACAGCACCAGGCCGACGTGCACCGAGTCGAAACTGTTGTCCGGGAACGGAATCGACTCCCCCGTCCCGTCGACGACGTCCACGGCGAGGCCGTGGCGGTCGGCGAGATGCGACGCCATCCGCCGGAACGCCGGCACCGGTTCCACGGCGGCGACCGACGTCACCGCGGGCGGCAGGAACTTCAGGTCGGTCCCGGGTCCGAGGCCCACCAGCAGCAGCCGGCCGGTCGCGTGCGCGATGGCCGCCCGGCGGTACCGGTTGTAGAAGAGCCGGTCGAAGATCGGTTGACCGAACCGATATACATAGGGGAACAACGGATTTGCGCGCGTCAGCGGCCGCCTAGATCGAGCCGGAATGGCGGGTATTCGTCACGCATCAACGATACATACGCCGCCACCCGGTAGCGCCACCGAACGATGCCCATGAGCAGATCGAACATGCCGCGATGGTGGGATCCGGTGCACAACAACCACACCGCCGAGATCACGCACAGCACCTGCAGCAGGGGCTCCATCGCCCAGCACACCAGTATCTGCGGCAGCCCCAGCAGCCACCACTTCACCAGCACGGCGCCCTTGCTGAGCCGCCCCGGGTAGTCGACCGCCAGGTCGCCGGGATAGTCGGGCCGCGACGCGAGCGTGAAGGGCGGATACCTGTCGGTGCTGTTCATCGGGAAGCGGTAGTTCATCACCCGCCACGACCACCGCAGCACCCCGACGTTGAACTCGAAGATCGGCCGCGGGTAGCGCCCGGTGCACAGGATCGTGACGCCGGCCGCGATTGTCAGCAGCGGATACAGCAGATACAGGACGATCAGGATGGGATAGTGCGGGACCGCCAGCACGCACCACTTGACCAGCCAAAGCCAGTGCGACGGCGCGTCGAGGTCGCCGCGCACCCGCACGGGACCGTCGGCGCCGCTCACCGGCGGGTCACCGGGATCGCGGTGGCCGTCCCGAGGCCGCGATCGATCGCCGCCGCCATCCGGCGGTGGCTCGTCCAGCGCAGGAACGTGGTCAGCATCCAGGTGTGCAGCGAATCGGAGAGCAACGCCGCGGGCCGCAGCGCGGCCTCCCCGTGGGCCACCTGCAGCGACGCGACCCGCGACACGGCGCCGACGCGGTGTCGCCGGGTCTTCTCGTACCAGCGCAGCGCCGCGCACAGGTCCCGCGAGCGGTCCCCGGAAAACTCCTCGGCGCCCCGGAACGCCGACAGCGCGCTGCGCAACACCATGGTGTCGAGCAGGGCCTGGTTGGTGCCCTGCGCGAGGGTGGGCGGCATGGTGTGGGCGGCGTCGCCGAGCAAGGTCAGCGCGCCGGGGACCGACACCGGGGGGATCGGGTGACGGAAGTGGGGATACGGCGAATCCGCCAGGTCTTCGTCGGTCAGGCGGGCCAGAACGAGGTCGACTTCGGCGGACCAGCCGCCGAACTGGGACCGGATCAACTCGACCGGATGTGGTGGCCTGACGAAGCCGCGGGACCACGGCAGGTCGAACCACCACTGCACCTCGCCGCCGCCGGCCGGCCACACGCCGGTGTTGCCGCGCGCGCCGATCGCGATCATCGCCGCGCGGGAGTCGGCGAGCTCGGGGACGACGACCAGTCCCTGCCAGCTGCACCAGCCGGTCGGTTCGGGGGGCGGCGCTCCGACTACGTCGCGAACGATCGAGTGCAGGCCGTCGGCCCCGATCACCAGGTCGCCGGCGGCCACGCTGCCGTCCTCGAATTCGACCTCCGCGCCCGCGCGGGTGGCGGCCACCCCGACCGCGCGCGAGCGGCACCGGATGCGGTCGACGGGGAAGCCGTCCAGGAGCCGTTCCAGCAGGACCCGGCGGGGGACCATCCGAACGGGGGCGCCGAGCCGGTCCACCATCGCGGCCACGTCCAGGGTCGCGAGCCGGTGGCCGCGCGCCGTCAGCACCCGCACGTGGGACAGCAGTTGGCCGGCCCCGGCCATGTCGACGCCCAGCTGCCGCAGCACCGTCTCGCCGTTGCACCAGACGGTCACCGCGCCCCCGCCGGCGCTCGCATCCTGGCGCCGGTCGAAGACCGTCACGTCATGGCCGTCGCGCAGCAGTCCCCGCGCGACGGAAATGCCACTCACCCCGGCGCCGATGACAAGCACCCGAAGCGGACCCGTCACGTCATGGGACACGTCGGCGCGCGCCGCCCGGTTCACCCGGCTAGGTGGCCGCGGTCGCGCCGATCATCGCGTGCAGCTCCTCGACCGACCAGGGTTCGGCGCCGTGGTGGTCGCGATATCCCAGCAGCCGCGGCGCCGGCCGATCGTAGCTGCCCACGAATCCGCCCGCCGCGACGAAGATTTGGCCCGTCACGCCGCGGGACAGGTCGCTGACGAGGTAGGCGTAGAGCGGGGCCACGAACGCGGCCGGGGCGACATCCAGGGAGGCCCGCATCGTCACCTCGTCGAGCAGGCCGCGGCGGTGCAGGTCCGCGATGTGGTTTTCGTACTCGGCGCCGCTGGACAACCGCGTCCGCGCGCCGGGGCAGACCACGTTGGCGCGAACGCCGTGGGCCTTGAGCTCCGCGGCGACGGCCATCGTCAGCCCGTTGACGGCGCCCTTGCCGGCGGGGTAGCCGGTGCCGCCGTAGTCGCCGAGGAAGGCCGCCGAGCCGGTGTTGACGATCGCGCCGTGCCCCTGCGGGGCCATCACGCGCGCCGCGGCGCGGCAGGTGTGAAACGCGGTGCCGAGGTGCGCTCCGATCAGCCGGTCGAATTCGTCCGGCGCGATGTTGAGGATCGACGAGCCGGGCGGTTCGGCGACCCCGGCGCAGTTGACCATGGCGTCCAGCCGCCCGAAACCGCGCACGCATTCGTCGACGAGCGCGCCCGCGACGCGCTCCTCGTTCGCGGCTCCGACGAGCGGGATGGCTCGGCCTCCCGTGGCGGTGATCGCCGCGACGGTCTCCGTCACGGCGTCGGCGTCGCGCCCGTTGACGACCACGCCGGCGCCGAGGGCGGCCATCAGTTCGGCGACGGCGCGCCCGATGCCGCGGCTGCCGCCGGACACCACCACGCCGCGCCCGCCCAGCAGCTTCGCGTCAGGCATGGGCTTCGGAACGTCTTGTGCGCGTGGCCATCTGGGCGGCCGGCGGGGGGACGCGCCGCGGCGGGGTCATCAACATGAGTCCGAACAGTACCGACGCGCGCGTCGAATGAGAACCCGTTCCTGAGATCTCGCTGAGACCGCCCGGCTACCGACGCCTGGGTGTGCTCTATGCGGCTGGCCAGCGGCGACGGAAAACTAACGGCGGTGGCAGCGAACATTTGCGGTGCGGGGGCGGCCCCGTCCCCGGTCGCGCGATCGCAGGTCCTCGTGATCGCGCGTATAGTCGCTGATGAAGTCCGATCTGGACGTGTCGCCGTTTAGCTCAAAGCGGTCAACCAGCCGCATGGCTGGGGCTCGGAGTGGCTCAGGCGATATATCAAGCACAGTCACCCGCCTCGGTATTGCATGTGCTGGTTCGCGACGCGTCTGCGGATACGGGTGCGGCGGAGGCCACTGTGCAACGTAGCTGCGGTGCCGTTGCTGCACACGACCCAGAAAGTGGGCCAGTGATGCAAACCTGTTCGTACGCTTACTTTTTCAGAACGTGTCGGAACCGGGACCACCGATTCGCCATATGAGCGGCGTAGCTACACCATCCCGACCCACCCGGCCAGCCCGCACGCAATCCGACGATTCCTACGACGACGTTGTCGAGATGTTCGTCGCGCTGCGCCAGGCGCCGGCGGGATCCGACGAGTATGCCCGGCAGCGCGACAACATCGTCTCGCGCTGCCTGCCCCTGGCGGACCACGTGGCCAGCCACTTCTCCCGGCGTGGCGAAAGCCTCGAGGACCTGATCCAGGTTGCCCGGCTGGGGCTGATGAACGCCATCAACCGGTTCGATCCCGACAAGGGGCCCAGTTTCATCGGGTTCGCGGTTCCCACCATGATGGGTGAGGTCAGGCGTTACTTCCGCGACTACAGCTGGGGCATGCGAGTGCCGCGCCGGCTGCGCGAGCTGCACGTCCAAATCAGCCGCACCACAAGCGATCTGTCCCAGCGGCTGGGCCGCGCGCCCACGGCGGGCGAGCTGGCCCAGGTGCTGGAGGTTCCGCGCGAGGAGATCATCGAATGCCTCGTCGCGGGCGACGCCTACCGGCTGGACTCCCTGGACGCGCCGCTGAGCGCCGACGGCTCGGGCAAACCCCGGCTGGTGGCCGACGCGGTCGGTGACGCCGATCCGGAAATCGAGCACATCACCAACCGCGAAGCGGTGCGCGTCCTGCTGAGCGCGCTTCCCCAGCGGGAGCGTCAGGTGCTGCACATGCGGTTCTTCGAGTCGATGACCCAGAGCCAGATCGCCGACCGGATCGGCGTATCGCAGATGCAGGTCTCCCGCATCCTGGCCAACACCCTGCGCTGCCTGCGCGATCAACTGGAGTAGCACTCCCGCCGAACGCCCCGACCGGACCTTCGAGGCGGCCCGGCCGTACCTTCGAGGCGCCCCGGCGCGATGTACTGTGCGACTCGGGAAAGAGCCGACGGTGTCGCCGTACGCGGCCCGGAAGGAGCGCTATGCCATGAGGGTTTCTCGGACGGTGGTCGCGGGCTTTGCGGCGGCGGCCGCGCTGGCCGTATCCGTGGGAGGTTGCGGCGGCAAACATTCGTCGACGTCGAATTCGCCGCCGTCGAAGTCGGGATCGGCTACCTCGGCGACCTCGGCGCCCTCACAGGCGAACGACTACGCCGCGATGCTGATCAAGGCCTCCGACATTGATGCGCCGATCCCGTTCACCGCTGGCCCCGTCACGAACAACCCCAACGGGCAGCCTGGTGCTGCCATTACGTTCAGCACCGACGACAACAGCTACCAGATCAAGGACACCGTTCAGGTCCTCGCCGACCCCCCCGCCGCCACCAACGCGCTGAACGCCGCGAAGGGCAACCAGGGCAACGCGGTCAAGACTCCGGACACGCGTCCGTTCAAGGTCGGCACCGGCGGAACGACGCTGTCCGGAAAGTCGCCGGACGGCTCCAAGGGCGTCGAAATCCTGATGTACACCGAAGGCAGGGCGTTCGTCACGCTGGAATTCGACGGTCCGGCCGGTACGCTGCCGCCGGAGGACTACGTCACCAGCGTCGGACAAAAGCAACTCGACGCCATAAAGAAAGTGCTCGGTGGCTAAACAACTTTTGGCTGCGACTGAAGCTCAACCAATCTCATTACGAACGTTGCGCGCTGTGCAGTGGTAGTCCATCGAAGACCTGCATGATCATCTGGGTTGATCTATGCATCTGATGAGGACGTTTCCTGACGACGAGTTCGCAATTTTGCAGAACGACGGTGGACGACTCTGGCACCGCAAGTCAGAGTTTCGCTTATTTGGCCACTTTGGGGCCAGGATCTCTCGGTAGAGCCTATGGTGTGCCTGTTCACCGCCACGGGAGGAAACGTGCAAGAAGTTCCGTTCGGCCGCTACCGGTTGGTCGATCTGCTAGGGCGGGGCGGGATGGGGGAAGTCTGGCGAGCATATGACCCGACGTTCGACCGGATGATCGCACTCAAGGTCCTCCCCCCGAATTTCGCCGGTGATCGGGTCTTCCAAGAGCGGTTCCGCCGTGAAGCGCGGGCCGCCGCAGGGCTAGACGATCCACATGTGGTGCCCATCCACGACTTTGGCGAGGTTGAGAACCGGCTGTTCGTGACGATGAAGCTGATCGAGGGTCAAGATCTTCAAAAGCTTCTTGAGAACGGTCCGCTTGAGCCTGTCCGCGCCGTCAACATAATCGAGCAGGTTGCCTTCGCACTCGATGCCGCACACAAAGTCGGACTCGTGCACCGTGACGTCAAACCGTCCAACATTTTGGTCGCCGCCAACGACTTTGCGTACCTTATCGACTTCGGTATCGCCCGAGGCGCCGACGAGACCGGCCTGACCAGTACCGGCGCAACCCTCGGGACCTGGGGCTACATGGCGCCGGAGCGCTTCCGTAGCGGCGTCGCTGATGCCAGCGCCGACACGTATGCACTGACTTGCGTCCTACATCAAACACTGACGGGCCGGCCGCCTTTTCCTGCCAAGCTGTTAGAACAGATCGCCGTTGCCCACATGTTCGATCCACCACCCAAACCATCATTGCTGCGACCCGGGATACCGGCCTCAATGGATGAGGTCATCGCTTGCGGCATGGCCAAAACCCCCAACGACCGATACAAGACCGCCAGGGAACTAGCAGCCGCCGCGCGAGCGGCGTTCGCTGTCCGCCCAGCGGGCTCGCGATCGCACGAAGACGTGCGACCATATGGCACATCCGGAACTAGCGGCGATGCAGAATCGCGCACCGAACTGAGTGAGACGCTAGAAGCGTCGGGTGCAGAGAGCCTCAGAGGCTATAAGCGATCCCCTATCGAGGCCCCGACGGGCAAAGCGTCTTCGACGCTTTCTAGCAACGCCACAGCCACGAGCCGCCCAGGGGCTGCATCGGACCATCGGATACCCAGTAGCTCAGATACCACCCCACCGCCCGGAACGCGAGCGTCCCTGCCTGCCCGATCAAACCGGGGCATGCTGATATCCGCCGGCGTGGCTGTCCTCCTCGCAATTGCCGGCCTGGCTATCGCCGCGGTCGTCACTGGCAATAACAAAGACTCGTCGCCCACTGACGGCGCACGCGTGTCCGACGCACTCACACCGACCACGACCATCTCTAGGTCTTTAGCAATACCACAGCCGATTGACTACACCAGTCTGCTGATGCAGTCTTCCGACATTGACGCACCGATCCAGTTCATCGGCGGCCCCCCGGCGAATGACCCCAACGGGCAACCGGGTGCCGCCATCACGTTTAGCACCGACAACAACAGCCACCAAATCAGGGACACCGTTCAGGTCCTCGCCGACCCCGCCGCCGCCACGAATGCGCTAAACGCCGCGAGGGTCAAAGCGGGCTACCCGGTCATGAATCCGATTACAGCTCCGTTCAACGTCGGCACCGGCGGTACGACCCTGTCCGGAAAGTCGCCTGACGGCTCCAAAGGCGTCGAGATCCTGCTGTTCACCGAGGGCAGGGTGCTCGTCACCCTGGAATTCGTTGGGCCAGCCGAGACGCTGCCGCCGGAGGACTTTGTCACGGATGTGGCCCGGAAGCAACTGGCGGCTGTCAAGAAAGGGCTTGGCGAGTAACGCCTCATATAACGATCAACGCGACGCTCGCCCATGCGTTGTTGCCGTACCCGCGCGGATTCCACAGGGACGCGGCCGATTCCGGCTGGGTGGTGCCGGTGTCGTCCCAGGCGCGGGCGGTGATCCGCAGCGGCCCGGGCGCGACGTCGACGGTCAACGTCCATGGGCGCCATGACCATTGGCTGGGTGCGCGGTGCAGCTCGGCCTGCCGCCAGCTCAGCCCGTCGTCGAGGGACACGTCGACCCGCTCGATGCTGCGGCCGTCGCCGGCCAGCCCGTAGCCGCGGATCGTCAACGGTCCGCTCGGCACCCGGTCGCCGTCGGTGGGATCGAGGATGTCGCAGTTGAGCGCCAACGACGACAGCGAAATCCCCTCGCCCGCCGCGGCGGCGTCGACGTCGGCGTCCGCGGGCAGGATTCGGTAGTCCTGCGACTGGAAGTAATTGGCCGACGGGCCGGATTGCACGGTGACGCCGGTGACCCACTTGACGCTGCGCGCGCCGATATATCCGGGCACCACCACCCGGACAGGGCCGCCGTGGACGCGCGGCAGCGGCTGGTCGTTCATCCGCCACGCCAGCAGCACTTCCGGTGCGGCCGCCTTGCTCAGCGGGATCGAGCTGCCGTATGGCTGGGCGGGGCGGGCTTCCTCGGCGACGTCGCAGGCCTGGAAGGCGACGTGCAACCCGTCGGGGTCGGAGTCGAGATCGGCTCCCGCGGCCGCGAGGACGTCCGCCAGCCGCACGCCCCGCCACTTCGCGGTCGAGATCGCGCCGTGCGCCCACGGCTCCTTCCCCGGTATGGGACGCACCCGCAGCAGCTCGGCGCGCCGATTGCCGGCGCAGGCCAGCGTCGCCACCACGTCGTGCTGCTCGAACTCGGTGGTCAGCCGCTCATAGGTCAACGTGAGCGCCCGCGCGACCAACCCGTCGACGCGCAGCTGCCACTGCCGCGGCGTGATGTCGGGGAAGGCACCGTGATTGCGGGCGTAGAACGCGCCGATCGGGGTGATGTCGCTGCCGGCCAGCACCGCGGGCGGCGGTTCGGCGTTGTACGGCAGGAGTGCGCGCACGATCATGTCGTCGCGCTTGTCCCACGCTGCCGTGGCCGCCGTCATAAGGCTCATTGTCACCGCTTTCCATTCGCCGGGCGATGTCAGGAATCGTCCCTCCTTTCGCGGGCCAGGGCCAGGGGGGTAAGTTTTGTGGGCTCACAAGTTTGCTTTGTGGCCAGGCGACCGCTCGGGCCCGCCCACAAGGTGACCTTGTGTGCAGGGCCGGGGAAGGCCAGGAAGGATCGTCATGCCGCTCAGCGCCCGCCTGCCCGAGTTGTCGGCGTTCGAAGTCTTCCTGGCCATCGCCCGGACCGGCAGCCTCGGCGCCGCGAGCAGGGAATTCGGGCTGAGCCAGCAGGCCGTGTCGGCGCGGCTGGCGTCGATCGAGGCGCAGACCGGCGTCGCGCTCGTCATCCGAACCCCCCGCGGTTCGCGCCTGACGCCCGCAGGGGTCGTCGTCGCGGAATGGGCGGATCAATTGCTCGACGTCGCCCGCCACGTGGACGCCGGGTTAGCCTCACTGCGATCCGAAAGGCGCAAGCGCGTCAAAGTGGTCGCCAGCCTCACCATCGCCGAACAACTCATGCCGCGCTGGCTGGTGTCGCTTCAGGTCGCGGCGCAACGACCGGGCGCCGCCGCGCCCGAGGTGATCATGACCGCTACCAACAGCGATCGGGCGATCGCCGCCGTGCGCGCCGGCAAGGCCGAGCTCGGATTCATCGAGACCCCTTATCTGCCAAAGGGTTTGCGCAGCAGGGTGGTCGGGCACGACGAACTCGTCCTGGTCGTGCCCGCCGACCACGCCTGGGCGCAGCGCCAGCGACCGGTCACGGCGGCGGAATTGAGCCGCACGCCGCTGGTGACCCGCGAACCGGGATCGGGGACGCGGGATTCGCTGACCGCGGCGCTGCGCCACGCGCTGGGCGAGTCGACAGACCAGCCGCCCCCGGTCCTCGAACTGTCCTCCGCCGCGGCGGTGCGCGCCGCCGTCGTCGCCGGCGCCGGGCCCGCGGTGATGAGCCGGCTGGCCGTCGCCGACGACCTGGCGATCGGACGGCTGCGCGCGGTCGCGGTGCCCGAGTTGAACCTGCGCCGTCCGTTGCGTGCCATCTGGGTGGGCGGACGCACCCCGCCCGCCGGGGCGGCCCGGGATCTATTGGCTCACATCACCGACCAGCTCGCCGCGGCAGGCTGAGTCCACGATGCCGGCCAGTCCGGCGAAGCCGGGCGCCGCGGCCATGTCGGCCGCAACGAGGCGGGCGGCCTCGCGATAGCGCGGCTCGGCCAGCACGGCGAGAATGTCGCGGCGCAGCGTACGCGGCGTCGGTCGTTCGGTCCTGATGCGCCGGCCGACGCCCGACCACGCGACACGCGCCCCGACCTCCGGCTTGTCCTCCTTGCCGCCGGTGGCCACGATCGGCACCCCGTAGCGCAACGCGCACTGGACGCCGCCGTAGCCGCCATTCGTCACGTAAACCGCAGTGCGGGGCAGCAATTCGTCGTACGGCAGGAAGACACCCGCACGGGCGTTCGGCGGCAACGGTGGCAGGGTGTCCAGCGGCCGGCCGCCCGTCGCGACCACGACGAGGACGTCCTCGTCGGCCAGCGCGCGCAGCGTCGGCGCGATCAGCTGCTCGTAGTCCGTGTTGGCCACCGTGCCCTGCGTGACGTGGACGACGGGCCGGGTCCCGTCGAGGTCACCCCACCACTGCGGCAGCGGAGCCTGCGAACCCGTCGCCGGCAGGCAAGGCCCGACGTAACGCAGGTTCGCGGGCGCGTCGGAGCGCGCGTACTCGAACGCGGGCACGCTGAACTGCACGAGCGCGTCGGCCCGGCGGCCCCAGTCGGGCATGGTGCCGGGCATGTCCTTGCCGTGGACCTCGCGATGTAGCTCGTCGATGAGCCGGTTTGCACGCCGCAACATCCGGCGGCTCAGCGCGGCCAGGACGGCGTTGCGCTGGCGGTTGAGCACGCGCGACGGCCGCAGCCCCATGCCGACAGGCGCGGTGTCGCGGCTGTCGACGGGCAGCGGGACCACCGAGCACTGGACGACCGCGGGGCGTGCCGGCCGCCGGTGCGCCAGCAGGAACGCGGCGCCGAAGAACAGGGGTTCGGCCAGCACGGCGTCGGCGGGCTGTGCCGCGAGCGCGGCCATGAGCGTCTCGTACTGCGCCTTGGCCGGCCGCGCGAGGACGTGTTCGACGTCGAACGCGATCGCCTTGACGCCCTTCAACTTCGCTCGCTCGGGAAAAGTCGCGAGGATGCTCTGATCGAAGTCCGCTTTGGCGGCTACCGGCAGGAAGGTCGCCCCGGTGGCCGTGACCCTGTCGGCGAACGCCGCTCCGGTGATGAAACGCACGTCGTCGCCGCGCTTGACGAAGTTCTCCGCGATGGCGAGCAACGGCGTGACGTGCCCATGCGCAGGAATGCTCGCGACGATGATGGACGGCATTGCGCACCTCCGGGCCCCCAATTAGCTGGGTGATGGTAGTATTCATTACTGTGCCACCGGAGTCAATAGCGTCGAAGCGCACTTACCGATCCGAACTGCGCCGGCAGCAGGCGGAGCAGACGCGGGCGCGGGTGATCGCCGCCGCGGCCGAAGTGTTCGCCGTCGAGGGCTATGCGCGCACCACGATGCCGAAAATCGCTGCCGCGGCGGGGGTTTCGGCCGAGACGGTCCAGGGTCAAGGCTCCAAGGCGGCCCTGTTGATCGCCGCCATCGAGTACGCGGGGGTGGGCGTGAGCGGCGAGGAGAACATCCTCAACCTCAAGGTCGGCCGCGAGATGATCGCCATCGACGACCCCGCCGCGGCGCTCGACTTCATCGTCGCGGCCGTGACGGACGTGCACCGGCGGACGGCGCGATTGGCGCCCGCGCTGTTCGGCGGCGCCGCCTCCGACCCCGAGCTCGATAGGTACTTGGACGATTTCATCGCCGGGATCAACGCGCAGGCCCGTCGCGTCCTCGAGGTGCATCGCGACCGCGGCTGGCTGCGCGACGACGTCTCGTTCGAGGAACTTGTCGAGACCTGCGCGGTGCTGTGCAGTGTCGAGACCTACCTGCGGATGACCAACCGCGACGGGTGGAGCGCGGACGCCTACCGCGGCTGGTGCCGGCGCATGCTGGCCGAGACCGTTTTCGCGGCGCCACGCCCCTAAATAAACTGCTTGATTTAATTTCGCGCGCGGTGTTCACTGAGGCGGTGACCGCCGAGCGCATGGCCCGCTCCGACAGGGCGACGGGCACCCGGGAGGCGCTGCTGTCGGCCGCCGAGGTGCTGTTCGCCGAGCGCGGCATGTACGCCGTGTCCAACCGGCAGATCAGCGAGGCCGCCGGGCAGGGTAACAACGCCGCCGCCTGCTATCACTTCGGGACGCGGACCGACCTGCTGCGGGCGATCGAAAGCAAGCACCGCGAGCCCATCGAGGAGCTGCGCGCGCAGATGCTGGCCGACGTGGGCGACTCGACCGAGCTGCGGGACTGGGTGGGCACGCTGGTCCGCCCGCTCACCGACCACTTGGCCGCGCTGGGCACCCCCAGCTGGTACGCGCGGTTTGCCGCCCAGGCGATGGCCGACCCGACGTATCGTCACGTCGTCACCAAGGACGCGCTCACCTCGCCGAGGCTGGTCCAGACGATCGAGGGCATCAACCGCTGCCTTCCCGACCTGCCCAACCGGGTGCGGGTCGAGCGAATCGTGATGGTGCGCAACCTACTTATGCACACCTGCGCCGAGCACGAGGGCGCGCTGGCCGAGCACGGTCCGCGGTCGCGGTCCAGCTGGCCCGTCGCCGGCGAAGGGCTGATCGACGCCATCGTCGGGCTGTGGCGCGCGCCGGTGCACGTCCGCGCGGCACACGATTAAGTATCGGAGAACCGAGGAGCCCGATGACCGACGTCTCGACCACCACCGACATCCCCGAGTTCCCGATGGCGAGGACGCCGGGCTGCCCGTTCGCTCCCCCGCCGGAATCGTTGGCGCTCAACGCGAACCGGCAGCTGAGCCGGGTGCGGATCTGGGACGGCAGCACGCCGTGGCTGATCCACGGCTACGACGCGATCCGGTCGCTGTTCACCGACTCCCGGACCAGCGTCGACGACCGGCTCCCGGGCTACCCGCACTGGAACGAGGGAATGCTGGCGACGGTGCACAAGCGGCCGCGCTCGGTGTTCACCTCGGATGCCGAGGAGCACACCCGTTTCCGCCGGATGCTGTCAAAACCGTTCACGTTCAAGCGCGTCGAGGGGCTGCGCCCGGCGGTGCGCAAGATCGTCGACGATCGCATCGACGCCCTGCTGGCCGGCCCCAACCCCGGCGACGTCGTCAGCACCGTGGCGCTGCCGGTCCCCTCGCTGGTCATCAGCGAGTTGTTGGGGGTGCCTTACGAGGACGCGGACTTCTTCCAGGAACAGGCCCAGCGCGGCACGGGACGCTACGCGACGGAAGAAGACACCGCGCAGGGTGCCGCGTCGCTGGCGAAGTACATCGCGAAGCTGGTCCGGGCCCGGATGGAAAGCCCCTCAGAGGATTTGGTGTCCGACCTGGCCGAGCGGGTCAACGCCGAGGAGCTGAGCGTGCGCGAGGCCACGCAGCTGGCCCTCGGCGTGCTGATCGCCGGTCACGAGACCACCGCCAACATGATCAGCCTGAGCATCGCGGCGCTGCTCGAGCATCCCGACCAGCGGGCGCTGCTGCGCGACGCCGACGATCCCAAGGTGATCGCCACCGCGGTCGAGGAGCTGATGCGGTATCTGAGCATCATCCAGACCGGACAGCGGCGAATCGCGGTCGAGGACATCGAGGTCGGCGGCGAGACGATCCGCGCCGGGGAAGGCATCATCCTCGACGTCGCCCCGGCGAACTGGGATCCGCGCCGGTTCCCCGACCCGGACCGGCTGGACCTGCTGCGCGACGACGGCGCCCACGTCGGGTTCGGCTACGGCCGCCACCAGTGCGTCGGACAGCAGTTGGCGCGCATGGAATTACAGATCGTCCTGCCCACCCTGTTGCGCCGGGTTCCGACGCTGGGGTTGGCGGTTGCGCTCGACGAGTTGCCCTTCAAACACGACACGCTCGCCTACGGCGTCTACGAGCTTCCCGTGACATGGTGAAACCCGACCTGCGGCTGGCGGTACCGGATCTGTCCGGCAGGTTCGCGGTCGTGACCGGGGCCAACAGCGGCCTGGGGCTCGGCCTGGCGAAGCGGCTGGCCGCCGCGGGCGCCGACGTCGTCATGGCGATCCGTTGCCGGACCAAGGGCGAGGCCGCCATCGCCGAGATCCGCCGGGACGCGCCGTCGGCCAAGCTGGCCATCCGGCACCTGGACCTGTCGTCGCTGAAAAGCGTTGCCGCGCTGGGTGAGGAGTTGAACGCCGACGGCCGCCCGATCGACATCCTGATCAACAACGCCGGCGTCATGACGCCGCCGCAGCGCCAGGAAACCCGCGACGGCTTCGAATTGCAGTTCGGCACAAACCATCTGGGCCACTTCGCGCTGACCGGGCACCTGCTGCCCCTGCTGCGCGCGGCCGGCTCGGCGCGGGTGGTGACGGTCAGCAGCCTGGCCGCGGCCCAGCGCAATCTCGAGTACACGGATCCCAACGCACAGCACGGGTACAAGCCGATGCGGTCCTACGGGCTGGCCAAGCTTGCCCAACTGATGTTCGCGATCGAGCTGGACCGGCGCAGCCAGCTCGGCGACTGGGGGGTGATGTCCAACGCGGCCCATCCCGGCCTGAGCAAGACGAACCTGCTCAGCGGCGCATCCTACGGCCGCGACCGGCCGACGCTGCAGAACCGGCTCACCAAGCTGACCTGGAAGCTGCTGCCGTTCATGTGGCTCGACGTCGACGAGGGCATCAAACCCTCGCTGTACGCGGCGGTCTCGCCGGATGCCCACGGCGGCACGTATTACGGACCGCGGGGCTTCTACGAAACCGTCGGGGGCGGAGTCACCTTCGCCGGGGTTCCCAGGATGGCGCGCAGCGAGGCCGACATGGTGCGGCTGTGGGAGCTTTCCGAACAACTCACCCGCGTCACGTACCGGGTTTGAGGTCCAGCTATGGCGTTTGTCGGTCGCACCGATGTCAAAGATCCCGGGGCACAACAGGACCAATGGGAACGATTGGCGCGCCGGCGCGAGCGGTTGTACGCCGAGGACGAGCAGTTCCGCATCACCCGCCCGGACGACGAGGTCGCCGCGGCGGCACGCGCGCCCGGGCTGCGGATCGCCGAGGTGATGGCGACCGTCCTACGGGGCTACGCCGACCGGCCCGCGCTGGGGCAGCGCGCGCGCGAAATCCTCACCGATCCCGCCACCGGGAAGCCGGCTCTGCATCTGTTGCCGCGCTTCGACACCATCACCTACGCCGACCTGTGGGCGCGCGTGCGGGCCGCCGCCGCCGAGTGGCACCACCACGAACGCCATCCCGTCCGCGCCGGGGACTTCGTGTGCGTGCTGGGGTTCGCCAGCATCGAGTACACGGCGATCGAATGCGCCTGCATCCATCTGGGTGCGGTGGTGGTGCCATTGCAGACGAGCGCCCCGGCCACCCAGCACGCGCCGATCCTCGCCGAGACCCGCCCGCGCATCCTCGCCGTCGGCATCGACAACCTCGACACCGCCGTCGAGGCGGTCCTGGCCGGCACCGCACCGCACCGCCTCATCGTGTTCGACTACGAGCCCCGCGACCACGACCAGCACGCCACCTACGAGGCCGCGCGCGCCCGGCTGGCCGTGGCGGGCGGCGGCCTGGACGTCGAGACGTTCGACGACGTTGTGGCGCGGGGGAAGTCATTGGAGCCCGCGCCGCTGCATGTCGCCCCGGCCGGCGAAGACCCACTGGCGTGGGTGTTCTACACCTCCGGCAGCACCGGAACCCCCAAGGGCGCGATGTTCACCGAGAGCCTGTGCATCGGCACCTGGCTCGCCCAGTCGGACCAGCCCGTCATCACGCTGAGCTACATGCCGATGAGCCACCTGATCGGCTATGGCTACGTCATCCTGACGCTGGCCAACGGCGGCGTCAGCTATTTCGCCGCCAAGAGCGACCTTTCGACGCTGTTCGACGACCTGGCCATGGTGCGGCCCACGTCGATGAGCCTGGTGCCGCGCGTCTGCGAGATGTTCTACCACCACTACCAGCGCGAGCTGGACCGCCGCACCCCGTCCGCCGGCGACCCCGGCGAGGCCGCCGAGGAACTCACCACCGCCATCCGCGAGCAGATCCTGGGCGGCCGCGTGCTGGCCGTGGGCTGCGGCTCGGCGGCGCTGTCACCCGAGATCAAGACGTTCATGGAGGCGGTCCTCGACCAGCACCTGCTGATCGGCTATTCGTCCACCGAGATCGCCGGCGGCATGGTCGTGGCCGACGAGCACGTGCTGCGGCCGCCGGTGATCGACTACAAGCTGCTCGACGTCCCCGAGTTCGGCTACTTCAACACCGACAAGCCCTATCCCCGAGGCGAATTGGCGGTCAAAACGTCCCGCTTCATGGCCGGCTACTACAACCGTCCGGACCTGACGGCCACGATGTTCGACGAGGACGGCTACTACAAGACCGGCGACATCATGGCCGAGCTCGGCCCGGACCGCTTGCGCTACGTCGATCGGCGCAACAACGTGATCAAGCTGGCGCAGGGCGAATTCGTCGCGGTGTCGCGGCTCGAGGCGCTGTACGCCACGAGCCCGCTGATCCACCAGATCTATGTTTACGGCAACAGCGAACGTTCCTTCCTGCTCGCCGTGATCGTGCCCACCGACGACCCGGCGGACCCGGCGGCGATCGCGGCGTCGCTGCGCCAGATCGCGCGCGACAACCAGCTCAACGGCTACGAGATCCCCCGCGACTTCCTGATCGAGACCGAGCCGTTCAGCCTGGCCAACGGCCTGCTGTCGGGTGTCGGAAAGTTCTTGCGGCCCAAGCTCAAAGCCCGCTACGGGGACCGCCTCGAGCAGCTGTACGCGCGGATGGCCGACGATCAGCTCGGCCGGCTGCGCGCGCTGCGCGCCGGCGGCGCGGACCAGCCGGTACTGGCGACCGTCGGCAGGGCGGTGCAGGCCACGCTCGGCGTGGCGGCCGCCGACGTCTCCCCCGAATCGCGGTTCATCGATCTGGGTGGCGATTCGCTTTCGGCGCTGACCTTTTCGACGCTGCTCGCCGACATCTACGGCATCGAGGTTCCGGTGGGCGTGGTCGTGGATCCGGCCGGCGACCTGCTCGCTGTGGCCAATCACATCGAACGCCATCGCAACTCCGACGGCGCCCAGCGGCCGGCATGCGCGTCGGTACACGCGGGAATGCGCGAGAGCGGCACGGTGCGCGCCGCGGAGCTGACCCTGGACAAGTTCATCGACGCTGCCACCCTGAAGACCGCGGCGTCGCTGCCCGGGTGCGCCGGTGACGTCCGCACGGTGCTGCTCACCGGCGCGACGGGCTTCCTCGGCCGCTCCCTCGCCATGACATGGTTACGGGAATTGGCCGCTGCGGGCGGCACACTCGTCTGCGTCACGCGCGGCGCCGACCACGCGCGGGCGCGGGAGCGGATCGAGGCCGGGCTGGGGACCAACCCCGATCTGCTCGCGGAATTCCGGCGACTCGCCGACGGGCACCTCGAGGTGCTGGCCGGCGACATCGGCGAGCCGAACCTCGGGCTGGATCAGGCCACGTTCGAGCGCCTGGCCGCGACCGTCGACCTCATCGTGCATCCGGCGGCTCACGTCAACCACCTGCTGCCCTACCACCAGTTGTTCGGCCCCAACGTCGTGGGTTCCGCCGAGGCGATCCGGCTCGCGATCACCGCCCGGCTCAAGCCGATTCACTACATTTCCACGCTCGGCGTCACCGCCGCCGCGGACTACCTCGTCGACGAAGACACCGACATCCGGCGCGCGGTGCCCGCCTGCACCGTCGGCGACGCCTACGCCAACGGCTACGCGATCAGCAAGTGGGCGGGCGAGGTGCTGATGCGCGAGGCGCATGACCTGTGCGGCCTGCCCGTCGCGGTGTTCCGGCCGGGCATGATCCTGGCCGACACCCGGTATGCGGGGCAGCTCAACGTGCCCGACATCTTCACCCGGCTGCTGTTCAGCCTGGTCGCCACCGGTGTGGCGCCGCGGTCGTTCTACCGTGGCGGGGGCGCGCGCCCGCACTACGAGGGCCTCCCCGTGGATTTCCTGGCCGATGCGATCGCCACGATCGGCCCGCGGCGCGGAAGCGATTTCGTCACGTTCAACACCACCAACCCGCACGACGACGGCATCTCGCTGGACACGTTCGTCGACTGGATCGTCGCCGCGGGGTATCCCGTTGAGCGGATTGACGATTACCAGACCTGGCTGGCCCGCTTCGAGACGGCGATGCGGGCGCTGCCGGAAACCCGGCGCGCGCAGTCGGTGCTGGCCGTGCTCGACGTGTACCGCGAGCCCATGCCCGCCGTCCCCGGCTCCCCCGTTCCCGGCGAGCGCTTCCGGTCGGCGGTGGACGGGGCGGGCCGCGCGATTCCCCACCTGTCGAAGGAGCTGATCGAGAAGTACCTCGACGGCCTCGAGCAGCTCGGCATACTGAGCGGAAGGGAGGGACGATGATGTCACGTCAAACCGTGTATCCCGAGGGCGTGATCGGCGCGCCCAAGCACCGCCGCGGCCACGCCGCGCAATCGGTGACCGGGCTGCCCGCCGGCACCGAGGTCTTCTCCGCCGACAACCACATTTCGGTGGCCGACGACATCTTCTACGAGAACTTTCCCGACGACCTGAAGGAGCACGCGCCGCGAATCTGGTACGAGGACGGCGCCTACCTGCTCGGCCGCCCCGGGCAATCCATGGTGGTCGGCGACTTCAGCGCGGTGCTCATGCAATACGACGATCTGGCCGGCGCGGCCACCAACAACGTCGACGCGCGGATCCGCGAACTCGCCGAGGACGGGGTGGACAAGGAGTTGGTGTTCCCCAACGCGGTGCTGGCGTTGTTCCACTATCCCGACAAGGACCTGCGCGAGCGGATTCTGCGGATCTACAACGAGCACATCGCCGGCGTCCAGGAGCGATCCAACGGCCGCTGCTACGGGGTCGGCCTGATCAACTGGTGGGACCCGCGCGGGGCCCGGCGCACGCTGGCGGAGCTCAAAGCGTTGGGGCTCAAGACGTTTCTGATGCCGCTCAACCCCGGCAACGACGACAACGGCCACGTCATCGACTTCTCCAGCACGGCGATGAGCGCCGTGTGGGACGAGATCGAGGAGGCCGGCCTGCCGGTCACCCATCACATCGGCGAAAGCCAGCCCAAGTGCCCCAGCGAGGTCAACAGCGTGGCGGTGGCCATGATGGTCAACATCGACTCGTTCCGGGAGATGTTCTCCAAGTATGTCTTCGGCGGCATCCTCGACCGTCATCCCGCCCTGCGCGTCGGCTGGTTCGAGGGTGGAATCGCCTGGGTCCCAACGACTCTGCAGGATGCCGAGCACGTGCTCGCGTCGTATCGGCACATGCTCAAACGGCACCCCGAACACGACATCCGCTACTACTGGGACACCCACATGTGCGCCTCGTTCATGGTCGACGGCCTGGGGCTCAACCAGATCGGCGAGATCGGGATCGACAAGGTGATGTGGTCGTCCGACTACCCGCACAACGAGAGCACTTTCGGCTACTCGGAGAGGTCGCTGGCCGCGGTGGTCGACGCCGTCGGCCCCGAGGACGCCGTCCGTGTCGTCGGGGGCAATATCAAAAGGTTTCTGGGTCTTGACTAATTCGCTCACCGCCCGCGGCTCGGGTTTCGACATTCCCGACGAGCCGGACTTTGCGCGGATGCGGGCCGAGATCGGCGCGCGGCTGCGCGCGGCGATGGCCGAGCACGGCGTCGACGCGCTCGTCCTGCTGATGAACGGCTACGTCGGGTATGCGACGGGGGCCAGCTGGCCGCTGCTCGACGCGGGCCTTTCGCACGTGGAGCGCCCCGTGGCCGTCGTCCTGGCCGACGACGAGCATCCGCATCTGTTCCTGCCGCATCGCGCCGGTTCCTTCCTGGAGCCGCCCGATCCGCCCGTACCCGCCGACCATCTGCACGGACCCGTGTATCTCGAATTCGACCAGGGCGTAGCGGATTTCGCGCACGCGCTGTCCGAATTGATCCCCCGGGGCGCGTCCGTGGCCGTCGACGAGCTCACCGGTGCGATGCGGCGCTCGGCGGCCACGCTGTTCCCGTCGGGGCCGCCATCGGACGCGGCGATCGTGGTGGGTGCCGCGCAGCTGGTCAAGACGCGCGACGAGCTTTCCTGCCTGCGCCGGGCCACCCGCATCACCGAGCGGGCGGTGGCCGACGTGCAGGCGGCGCTGGCGCCGGGGGTGCGGCAGATCGACCTGTCGGCGCAGCTGGTGCGGCGCGCATTTGAGCTGGGCGCCACCACCAACATGCTCGAGGCCATCTGGCAGGTGATGCCCCAGTCCCGGGAGGCCGGCGTGTGGACCACCCACGGCGACCTCGCGCTGCCCCTGCTTCCCACGGCCCGCGAACTCGAGGCCGGCGACGTGCTGTGGACCGACATCAGCATCAGCTACGCCGGATACTGCTCGGACTTCGGGCGCACCTGGCTGGTCGGTGCCGAACCCTCGCCGCGGCAGCGGGACCAGTTCCGGCGGTGGCGGGCGATCCTCGACGAGGTGCTCGCCGTGACCAAGGCCGGTGTCACGTCCGGGGACCTCGCGCGGGCGGCGATCGCCGCCAACGGCGGCCGCAAGCCGTGGCTGCCGCACTTCTATCTGGGTCACGGGATCGGCACCTATCCCGCCGAATCCCCAATGATCGGAACGGATCTCGGCGAGGAATTCGACGACAACTTCGTCTTCCCGCCGGGCATGGTGCTCGTGCTCGAACCGGTCGTGTGGGAGGACGGCACGGGCGGCTACCGCAGTGAGGAGATCGTGGTGATCACCGACGACGGCTACACGCCGATCACCGACTACCCGTATGCCCCCTATGGCGACTGAGGTTGCGCCCGATCCCCTGGGGTTGCGGGCGGGGCGTCGGGAACGGGCGCTGGCCCAGATGGACGCGCACGACCTCGACATCCTGGTGCTGGGCCGCCAGGCCAACGTCCGTTATGTCACCGGCGCACCACAGCTGTGGATCGCCGGGACACGGCCGTTCGGCCCGGTCTGCGTCGTGGTGCGGGCCTCCGGGGAGATCTATCTCAACAGCACCGACGACGAGGGGGTGCCGGAGGAAATCGGGCGCGGCCGGCTCTACGGGCTGGCCTGGAATCCCATGACCCTGATCGAGGTGTTGAAGAACGTCGACGGCGCGGCGACCGCACGACGGGTCGGAACCGACGCCATCACACCGACTTTCGCGGCTCTGCTGCCCGAGGCCTTCCCCAACGCGGAGCTCGTCGACGGCGAGCCCGCCATGGCGGCGGCGCGACGCATCAAGACGCCCGACGAAATCGCGGCGATGGGTCCGTCGCTTCGCGTGGCCGAACGTGGATTGGCCGCCGCCGTCGCCGAGCTGCGGCCGGGCGTCGCCGAGCGGACGCTGACCGGGGCCGCGCTGGAGGCCATGGCGGCCGGCGGGGTCAGTACCCCGGCCACCCAGGACGTGGCCTGGGTGACGTCGCGGGAACACCCGTGGCGGCGCGCCAATCGACCGGTGCAGCCGGGCGATCTCGTCGCGCTGGCCGCCGGGGCGCTGGCCGACGGCTACGTCGGCGAGGTGGGCCGGACCTGGGTTGCGGGCCGCGACTTCGACGGTTCGACCCATCCGCTGTTCGCGCGTTCGGATGCGTTGTACGACAGCATGCTTGGCGCCTGCCGCCCAGGTGCGCCGACGCGCGCTGTGCTGGCCGCCTACGAGGCGGTCGGTGAGCCGCTGCCGCCGATGCCGGTCGCGCACGGCCTGGGGCTGGGTTTCGATCCGCCGGTCGTGACGGAGGCGCTCGCGTCCACCGCCGACCACCTGGACGCCGGAATGATGCTGGCGCTTACCGGCTACGTGTGGCAGGAGGGCGTCGGGGCGGTGTTCCGCCGCGACACGGTCCACATCACCGACGACGGAGCCGATGTGCTGACGGCCGGCCCGTCCTGGCACGACTAGGGGTCGTCTTCGTCGTCCTCGGTGAAGCGTTCGGGGTGGTGATAGGCGTTGGTTCTGGGCTGCCCGTGATCCAGGTGTGCGGGTGGGATCCATTCGGTTTGGCCTTGGGCGTTGATGCGCGTAGTCCAGCCTTCCTCGGCGAGTCGGTTGTCGGGGCCGCAGGCTAGGGTGAGTTCGTCGATGTGGGTGCGCCGGGTGGCTTGCCAGCCGTTTACGTGGTGGACCTGGCTGTGATACGCCGGGGCGGTACAGCCCGGCTTGGTGCACCCACGGTCCCTGGCGTACAACACGATTCGCTGCGCCGGAGAGGCCACGCGTTGGGTGTGATACAGCGCCAGCGGTTTGCCGTCGTGGAAAATCGCCAGGTAGTGATGGGCATGGGCGGCCATGCGGATCACGTCGGCCATCGGCAGCAGGCTCCCGCCGGCGGTCAGCGCCTTGCCGGCGGCGGCCTCGAGCTCGCGCAGCGAGGCGATGGCCACGATCCCCACCGGTAGCCCGTTGTGGCTGCCCAGCTTGCCGGAGGCGAACAGGGCGCGCAGCGCGGCCACGAACGCGTCGTGGTTGCGCTGAGCTGTCGAACGGTGATCGCGGCGCACCGCGGCCTCATCCGGAGGATCGTCGACCACCGGCTTTTCGTCCTCGGGGTTGCAGGCGCCGGGGGCGGCCAGCTTGGCCAACAGCGCCTCGATGGCCGCGCGCAACTCCGGGGTGACCAGCCCGCTGATGCGTGACATGCCGTCGAATTCCTGCTTGCCGAAGACGATGCCGCGCCGGCGGGCGCGCTCGCGGTCGCTGAGGTCGCCGTCGGGGTGCAGCCAATCCAGGATCCGTCTCGCATACTTGGCGACCTCGTCGGGGCGGTACTGGGTGGCTTTGGTTGCCAGGTCGTGGTCGGCGGCGGCCCGGGTGGCGGCGTCGACCTGCTCGGGCAGGTGGGCGAAAAAGTCGCGGATGACCTTGATGTGCCCGTCGCCGATGAGCCCGTCGCGCTGCGCCGCCGCCGTCGCGTCCAGCCGCGGCGCCAATGGCTGTCCGGTCAGGGCGCGGCGCGCGCCGAGGTCCTCGGCCTCTCCGATGCGCCGCGACGCCTCGCCCGGTGTGATCCGCAACCGGTCGGCCAGCGCGGTGCGCAGGCTGCCGCCCAGCTCGGCGGGGCCGGCCTGGGCATCGAGCTCGTTGATCAGCGTGTGCTGGGGGGAGCGCAGCCGGCGCGCGGCGCGCTCCAGGCGCTCCAACACCCGCAACCGCTCCGGAGTGGTCAACACGTCAAACGACAACCCGCCCAACCGGTCCAGGCCAGCATCGAGCGCGCCGAACGCTTCGACGATCTCCTCGCGACTGCTGCAACCCATACCCCGACACTACGAACCACCACCGACAAGAAACCCCGAAATGTGACCACAGAAACCAAAGTGACACAAGAAATTTCGCGGGCCCCTGGACCCGCCTCCGTTAGACGCAGAAACCCGTCGTCCGGTTCCATCGGATCGATCCGGGCCCCGAGTCCCGTTCGCCGAGCGCCTCGTCGAGCAGATCGCCGACCCGATGACGCCGCCACAGGTTCAACAAGTTCGACAACATCTGCAGCGGAGCGCGCACGCTCTCGTCGTCGCGGATGCGCGGATCCGTGCGGCTGGCGGGGGCGGCGGTGCCGAATCGCTTGTGCAGCAACGCCGGCACGTCCAGCAGCCAGGCGACGCCCATCGCCGCGGCGTACAGCAGCGTGTGCCGGCGCAACCTGTCGGGATCCAGGCGCGGGCCGCCGCAGCGCCGCACCTCGGCGACGAACACATCCAGCAAGTCGTCGAGATGCCGATCCCACATCGAGGTTTCGGCGCCCGACATCGCCCCCCAGATGGCCATGCCCATGTTCATCTGGCCGACGCATCCCCAGTCCAGCAGGCCGCAGCGCAGATCGCCGTCGCCCTCGCGCCAAAACCAGGCGTTGTCGATGTTGGCGTTCCAATGGCACAGCGCGACATAGTCGGAGTCGGCGGCGAGCCCGCGGATGATCGCCGGTTCGGCCAAGGCGACCCGCGGCACGTCTTCGCGCAAGCGCGCCAGGAACTCGCGTGAGCCGACGCCGTGCGGCACCAGGCCGGGGTGGGCTTCGACCAACGCGGCGAGCTGGGCCACGCGGCGCTCCAGTTTGGCGGCGCTCACCGTCGCCCGCTCGCCCACCGTCGCCGCCGCCAGGTCCAGCGGAAAGTGCGCGGGAAGGCGCCCGTAGCGGCCCGCGAGCCGGGCCAGCGCGGTCAACAGTGCGCGGTAGTGGCCGACGGGATCGGGCATGTCGTAGTCGAGGCACTTGTGGTATTGGCGTTCGATACCGTTGTTGCCGAAGGGGATTCGCTCGGTGATCAGAATTCCCGTCCCGCTCCGGCGCTCGTAGTCGGCGAACAACACCGAGGGCACGGCGATCGGAAAGCCGGGGACCCGCGACAGCGTGGCGAACCGGACCTCGGACTCCATCTGGGTCTTGCCGCGGTCGCGCACCGGATCGTCCAAATCGCGCGAGAACTTGACGAACAGGTCGTTGTGCAGGCCGGGCTCGTGTCGCTCGTACTCCACCGACAGCACGACCTTGCGTCCGGTGCTGCCCCCGGCGAACTCGCGGATCTCGGTGATGCCCCTGACGGCGTTGCCGTCCGCGAGCGTGCCGGATGCCCGAAACGCCTCGGTGAGAAATGGCGCCCCTCTTCTGCATAAGGCCGCGGGGTCGGGCGGAATCGCGAGGCCGAACTGGTCGCCGGTCACCACGTCTGCTCGGCCGCGCGCACTAACATGTGGTTGACCGCGACCCTCCGGTCGCGCGTCACCATGTACAGCACCGCGTCGGCGATGTCTTCCGGACGCAGCTTGACCATGCCGGCGGTCTGGCGCTCGAATGCCTCCTGCGACGCGGCGGGCAGGTGGCTGAAGATCTCCGTGTCGACGGTCCCCGGACCGACGACCCCGACGCGCACCCGCTTCCCGAGCACCTCCTGACGGATGCCCTCGCTGAACGCGTTAACCCCGAACTTGGTCAGCGAGTAGACCGCGGTGTTGGGCCGGGCCACCCAGCCGGCCGTGGAGCTGACGGTGACCAGGTCGGCGACGCCGCGCGGTGAGCCAGCGGCCGCGTCGATCAGGTGCGGCAGCGCCGCGCGGGTGACGTAGAGGACCCCCTGCACGTTCACCGCGACCATCTGATCCCAGTCCTGCAGGCGCGCCTCTGCCGCGGGCCCGGACTGCATGAGGCCGGCGTTGTTCACCACCGTGTCGAGGCGCCCCAACTCGGCGACCGTTCGCGCCACGGCCGCCGAGACGTCCTCGGCCTCGGTGACGTCGGCGGCCACGACAAGCGCTGTGCCACCGGCGGATTCGATCTCGCTTTTCAGATCGGCGAGCCGGTCGGCGCGACGGGCGAGCAGGGCCACCGCGGCGCCTTCGGCGGCCAGCGCCTTCGCCGTCGCCGCGCCGATGCCGCTGCTGGCCCCGGTCACCAGGGCTGTCGTGCCGGCGAGTGTCGTCGTCATGTTCGGACCCCCAGGATTTCCCGCAGCACGTACTCACTGTCCTCCCCCAAATCCGGTGCACCGCGCTCGATCCGCGCCGGCGACCGCGTCAACCGCCACGACGGCCCCACGATCGGGCGCTGGCCTTCGCGGTGATCGCTGACGAAGCGGTACAACTCTCGGTCCCACAATCGCTGATCGCCGATCACGTCGATTGCGGTGGCGCTCTTGGTCGCCGGCACGCCGGCCGCCCGCAGGGTGTGCGCGAGCCGCTCGGCGTCGTGGTCCCGGGTGTACCGCGCGATCGCACAGTCCAGCGCCTCAACATGACGCCGCCGCGCTTCGGGAGTGGCGTACGGTGCGTCCTCGGCCAGCTCCGCGGCGCCCAGCGCTGAGCACAGCGCGCGCCATTCGGCATCGTCGGCCACGGCCACGGCCACCCAGGAATCGTCCCTACACGGGTAGCACCCGTGCGGGCACAGGTCGGGGTGGTGGTTGCCGTTGGGGCCGAGGCGGTTTCCGGTGAGGCTCTGTTCCAGCAGGCAGTCACCGATCATCGAGGACAGCGTTTCGACCGCGGAGACGTCGACGAATTGCCCCGCGCCGGTGAGTTCCCGGTGCAGTAGCGCCACCACGGCGGCGTACGCGGCGGCGGCGCCGACGGTGGAATCGCCGTAGCGCATGCTCGTCCCGAGTGGGGGCCCGCCGGGGTAGCCGACCAGCGATGCGAGCCCGGCCAGCGCGGCGAAGCACGGCGCGTAGCCGGTCTGGTGCCCCAGCGGGCCGTCGTTGCCCCACATCTTGATCGACACCGAGATGATGTCGCGCTTGATCGCCTTGAGCTGTTCGTAGCCCAGGCCCTGACGCTCCATCGCGCCCGGCCGCAGGTTGTTGATGACGATGTCGCTGCGGGCGATCAGCTCACGCAGCCGCGCCATCGCCTCGTCGGACTTGATGTCCAGGTCCACGCTGAGGATCTCGGGGTTGATGCTCAGGAAGTAGGGGGCGTGATCGATGTCCGTGCCACCGTAGGCACGCATCTCCTCGGGCGCGGCCACCGTCTCGACCTTGATCACTTCGGCGCCCAGCTGCGCCAGCAGCTTGCCGGCGTACGGGCCGGCCCACACCTTGGTGAGCTCGACGACGCGGACCCCTTCCAGGGGACCCCCGCGCGCATCCTTGGGCGCCTTGAGTTGCGACGCCCTGACCGCGGGCGGCGTGCGGGGGCTGTCCAGGCCAGCCAGCACCGCCGCCGAGTGCTCGCCGAGAGCCGGTGCGGCGGCGGCGATCCGGGCCGGCGACGCGCTGAGCGCGTACGGCACGGTGGGGTATGCCGCGGTGCCCAAGACCGGGTGGGTCGCCTCTTGGAAGAAGCCGCGATGCCGGTACTGCGGCGAGCGGTGCAGGTCCGCGGCGTCGTTGACCGGGACCAGCGGCACCCCCAGCCGCTGCGCCCGGTCGGCGGCGGTTTCCTTGGGCAGGCCCTCGACCCACGCGGCGAAGCCCCGCCGAAACGTGGCGACCTTTTCGGCGGTGACGGAGAACTCCAGCCAGTCGTCGTCGAACGCGTCCAGCCAATCCGGGTGACACATCAGCTCTTTCACGCCGAGCCAGTGCGCGCGGCTGGTCATGTACAGGTAGACGAACCCGTCGGCGCAGGCGAAGAACGCGGCCGGGCCGGCCTGGTCGTAGTCGCCGCGGTGGCCTTCGGCGGCAACCTCCCCGGTGATGAATCGGCCCAGGATGCAATCGGCGCGGGAGACCAGCACGGCATGCTCGGACACGTCGATGAGCTCGCCTGCGCCGCGGTGCAGGCGCCCGAAAAGGGCCGCGACGACGCACAGTGCCGCGTCCAGGCCGGCCTCGTAGTCCACCAGGAATCGCCCCGGCCCCTGCAGCGGCGGCCTGGTCGGATCGGCGTGGCTGGGCGTGTGGTAGCCCCAGCCGCTGGCGTGGAACACGTTGCTGCTCTTGGCGTTCGCGAACTCGGCGGGCGCCTCGTTGCCGAACGGGGTGATCGAGCAGAACACCACGCTCGGATGCTGTTCCGACCGTCCCGACACGCGGTCCTCGATGACCGCGTCGGCCGACCCGATCAGCAGGTCCAGGCGACCGGCGTCCAGCACCACCGAGCGCTTGTTGGTGTTCAGGTAGGCGAACAACGCGCTGCCCTCGGGCCCGTCGGCGAGGACCGGCGCCAGCGCGCGGGTGGGGCTGCCGGACCGCGGCGCCTCGACCTTGATCACCTCGGCGCCGAAGTCGGCCAGCAGCTTTCCGCAGTACTCCCCCGCGACGGTCTCGGCCAGCTCGACGACCCGGATGCCCGTCAGCGCCGACATGCCGGGGTCAGGGCTTCTTGCGCCCCGAGCGGCTCAGACGCCACTCCGGCGGAAAGTTGAGGTCGTTGTCCTTCACCACGTTGTTGAGGCCCTTCTCGAAGGTGCCCTCGGTGAGGTCGACCTCTTGAGCGTCGTTCTTGATCATCGGCAGCATGCCCTCGACCATGCCGGTGAGCAGGCTGCCGAAGTATTCGCCCTTGTGCTGCTTGTACAACTCCAGGAAGGTCTTCTGCACCGCGACCGTGTCGGTCGGGCGGGACCGCGAGCACGCCAGCGCGTACTTCTCCGTCTCGGCCTCCAGCTTGTCGCGCGGCACCACGCTGTTGACGAAGCCGCAGTCGTACATCTCCTTGGCGCTGAATGGCCGCCCGGTGAACAGCATTTCGGAGAACTTCCGCAGCCCCATCGTCTCCGCCCACCACCACAGCCGCGGCCCCCAGCCCACGTAGCGGAACGCGGGGTGCCCGAAGAGCGCGTCGTCGCTAGCGATCACCAGGTCGGCGTCGCCGGCCTGGTAGAAGTGCCACCCGTAGCAGTAGCCTTTGGCCTCGATGATGCTGATCTTCCGAAGCTCCTGCAGCGGACGGTTTCCGGCCCTGGCCTTGGCGTAGAAGTCGGTGACCGTGGACAGGTAGCGGTAGGAGCCGCCGGGCGGGTACTTGACGTCGTCGTCGTTGATCGCCAGCTCGTGGTGCAGGGGCAGGCCCGGGTTCTCCAGCATCGGGCGCTGCTCGGGCAGGTCGCCGCCGCTCCCGAAATCCTCGCCCTCGCCGCGGATCACGACGACCTTGACGTCATCGTCCACATTGCATTTGTGGATCAGGTCGGCGTAGTTCTGCCGCATCCCCAGCGTGGTGGAGTTCTGCGCCTGCGGACGATCGAAGGTGATGTAGGCGATCCGGTTCTTCTTGTCCTTTTCGAACCGGATGTACTGTTCGGCTTCCTTCTTCAGCTTTTCGTAATCATATTCAGGCATGAGTTGTCTCCTATTTGAGTAAGGCGCCCGCGTCGACGGGCAGTGAAACGCCGGTGACGTAACGGGATTCGTCCGAGGCGAGGAACAGGACGGCGTTGCTGATGTCGATGGCCTCCACCCACGGGACCGGCATCATGTGCGTCATCTGCGAGAACGGGGCGAAGTCGTCGGGCCCGGGGTTTTCCAGGTCCGGCCGGAACAGCTTGTAGGTGATCTCGTTCATCGTCATCGGCGTGTTGACCTGGCTCGGGTGCACCGAGTTCACCCGAATGTTGTACTGGCCCAGCTCGACCGCGAACGAGCGCATCAGGCCCAGCACACCGTGCTTGGCGGCGATGTAGTGGCCGGTGTAGGCCATCGCCTTGTGCGAGCCGACCGAGCCGGTCAGCACGATCGAGCCGCCCCGTTCACCGGCGAGGATGTGTGGCACACCGGCTTTCACGGTGTGCCACACACCGGAGAGGTTGACGTCGATCATGTCCTGCCAGGTTTTCTCCGGAATCTTGTGCAGCTTGTTGCCGAAGGTGCCGATGCCGGCGTTCGCGACGATGATGTCGAGCCGTCCGAGTTGTTCGACCCCGCTGTCCACCAGGGCCTTGAGCCCGTCGTAGTCGCGCACGTCGACCTGCTCGGCCACGATGCGGCGGTCGAGGGCCTTGACCAGGTCGGCGGTTTCGGCGAGATCGTCCGGCGTCGAATGCGGGTAGGCCATGTTGTCGATCGGCCCGCAGATGTCGAACGCGATGATGTCGGCGCCCTCCTGCGCCAGGCGCACCGCGTGGCTGCGGCCCTGACCGCGGGCGGCGCCGCTGATGAGCGCGACCTTGCCCGCGACGCGGCCGGTCATGATGCCACCAGCGCCGGCATGGACTCCCAGCCGCGCACCGTCGACGTCGGGCTGAGCCGGGCCTTGGTCAAATCGACCTCCCAGTCGGGGAAGCGTTTCAAAATCTCCTCCAGGGCGATGCGGCCTTCCAGGCGGGCCAGCGCCGAACCCAGGCAAAAGTGGGTGCCCACGCTGAAGGCGAGGTGTGGGCGGGCGCCGCGATGGACGTTGAATGTGCCTGCGTCGGCGCCGAACTGGCGCTCGTCGCGGCACGCCGCCCCGAGGAGCGTGATCATGACGCTGCCCTCGGGCACCGTGCGGTCGTAGAAACTGACGTCGCGGGTCACGTACCGCGATACGTGCGGCGCGGGGGGCTCGTAGCGCAGCAGCTCCTCGATGGCCTGCGGGATGAGCTGCGGATTCTCGGCGAGGCTGCGGCGCTGATCGGGATGCTCCGCGAGAATCTTTCCCGCCCAACCGATCAGGCGCGTGGTGGTCTCGTTGCCCGCGCCGGCGACCACGTTGAGGTAGACGAGGATCTCCTCGCGGGTCAGCCGCCGCGTGATGCCCTTTTCGTCGACGAACTCGACGTTGAGCAGATCGGTCATGATGTCGTCGGACGGATGCTCGGCGCGCCACTCGATGTAGGCCTCGAACTGCTCACCGACCGACAGGCCCTGCTCGGCGGCCCGCATCGGCTTGCCGGCCTCGGTGCGCAATTGGGCGTTGCCGCGGTCGCGGATGTACTCCTGATCGTCTTCGGGAATGCCCAGCAGCGAGCTGATGACCTTCATCGGCATCTGCGCGCCCAGATCGGCGACGAAGTCGAATCGGCCCGATCCCACCAGCGGATCCAGGGCCTGGGCGCAGAATTCGCGGATCATCGGCTCGAGCGCCCCGATCCGGCGCGGAGTGAACATGCGGGACAACAGCTTGCGGTGCACGTCGTGAATCGGCGGGTCCTCGAAGATCAGCATGCCCGACGGGATTTCGAGGTTGGCCTTGATCAGTTCGAGGATCGCGCCGCGCGCGGAGCTGAACGTGGTGTGATCGACGAGCGCCTTGGTGACGTCGGCGTAGCGGCTCAGCGCGAAGAAGTCGTATTCGGCGTTGTAGTAAAGCGGCGCCTCGTCCCGCAGGCGGGCGAACATCGGGTACGGGTCGGCGATCAGGTCGACGTCATAGGGGTCGAAATGAACGTCGCTGTCGGTGCTCGCCGTCACGAAATCCCTCCTACCGCCGCCATTTCGCCGACTCTATTCTCGTAGAGAACCATACGGCGGGTGCCCTGGCAAGGCCCCGCGACGGCGAACCCCACGGGCGCGCTCAACGGGATCCGCCCGCATCCGTCAGCCGGCCCCGGCCCGACGTCTTCAGGACCCCGGTGGCGATGGCCGTCAGGATCGCGTCGAGTTGCTCGGGGCTGTCGATGATCCGGTCGCCGTGCGCGAAGCGCAGCAGCAGCCCGTTGATGAAGGTGAGCGTGATGTTGCTCAGGTCCTCCACCACGCCGGGGTCCAGGTCGGCGCCGCGCGGCATGAGCTGCACCAGGATCTCGCGGTGCAGCTTGGTGAACCCGTCGGTGGCCTGCTGCAGGATCGCGGCCAGCGCCGGGTCGCGCGTGGCCTGCATGGTCAGCTCGTACCTGGCCTTCGTCCGCGACAGCTGCGGCTCGCTGCCGGCCTGGATCACCACCTGCGACAGCCGCGACGGCGACGGGCGATGCACCGGACGCGCGTCCGCCCCGTCCGCAATGGACTGCAGGCTCGCAAGATCCAGCTCGGCCAGCCGCTCGGCGACGGCGCGCAGCAGCGCCGCGCGGGTCCGGAAGTAGAAGGAGGTCGTGCCGTCCGGCACCTCGGCCTGCCGGTCGACTTTCAAATGGCTCAACCCCTTTGCCCCGTCGCGGGCCAGCAGTTGGATCGCCGCATCGCAGAGGTCGCGGCGGCGTTCGGTGGGGTTGGGCTTTCGTCGTTTGTCCATCACAGATCCGTTGGACCGCACCCTACTCTATATTCGTAGTGTCGGTAAAGGGCGGGAAAACTGTGCTGGAATGATGCGATGGGCATCCGCACGCTCGCGAGCATCCTGCTGATCGGCGCGCTGGCGTGTGGTTGTCACTCGGCGCGGCATGCGCCCGCGTCCACCACCAGCAAGCCAACCGTCAGCGCCGCTCCGACGACGACACCACCGCCGGCGCCCGCGGTCACCATCCAGCCGTTGCCGATTCGGCCGGTGCAGAAGTCGCAGCCGACCGCGCCCGACAAGTGCCCCGCCACGAATCCGGGTGCGCCTGCCGCGCCGGGGAACTCCCTGGTTACCTGCGACCTCGTGCGGACCACCGTCTACACGCTCGGGCCCGAGTCGATGCGGCTCGGGCTGACGCACGTGGACCCGCCCACGTCGTTGACGTCGGGGTTCTACGAGGTGAGCCTGACCCTGGATCCGCCGTCCGCGGCGGCGTGGGCGGAATTCACCGCCGCGCACCTGCACGATCACGTGGCGTTCGTGCGCGACGATCTCGTCCTGGAGGCGCCGACGATCGTGGAACCGGTCACCTCCGGCAAGATCGCGCTGACCACCCAAACGCCCCAGGCCGCCGACCAGCTGGCCCAATTGGCGGGTCGTCCCGCATAACATGGACCGGCTCGGCATCGGCTTCCTGAACGGATTCGGCCTTCCGCCAGTCGAATTCGTCAACCTCACCGCGGATCTCGGCTGCGGGTACATGTCGGCCGTCGTGCGGGGCGCGCCGCTAATTGCGCTCGACTATCCGCCGTTCTCGCTAAAGGATCCGAAGCTGCGGCGCGACGTGCGCGCCGCCATGGGCGACCGCGGCGTGGCGATCTCGCTCGGCGACGGGTTCCTGATCACGCCCGACGCCGAGGCGCACGCGTTCGCCGACGATCTCGATGCGTTGGCCGCACTCGACGTGCCCCGGATCAACGTCGTCAGCCTCGACCCCGATCGCGGCCGCACCTTCGACCAGTTCGCCATCCTGACCGATCTCGCCGCCCAGCGCGGCATCCGGGCCGTCGTGGAGCCGGTGCCGGGCCTGACCGTCGGCGACGTGCCCACCGCGCTGGCCGCCGTGCGACACGTCGCGCGCCCCGAGTTCAGTTTGTTGATCGACACCATGCACCTGGTGCGATCCGGATCCGGCGCCGCCGATGTCGCGGCGATCGACGCCGGGCACATCGGCTACGCCCAACTCTGCGACACGACGCTGCGGCCGCGTGGCGACAACTATATGCGCGAAGCCATGTTCGAGCGCATGATTCCCGGCGAGGGCGAACTGCCGCTGCGCGACATCCTGGCCGCGCTCCCCTCCGACGTCGTGATCGAAATCGAGGTGCCGCGGCGGTCACTGGCGCTGGCCGGCGTCAGCCCCGCCGAACGCCTGCGCCCCTGCGTCGCGGCCGGCCGCCGCCTGCTCACCGGAATCGGCGGCGGGCCAAGGGGTTAACTCGGATCGCGCAGCGGGAGACCGGCGGCGCGGTAGATCGCATCGATGACGGTCATGGTTTCGATCGCGTCCTGCGGGCTGGTTACCACCGGTTCGCCGCGCAGCACGGCGGCGGCGAACGCGTCGAGCTGATACGCGTAGGAGGGGCGCCGCGGGAAGCGCTCGACGCGCCTGCCGCCGGCCGAGCGGATGGTGAGCCGATGGAAAACGTGCGGCAGGACGGGGTTCAGTACGCGCAGCTCGCCGCGGTCACCGACCACGCGCGCGTTGATCTGCAGCAGCCGCGACGACCACATCGAGCAGCGGATCACGCCGGTGTGACCGCCGGCGAACTTCACCTCGGCGGTCATGGCCCGGTCCACCTGCGGGTCGCGCAATTTTGCCTGCGCCGAAACGACTTCCGGGGTCGAGCCGCCGAAGGTGCGCACCATGTGGACCGCGTAACAACCGGCGTCCATCGTCGCCCCACCGGCCAGCGCATAGTTATAGCGGATGTCGGAGAACCGGGGCAGCGGGAAGCACAGGGCGGCTTCCACGTGCCGGATCTCGCCGAGCTCGCCCGAGGCGATGATCTCCTCGGCGCGCCGGGTCAGTGGATGGTAGCGATAGTGAAAGGCCTCCATCACCACCCGGTCCGAATTCGCCGCGATCTGCGCGATCTCCCGGGCCTCGGCGGCGTTGGCGGTGAACGGTTTTTCGCACAGGACGTGCTTGCCGGCGGCCAGCGCGGCCCGAGTCCACCTTCCGTGCAAACCGTTGGGTAGGGGGATGTAGACGGCGTCGAGGCCGGGGTCGGCGATCAGTGCGTCGTAGCTGTCGTGCACCCGCGGGACGCCGTGTTTGGCGGCGAAGGCCCGCCCCCTCGACGCGTCCCGCGCGGCCACGGCGGCCACCTCGACGTGGGTGTTTCCCTTGGCCGGGCCGACGAGTGCCAACGGCGCGATGCGTGCCGCACCCAGGATTCCGATGCGAACCGAGTTCGCGCGTCCGGACACGGCCTTGACGCTAGCATCCGACCGCGCCAAGGCGTCCGGTTAGCGGCGGGCGAACGCCGGGGCGTGCTCGGGCCGGACGCCGACGCCGATGAAGTACGCGGGCAGCACCGCCAGCCACGGCAGTCGTTCCACCACACCCAAGAGGGCCGCGGGCGGCGTCGGGTCCGCGCCGCGCAGCAGGGGGCCGACCAGCCGTCGCTGCAACACCCGTTGCACCGCCTGGGTCACCGCCGTCGGGAACCAGCGGCGGCGGCGCACCGCGGCCAGGTCGCGATCCGAAACCCGGTGCCGCCGCAGCGGTTCCGCCAAAATCGTTGCCGCCGCGACGGCGTCCTGGACCGCCAGGTTGATGCCGACGCCGCCGAGCGGCGACATCGCATGCGCGGCGTCGCCGATGCACAGCAGGCCGTCGGTGTGCCAGCGGCGCAGCCGATCCACCCGCACGTCGAGGTGCTTGACGTCGTCCATGGACGTCAGCGTCGCCACCGACTCGGCCGACTCGGGGATCAGCGCGCTGACGTCGCGGCGGAACGCCTCGATCCCGCGGGCACGCAACTCGGGGTCGGTGCCCTTGGCGCCGAGGTAGGCGATCTGGTCATAGCCCTCCCGCGGAATCACCCCCACCGCCTTGCCGGGACCCACCCGCGGCAAGAAGGAGAATTTCGCCTCGCCGTCGCGCGGCAGCCGGAACCACCACACGTCGAAGTTCACCGGATATTCGCGGGTTTTCAGCCCGGCCTCTCGGCGCGAGATCGACCCCCGGCCGTCGCACGCCACGGTCAGCTCGGCCCGCAATTCGCCCGGGCCGTCGGGTCCCTCGTAGCGCACCCCGGTGACCCTGCCGCCCTCCCGCAACAGCCCGGTCGCCTCGGTCTTCATCCGCAGCGTGAAGCTCGGCTCGGCCTGGGCGACGTCGGCGAGGAGGTTCAGCAGGTCCCACTGCGGCACCATCGCAACGAACGGGTGGGGCTGGCGCAGGCGACCGAAGTCGACGTACGTCACCGAGCGCCCGTTCGATTCGAACCTCGCGTTGCTGACAGCGGTGTATGGCAACTCCGCGAAGCGGTCCCACAGGCCCAGCTCGTCGAGCAACCGCATCGTCGTCGGATGCACTGTGTCGCCGCGAAAGTCGCGCAGGAAGTCGCCGTGCTTTTCCAGCAGCGTGACCTCGACCCCGGCCCGGGCCAGCAGCAGCCCGAGGACCATCCCGGCCGGGCCGCCGCCGATCACCGCGCACGTGGTCGTCTCGGGCATCACAGCTCCACGTCGAACACGGAGACCGGGTCGAGGATCACGCCGGTCTCCTCGACGTAGCGGTCCCACAGCCCCAGCAGCTCGGCCAGCTTGTCGGGCCGCGACCCGGCCAGGTCGTCGATCTCGCCGGGGTCGGCGGAGAGGTCGTAGAGCTGCCAGTCGCCCGGTCCGTACGGCGCGGGCAGGTAAACCGCCTTCCAGTCGCCCTGGCGAATCGCGCGGCGCCCGAACAACTCCCAGCCCGTGCCCGTCTGCGCGTCGTGGACCGCGTCGCTGTCCGCCGACAGGTACGTCACCAGGGAGCGCCCCCGCATGGGTTCGATTTCGCGGCCCCGGTAGCCGGTGCCGGGATGGGTGACGCCGGCCAGCTCGAGCACGGTCGGGGCGATGTCCATGACGGTCGCGAACGCCGTGCCGATCTCGGCCTGCCGGGTGAAGCCCGGCCAGGTCATGAAGCCCACCACCCGGATGCCGCCCTCGGTGGTGAACGCCTTGTGCAGCCGCGAGGGCGCGGTGGCCGCCTGCGCCCAGCGGGGCCCGTACCAGACGAACGAGCTGGGGCGGCCGAGGTTGTCGAGGCTGTTGTCGCAGTTCTTTTCGATCTGCGCGGCGATCTGGGCGCCGCGCAGCGGCATCGCCTCGACCATCGCGCCCTCGGCGCCGTTGTCCGACAGGAAGATCACCACGGTGTCGTCCAACTCGCCGCTGCCGGCCAGGTAGTCGATCACCCGCCCGATGTTCTGGTCCATCCGGTCCACCATCGCGGCGTAGACCTCCATGGTGCGGGCCGAACGCGCGCGCTCGTCGTCGTTCATCTCGTCCCACTCGGGGGCGCCGTCGGCCACGACGGGGTGGGCGACGACCTCGGCCGGGCACAGGCCGAGCTTCTTGAGCGCGCCCAGACGGGCCTCGCGCAACGCGTCGGGGCCGTCGTCGTAGCGGCCGCGGTAGGTCGCGATGTCTTCGTCGGGCGCCTGCAGCGGCCAGTGCGGCGCCTGGAAGGGCAGGTAGGCGAAGAACGGCCGGTCGTCGTCGTCGGAGCGCTCGCCGAGATACCGCAGCAGCGTGTCGGTGTACGAGTCCGACGAGTAGAAGTCGTCGCCGACGTTGACGAAGTGGTCGTCCTCGGTGTAAAGCGTTGGCACCGGCGAGAACCCGCCGCCCGCGGCGCCCCCGTAGTGGCTGGCGCCGGCGGGCAGCAACGCGAACGAGCGCTCGAATCCGCGCGCCCACGGGGACGTCTCGATGGTGTCGCCCAGGTGCCATTTGCCCGACATCAGCGTCAGGTACCCCGCGTCGCGCAGCAGCTCGGGCAACGCCACCACCCGCTCGTTCAGGTAGCCCTCGTAGCCCGGCGCGCCCCGGAACGCGGGGGCCGCGACCTCGAGCATGGTGCCGATCCCGGCGATGTGGTGGTCGGTCCCGGTCAGCAGCATCGCCCGCGTCGGCGAGCACGCCGGTGCGGAATGGAAATCGGTGAACCGGACGCCGGTGCAGGCCAGCCGGTCCAGGTTCGGGGTGTTGATCTCGCCGCCGAAGGCGCCGATGTCGGAGAATCCGAGGTCGTCCGCCACGATCACCAGAAAGTTCGGTCGCTTCACGCTGAAGCATCCTTTCAGGTCCGGCGCCGGGATGGAATGCTGGCTCGTGTGCTGACCCAGTTCGGAATGTCCATCCCTCTCGTCGCCGCCCCGATGTCGGGCGGCCCGACCACCCCGGCGATGGTGTCGGCCGCGACCCGGGCGGGCGCGTTCGGGATGCTGGCGGCCGGCTACAAGACGGTCGGGGCCGTCGAAGCGGAGATCAGGGCCGTTCGGGCCGAGGGAATCCCGTTCGGCGTCAACGTGTTTGCGCCGAACCCGCTGCCAGTCGACCCGGACGGCTACCGGGCCTATGCGGCGATCGTCCAGGCCGACGCCGACCGGTTCGATGTGACGCTGCCCACCGAACCCGTCGAGGACACCGACTGGTTCGACGAGAAGATCGCGCTGCTGCTCGATGACCCCGTGCCGATGGTGTCGTTCACGTTCGGGATACCGCCCCGCGCCGCGATCGCCGCCCTGCAACGCGCCGGCAGCGTCGTCGTCCAGACGGTGACGACCGCGGACGAGGCCGCGCAGGCCCACGCCGCCGGGGTCGACATGCTCGCCGTGCAGGCGTCGGCCGCCGGCGGGCATTCCGGGACGCTATCGCCGCGCACACCACTGGCGCCGCCGGTGCCGATCGGCGAGCTGGTGCGCCAGGTCGTCGCGGCCGTGCCGCTGCCCGTCCTGGCCGCCGGTGGGCTCGCCACCCCGGGCGCGGTGGCCGAGGTGATCCAGACGGGCGCCACCGCCGCTGTCGTCGGGACGGTTCTGCTGCGCGCCAACGAAAGTGGCGCGTCGGCCACCCACCAGGCGGCGCTGACCGATCCCGCGTACACCGAGACGGTCATCACGCGGGCCTTCACCGGCCGCCCGGCGCGCGGCCTGCGCAACGCGTTCATCGACGCCCACGAGGCGCAGGCCCCGCTGGGCTACCCGGCCGTTCACCACCTCACCAGCCCCATGCGCAAGGCCGCGGCCGCGGCGGGCAAACCCGAGTACGTCCACCTGTGGGCGGGCACCGGATACCGGAACGCCACCGCCGAGCCCGCGGCCGACATCCTGCGCCGATTGGCGTCCGGTCTCTAGTTGCGCGGCCTGCGCTCTTCCATCGGCCGTCCCGGTTGCGATACTGTACGTTAAGTACGTACTTAACGAAGTGGACCCTGATGTCACCGGAAGAAGCGGAATTCGCCGACCGCCTCGGGCTGTTCTTCGAGCTCCTCGGCGCCACCCGCACGATGGGCCGCGTCTACGGGTGGCTGTTGATCTGCGATCCACCCCAGCAGTCGTTGACCCAGTTGGCCGAGGCGTTGTCGGTGAGCAAGGCCTCGATCAGCACCGTCGCCCGCCAGCTTCAGGAGGGCGGCATGCTGGAGCGGCTGCCGAGCCCCGACCGGCAGCACCTCTATCGGGTCACGCCGGGCGGGTTCACCAGCGTGCTCAAAACGCAGCTTTCGCTGATGCGCCTGGGCATCGAGCCCGCCGAGTTCGCGCTGTCCGTGCTCGGCGGGGACCGCGCCGAACAGCGGCAGCGGGTCGAGGACTTCCGCGACTTCTGTCTCTTCTGCGCCCAGGCGTACGGCGAACAGCTCATGCGGATGTGGACCGAATACCGGGAGGGAAAGAAGCAGCGATGACCTCGACGGACAAGGTCGACTTCACGGACGTGGCGTGGGGATCGGTGGAATGGACGAACCTGTGCACGCTGTACCTGCGGGCATACGAAAGCCGCTCGCCGGCAGCGATTCTCGGTGACGCGGCGGCCGCCGAGGCGGTGGACCGCATCGACTACGACTGGGCCCGCATGCGCCGGGCCATGCGGCCGGGCACCAACCAGTATCTGGTCAGCATGCGCGCGACCCAGCTCGACGACTGGAGCACAGATTTCCTGCGCCGCCATCCGGACGCCGTCGTGCTGCATCTCGGATGCGGCATGGACACCCGCGCGTTCCGGCTGCACCCGCCGGAATCCGTGCGATGGTTCGACGTCGATCAGCCCGACGTGATCGCGTTGCGGCGCAAGCTCTACGACGACCGCGCCGGCTACCGGATGATCGGCTCGTCTGTGACCGACGAGGCGTGGCTGCGCGAGGTACCCGCCGATCGCCCGACCCTGATCATCGCCGAGGGGCTGGTCATGTACCTCACCGAAGCCGAGGTGCGCGCGCTGCTGCAACGGCTCACGGATCGATTCGGTAGCGGGGAGCTGCTTTTCGACACGACGTCGCCGATGGGGCCGCGGCTGTCCAAGCTGTTCGCCAAGGGCATCACCAAGTGGGGCATCCGCGACGTCCGCGAACTCGAGCGGTGGAACCCGCGGCTGCGCTTCCTCGAGCAGTCCCCGGTGGGGGCGGTCTGCCAGCGCATCCCCTCGGCGCCGCTGCGGCTGGTGTGGCGGCTGGTCAACGCCACACCGCTGCGCAACTACGACGTGCTCAACCGCTTCGCGTTCTAGAACGCCTCGGGGTCGCGCTGGATCTCGGGCGGCACCGGGTGCCGGTACAGGCGAGACGCGTTCCCCCAGCTGAACTTACGAATCACGTCCGGCGGCAGGTCGCCGATCTGCTCGTGGATCGTTTCCTGCGTGTGCGGCCAGGTGGAGTCGCAGTGCGGGTAGTCGGCCTCCAGCATGATGTTGTCCACGCCGATGCGGTCGCGCTGCACGAACGACGATTTGTCCTCCACGGCGCAGAACCAGAAGTTGCGGGTGAAAACCTCTGCGGGGGTGAGGCTTTCGTTCAGCGACTGCCAGGTGCCGTACATCGCGTGGTAGCTGAGCATGTGGTCGAGGCGATCCAGCAGCCCCGCGACCCAGCCGATCCCGCCCTCGGACAGGCAGATCTTGAGGTCGGGGAACCTGCTGGGCAGCCCGGAGTACAGCCAGTCGACCGCCGCCGAAATGGCGTAGGCGAAGAACAGCACGCCCGCGACGTCGGGCGGCGCGTCGTCGGTGGTCGACGGCGACGACCCGGAGGACCCGATGTGCAGGTTCACCACGGTGCCGGTCTCGGCGCACGCCGCCATCATCGGGTCCCAGTGACCGGAGTGAATGCTGGGCAGCCCCAGCATGGCCGGGTTCTCGCTGAACGTCACGGCGTGGAATCCGCGCGCGGCGTTCTCCTGGATCATCGCCGCGCCCAGCTGGGGGTCCAGCAGCCACGGCAGTTGGCACGGGATGATCCGCTCCGGATACGACCCCGCCCATACCTCGAGGTGCCAATCGTTCCACGCGCGCACCGACGCCAACGCCAGGTCGCGATCGGTGGTGACCTGCTGCAGCCGCTGCCCGGCGAACCCGGGCAGGAACGACGGGAAATTCAGCGAGGCGTAGATGCCGTTGAGGTCCATGTCCTGGATGCGGGCGTGGATATCCCAGGCGCCCCTGCGCATCTCGTCGAAGCGGACCGGCTCGAAGCCGTACTCGGCCACCGGGCGGCCCACCACGGCATTGAATCCGACGTTCGGCAGTTCCCGCTCGTCGTAGACCCAGGTCTGTCCCCCGTCGCCGGTCTCGACGACCTTGGGCGCGCGGTCGGCGAACTTGCGCGGCACCCGCCCGGCGAAGGTGTCCGGCGGTTCGACGATGTGGTCGTCCGCCGAGATCACGGTGTAGCGGCGTTTGGCGCGCGGCGGATCCGGCAGGAACGTGACCGAGCGTTGCTCGCCGGTCCTGGCCGTGGTGAAGTTCAGGTCGGTGGCCAGGTCGTCGATCGATTTCACTTGAGGACCTCGGGATCGGCCTTGATCGTCATCCGCGCGGCGCCCGCCCAGTACACGTCGGCGGCGCGTTCGATCAGCGACCGTTGCATGCCCGCCATGTCCGACCAGTTCATCTGCAGCGGCTGCTGCCCGGTGAGCATGACGTCGTAGGCGAGCTTGCACGCCCGCTCGATCGACGCCGCCCGGTAGACGGCCTCCGGCAGGTTGCGACCGGTCGCGATGACGCCGTGGTTGGCCAGGATGGTGAGGTTGGCGCCCCCGATGCGCGCGGCGAGCTCCGCGGCGCGCGCGGGGCCGTCGATTTCGCCGTCGTACGTGTCGACCAGGCACAGGTCGTCGAGGTAGAGCGAGCCGGTCTGGTGCACCAGGTCGGGCAGGCGGCCCAGCGCGGCCAGCACGCACGCGTAGTACGGGTGGTTGTGGATCACCACGCGGGCGTCGGCCCGGACCCGATGCAGTTCGGTGTGGATGTGGATGGCGGGGGTGACATCCCAGCGGCCGGAGACCACCCGCGCCTCGCTGTCCACGACGCAGATGTCGGAGGCGGTGAGTTCGGCCCACCACAGCCCCCAGGGGTTGACCAGCATGTCCGTCTGACCCTCGGGCTGCCACGTGATGTGCCCGGCCATGTTCTCCGCGAAGCCGATGCCGGCGAGGTGGCGGAAGGCGATCGCCAGCGCCTGCTGGTCGGACAGCTCGACCCCGATCGGGGGCACCACCGAGGGCGCCCAGACCTCGAGGCCGCCTCGCCGTGCGTCAGGAGCGTTCATGATCGGCCTCCATCCTGCCTCGAATATCCTCGCGCAGCCCGCCTTTGGCAATCTTGCCGCCCGACGAGCGGGGCAGCTCGTCGACCACGATGAGCCGTTCGGGCAGCAGCTCCTTGGACACGCCCAGCGCCAGCAGGTGCTCGACCAGCCCGGGCAGGTCGACGGCCCGGGAATCGACGAGTTCGGCGTAGAGGCAGACCTTTTCGCCGAACACCGGATCGGGCATCGCGACCGCGGCCGCCACCGCGATCGCGGGGTGGGTCGCGACGGCGTCCTCGACCTGGGTGGCGCTGATGTTCTTGCCGCCACGCACGATGAAATCGGAGGTGCGGCCGGTGACGGTGAGGTAGCCCTCCGCATCGATCTCGCAGATGTCGCCCATCCGCATCCACCCGTCCGCGGTGAACAACTTGTCGTGGTCGGTCCCGCCGAGGTACCCCAGGCTGGTCGCCGGGCCCCGGCACGCGGGCTGGCCACGGCCCGTCCCGGTGACGTCGGTGTCCCCGTCGAAGAGCCGCACCGCCATTTCCGGGACGATCCGCCCGCCCGTGCGCAGCCGGCGTTCGCGGGGATCGTCGAGCGTCGTCGCGCTCAGCATCCCGGTCTCGTTCGAGCCGTAGAACTGCAGGATCGTCGCGCCGGTGAGGTCTTCGAACTCCGCGGCGGGCCGGTACGGCAGCGCCTCGCCGCCGGCGAAGACGACCCGCAGCGAGCTCAGGTCGTGCTCGCGGCAGGCGGGGTCCGCCATCAGCATCGTCAACTGCGTGCTGACACAACACAACACGGTTACCCGGTGGCGGGCAATCGCTTCGCACGCCGCGCGGGCGGTGAACCGGTGCAGGATCACCGCGGTGGCGCCGAGGTAGATCGGGGTGACGTGGCTGGTCCAGATGCCGAAGCCGAAGGGCGTGGGTATGACCGGCAGGAAGATGTCGTCGGGCGTCAGCAACCCGTTGGCGACCGCCTTCTGGTGGAAGTAGTACCAGCGATTCTGGGTGTGCACAACGCATTTGGGCAGGCCGGTGGTGCCCGAGGTGGAGTTGATGAGGAAGACGTCGTCGGCGCCCAGTCGCGCGTCCTCCCCCACGGCGACGGACGGAGCGGCGACGTCGATCCGCAACGCGCCGAGCTCCCCGCCCAAGACCAGCGTGGTCACCGGGAATCCGGCGGCCACGCCGGCGGCGGCGTCTCTGCGTTGGGGGTCGCTGACCAGGATCTTCGGCCGCGAACTGCGCAGGATCGCGCCGACCTCGCGGGTGCCGGCGCGCGCGCCGATGCCGACGACGACGGCGCCGCAGCGCTCGATCGCGACGAACAGCACGTGGATGGCCGCGGAATCGCCGTGCCACACCGCGACCCGGTCGCCGCGCAGTACCCCGGCCCCGGCCAGCTGCTCGGCCAACTGGGTTGCCGCCCGGTCGAATTCGCGCCAGCTCAGCCACGCGCCGGGATGGTCGACATACGCCCGGCGGTCCGGGGCGGATTCGGCGTTGCGACGCACCGCGCCCGACAGCGTCGAATCCGACCACCAACCGGCGGCGCGAAACGCGGCCGCGTCCTCGTCGCTGAAGGCCGGCGAACCCACGGTATCCAGACCACAGGCGCTCATCGGTCGATCATAGGGAGCTAGGGATGCGCCGGGGCGGGAGGATTCTGTGGGTCGGTCCGCGCGGTCCCCGGACGGGCGTGCGGCGTGGGACATGTGTGGTGGGGAATGCAGCCGCAGTTGAGCCCGATGATGCACGCGCCGCCGCCCAGCGGCACGTCGGCGCCGGCGACACCCGATCCGGCGGCCAGAACGAGGGCGGCGCCGCCGCACACCGCGGCGACGATCCTGCCGGCGCGATTGGTCACGCCAACAACTGTAGGCGACTGGGCCACGCTCGGCGTCGATCTCTCGTATCGTCGGGATGTGCTGATTGGGTTCCTCCTCGCGCTGGGTTGCTCGGTCTGTTATGGGACGGCCTCGGTGTTGCAGGCCGTCGCGGCGCGGTCGGTGGAACCGGCCAGCAACTCCGGCGTCGACGCCGTGCTGCTGATGCGCGCCGTGCGGCAGTGGCGCTATCTCGCCGGCATCGCCCTTGACGGCCTGGGTTTCGTGTTTCAGGTGCTGGCGCTGCGTTTGGTGCCCATCTACGTCGTCGCCGCGGCGCTGACGGCCTCGATCGCGGTGACCGGCATCGTGTCCGCGTGGGTGTTGTCGGCGCGCCTTTCGTCGATCGAGTGGTCGGCCGTCGGGGTGGTCTGCCTGAGCCTCGCCGCGCTTGCCGCCGCGGCCGGCCCGGAGCACTCCCGCCGTCCCCCGGCGTGGCTCGGGTGGTCGCTCATCGCGGTCGTGGCCGCGGTATTCGTCGCCGGCGCCGCCGCGGGCCGATTGCCCGAACGCGAGCGCGCGCTTGCCCTCGGGTTCGGCTCGGGAACCGGATTCGGTGTGGTCGAGGTCGGCGTGCGCCTCATCGACGTGGATGACCCGACCAAGGCCGCCTTCTATGGCCAGCCGGCGATCTATGCGGCCGCCGCGGGTGGGATCGCGGGATTCCTGTTGCTCACGTCCGCGTTGCAGCGCGGTTCGGTGACGACGACGGTGGCCGCCATGGTCGTCGGTGAGACGATCGCCCCGGCCGTCGTGGGGGTGGTGTGGCTGGGTGACACGGCGCGCGCCGGGCTCGGCTGGCTGGTCGTCGCCGGTTTCGTGGTGGCGGTGCTTGCGACGCTGGTGCTGGCCCGGTTCGGCGAGGCGCCCGAGCCCGTCGAATCCGGTTGAGTCACCGGGTGATCGCGTAGCTGGTGCCCCGCGGTTCGCGCGCCCACAGCACGCCGCCCTGCGCGGTGATGCCGGCGGCGATGAGTTCGCGTTTGAGGATCTTGTTGGTGGCCGTCGCCGGCAGGTCGTCGTTGATGCGCACGTAGCGTGGCCACGCCTTCGGCGACAGGTCGGGCTGGGCGGCCAGGAATTTCTCGAATTCCTCCGGCCCCAAACCGTTTCCGTCGCGCAGCACCAGGGCCGCCATCACCTGGTCGCCGACCCGCTCGTCGGGCACGGCGTAGACGGCGACCTGGCTCACGTGCGGCAGCCGTTCCAGGATCCGCTCGATCGGCGCCGCCGCCAGGTTCTCGCCGTCCACCCGCATCCAGTCGGCCGTGCGGCCGGCCAGGTAGATCCAGCCGTCGGCGTCGCGGTAGGCCAGGTCGCCGGACCAGTACATGCCGTGCCGGATGCGCTGCGCCGTCGCGGAGGGATCGTTGTAGTAGCCGGTGAACGGCCCGGCGCCCTGGGTGTTCACGAGTTCGCCGACGGCTTCGTCGAAGTTGGCCAGCGCGCCGTGCTCGTCGAACCGCGCGACCGCGCACTCCGTCAGGGTGCGTGGGTTGTAGATGGCGACTCCGGGGTAGGGCTTGCCGATCGAGCCGGGCGGGGAGCCGTCCTCGCGGACGACGATCACCGCGAACTCGCTGGAGCCGAAGCTGTCGATGACGCGGCAACCGAAACGCCGTGCGAATTCGTCGATGTCGCGATCGGTGGCCTCGTTGCCGAACGCGATCCGCAGCGTGGTGTCGGCGTCGTCGGGGCGTTCGGGGGTGGCGAGGATCAGCGCCAGCGGCTTGCCGACGTAGTTCAGGTAGGTCACCCGGTAGCGGCGCACGTCGTCGATGAAGCGGGACGGCGAGAACTTGGCCGGGACCATGGTCGCGCCGCTGCCGATCGCGACCGCCCACCCGGCGGCGATGCCGTTGGAGTGAAACAGCGGCATCGCCAGGTAGCACACGTCGTCGGCGGTGACGTCGTATTGGAAGATCAGGCTGGCCCCGCACATGATCGCCATCCCGTGCGCGAACCGCACGGCCTTGGGGTCGCCGCTGGTGCCGGAGGTGAAGATCATCATCAGGGTGTCGGCGGAGGTGACCTCGCGGTGGGCGACGAGCGGCGGCGCCGCGGCCACCGCCTCGGCGTAGCGCGGTGAGCCCACGTCGAGAACCCGAATCCCGTTGAGCTCCAAGCCGTCCAGCAGTGTCAGGTGGTCGGCGTCGACCAGCAGGATCTGGCAGTCGGAGCGCCGGATGTCGGCGCTCAGCCCGGCTCCGCGCCGGGTGGTGTTGATGCCGCACAACGCGTAGCCGCCCAGCGCCGCGGCCGCCATCGCGCGCAGCATCGCCGGGGAATTGGTCAGCAGGGCACCGACATGCAGCGGACGCGCGGGGTCGGCCAGGCCGATCAGCGCCGCGGCCTCGGCCTCGGCCTCGGCCAGGTGTTCCCGCCAGGTCCAGACGCGCTCGCCGTGGGCGATCGCGGGGGTGTCGTCGTTTTTGCGCTGCCGCAGCAGCTGCTGCACCGTCTCGATCATCGCGTCGTGAACACCAGCCCCGGGTAGTTCTGGTCCGCCACCGCGTCGCAGTGGCGCCGGTAGGTGCCGAATCCCCCGGCGTAGGGCATGAAGGCCCGCTTCTTGCCCTCGATGTTGGCGCCGAGATACCACGACGACGCGGCCTTGGGGAACAGGGTTGCCTCGGCGGCCTTCGCGACGTGGTCGGTCCAGGCGTCGGCGGCGTCGCGGCGGGGTTCGACCTCGCTCGCCCCTCGGTGGCGGGCGGCCAGGATCAGCTCGATCGCCCAATCGACTTGAACCTCGGCGTGCAGCACCATGTTCGACAGCACCGACGGGCTGCCGGGCCCGCTGATGGTGAACAGGTTCGGCAGGCCGGGGACCATCAGCCCGAGGAAGGTCACGGGGCCGTCGGCCCAGACGTCGCGCAGCCGATCTCCCCGCGGCCCTTTCGGGTCGATGCGGGTCAGCGCGCCGGTCATCGCGTCGAATCCGGTCGCGAAGATCAGCGCGTCGCACGGGTAGGTCGCGGCGCGGGTGCGGACCCCGTCGGCCGTGATCGCGTCGATGGGTTCGCGGCGCAGGTTCACCAGCCGGACGTTGTCGCGGTTGAAGGTCGCGTAATAGCCGGCGTCGGTGCAGATCCGCTTCGTGCCGATGGGATGGTCGACCGGGATCAGGTCGGCGGCGACGACGGGGTCGCGGACGATTTCCCGGATCCGCTCCTCGGCGAACTCCCTGGCGATGTCGTTGGCCGCGAGGTCGCTGTTCTGGTCGGGGAACGTCTTGGCGAACAGCACCCCGCCCTCGCGCCAGCGCCGCCACAGGGCCTCGGCCCGCTCTTGCGGCTCGGTGTCGACGGCGTTCTTGTGGTAGGTGCCGTGCGGCGTGCCGGCCGAGGCGTAGGCCGAGACCCGCCGGCGCTCGGGGTAATCCGCGCGGATCCGCTGCTGTTCCTCGGGCGACCACGGGCGGTTGGGCATCGGGATGCTGTAGTTCGCGGTCCGCTGGAACACCACCAGCCGTGCGGCCTGGTCGGCGACGAGCGGAACCGCTTGGATGCCCGACGAACCCGTGCCGATCAGCCCCACTCGCTTGCCGCTGAAGTCGGGGTCCTCGCGCGGCCACGCGGCCGTGAAGTACACGTCGCCGGCGAAGTCGTCGACGCCGGAGATGTTGGGGCGATTCACCGCCGACAGGCAGCCGGTGGCGCACACCAGAAATGGCGCGGAGTAGGTCTGGCCCTGCCGGGTGCGCACGTGCCAGCGCCCCTCGCCGAAGTCGGCGCCGACCGCGTCGACGCCGAACCGGTAGTGGCGGCGCAGGTCGAAGCGGTCGGCCACGTGGCGCAGATAGGCCAGGATCTCCGGCTGCGCGGCGAAGCGTTCGCTCCACGTCCAGCGTTGCTGCAGTTCCTCGTCGAATGAGTAGGAGTAGTCGACGCTTTCGACGTCGCATCGGGCGCCCGGGTACCGGTTCCAGTACCAGGTGCCGCCCACGTCGGGCGCCGCCTCGAGGGCGAGCACCGACAGGCCCGCCGAGGCGGCCCGGTGCACCGCGTACAGCCCCGCGAATCCCGCGCCGATGACGAGTACATCCGTGTCGGTCATGCGGACTCGCAGCCTGCGGGCCGGTACTTCAGCAGGGTGATTCCGCTTTCAGGCAGATCGTAGAACACCGGCAGCACCCGCATTCCGATCCTGATGTCGCCGGGACCGACGTCCACCAACTCGGTGCTGATCTTCGGCCCGGCGTCCCACTGCACCACCGCGAGCAGCTGCGGCACCGCGTCCGCCCACGGCGGCCCGGTGGGCCTGCGCGCGACGGTGAAGGTGTACAGCGTTCCGGCGCCGTCGATTTCGCGCCACTGAAGGTCGTCGGCGAGCGAGCCCGGGGCCAGCGTGCGCGGATAGAAGACGTAGCGGCCCAGCGACGGCGAGTACTGCACCAGGATCCGGTGTTGGGCCAGGCCGTCCCAGAACGGCCGGGATACCGGCGTGGGCTCGGGAAGGGGTTGCGTCACCGCTAGTCCCCCCGCAATAGCAGGGCGACCTGCTCGCTCATGATGCCGCCGTTGCCGGTGACGAAGGCGGTGTGGCAGTCGCGCACCTGCGCGTCGCCGGCCCGGCCCATGACCTGACGCGCGCCGTCGACGACGTGGTGCATGCCGCCGGCCATCCCGGCCTGGCCGAACGACAGCTGGCCGCCGGCGGTGTTGAGCGGGAAGTCCCCGCGAAAGGTCAGGTCGTGGTCGGTAATCCAGGACATGCCATCGCCTTTGGCGCAGAAGCCGGCGTCCTCCAGGCTCATCAGCACGGTGATGGTGTAGCAGTCGTAGATCGAGGCGACGTCGACGTCGGTGCGGTCCAGCCCGGCCATCGCGAAGGCCCTTTCGGCGGCCCGCGCGATCGGCGTGCGCAACAGGTCGTCGGCGTAGGTCGGGGTCTTGAACGCGATGTGTTCGCCGAAACCGGTGATCCAGACCGGGCGGTTGCGGCCGCGTCGCGCGATGTCGGCGTTGGCGATCAGCACCCCGGCTCCCCCGTGTACCCGCATCACGGTCTCGAGCATGTGGATCGGGTCCGCGATCATCGGGCTGGCGAGCACGTCGTCCACCGTGATCGGGGTTCCGTGGAACACCGCGCCCGGATGCGCGCACGCGTTGGCGCGCTGGTCGACCGCGATCTTGGCGACCGCGGCCGGGTCGTAGCCGAACTCGGCGCCGTAGCGCTGCGCGATCTGCGCGTACGGGGCGTTCTGTCCGACGTTGCCGTACGGGATCTCGAACTCGGCCTGCGGCGACCCGTAGTTGTTCGACGACGCCCCATACCAATTGGGCGCGACCGGGGGGCCTTTCTCCGACTGCGGGACGTGCGCCGAGCCGGGGACTATTGCCAGCACGGCGTCGCAGATGCCGAGTTCGACGGCGGCCGCGGCCCGCCACACCATGCCCGCCGCGCTCGCCCCGCCCAGGTCGACCCGTTCGCCGAAATCCAGGGCCAGGCCGAGGTATTCGCACAACGTGGCGGGCGCGAACATCGCCGATTCGGCGACGCCGTGGGTGAGCAGTCCGTTGACGCGCGCGGGTTCGACGCCGGCGTCCTCGACGACCATCTTCGCCAGCACGGCGTACTGGTCGAGGGTGAACAGCGGCGGGCCGCCCGGCCGGCGTTCGGCGGGCAGCTCGGCGATGCCGACGATGGCCGCCTCGCCCCGCAGTCCCGTCACTGCGCCTCCCGGCGCGGCAGCTCGACGGTCGCGGTTCCCGGCATCAGCACGGTGTCGTCGCGACGCCCGGCGATGTCGAGATCGACGAGCCCGGAGCCGTTGTCCACGCGCTTGGCGGTGATTTTCCCGTCGAAGCTGAGCAGCTGACCGGGATAGGCGGTCGCCCGGTTCTGCACCGAGAAGGACACCAGGCGGCCGCGCCCGCCGATCCAGTCGCCGATCGCGCGGGCCAGCAGCGCGGCCTGCAGCGGGCCCTGGACCAGCACGTCGTCGTAGCCCTCGACCGTGCGGGCCCACTCCTTGTCGTAGTGGATGCGGTGGCCGTTGTAGGTGGCGGCGCTGAAGAAGAACAGCTGCGTTTCGTCGACGGTGACGCTCAGCGCGGGCATGTCGTCGCCCACGGCGATGTCTTCGAAGAACACCTGCGGATCGGTCATCACATTCCTAGGGGCGGGCGATCATCGACGTCGAGGCTTCGGCCACCAGGTCGCGGTGCTGGTTGCGGTACACCGTGTGCCAGGTGACCAGGACGAATCTACCTGAGCGGCCCTGCTTTTCGACGATGGACTCGATGGTGCGCACCATCTCGATCTCGTCGCGGTGGTAGGCCGGCAGGTGGAACGTGAAGCTCTCCCCGCCGGCCATCCGCTTCGGGGCGCGGGGAAACGCGAGGCTGCCCGAGACCGCGCCCGAGGACCCGTCGGGCCGCAGCGCGTCGAGGTGCGTGACGGCCAGCACGGAGTATTGCAGGTAAAGCGGCGGGCAGATGATGTCGCGAAAGCCGTTGGCCCGGGCGTATTCCGGGTCGAACCAGAGCGGGTTGCGGTCCCCCACCGCGGCCGCCCAGCGTTGCCAGTCGCGCCGGTTCACCTCGCCAGTGGCGGACGCGGCGACGCTGCCCACCCGCGACGCCGACTCGGGGTCGATCAGGGGATCTTCACTCATCCATCGCCTCCTCCAGCCATGCTGCGGCCACGTCTGCGCCGCCGCCCAGGGTCGAGCCGAGCCGCGCCCGCTCGGTCCACAGGTGCAGGTCGGTTTCGGTGACGTAGCCCATCCCGCCGTGCAGCTGATGGGCGTCCAGGGTGACCAGCCTGGCCGCCGTCGCGGCGCGCATGCGCGCGATCGCCGTTTCCCGGGTCGCCGTCCGGCCGCGGGCCAGCCAGAACACCGCGGAATGCGCGGCCAATCGCGCTGCGGCCAACGCGATGTGCATGTTGGCGACCAGATGCTGGGCCGCCTGAAACGACGCGATCGGCCGCCCGAACTGGTGGCGCAGCTTGGTGTAGTCGACGGTGCGGTCCAGCACGGCCTGGCCGACGCCCACCAGATCGAGTGACCCCAGCGCGACCGCCACGTTGGCGACGCGGCGCAGCCCGGGTTCGGTGGCGTCGCCCAGCAGCGCGCCCGCGTCGACGACGGCGCCATCGAAGCGCACGGTGAACGCCCGGTGCCCGCCTGCCATGGCCAGCGCCTCGACCGTGACGCCGGGCGCGCGCGGGTCGGCGACGAAGACCAGCGCGCGCCCGTCCGCCGCGGCGGCCGATACCACGACGACGTCGGCGACGTCGGCGTCGGCGACGTAGTCCGCGGCTCCGGTGAGCCGCCAGCCGGCCGGGCCCGGATCGGCGCGCAGGAGCGGCGCGACGACGGCGGCGTCGCGGGCGCTCCACAGCGCGGTCGTGCCGCGGATGCTGCCGTTCGCCAGCGCCGGCAGCCACTGCGCCCTGGCGGCCGGCGAGCCGAGCTCGTCGATCGCCAGCGCGGCCGCGATGGTGCTGTGCACCGTCGTCGGGCACAGCGCGCGCCCGGCCTCGGTGTAGAAGACCCCGAGATCGTCCAGCGTGCCCCCGGCCCCGCCGTACTCCGGCGAAATGGCCAGCCCGAACACCCCGGCGTCGGCCAGCGCCTGCCACAGCGCCGGGCTGGTGCGATCGGGGCGCTCCGAGGCCAGCAGCTTGCGCAACGACGACCCGAACTCGCGCCGCTCGGCCGTGGGCCTAACGTCCATACGAGGGCATTCCGTGGCCGCGCTGGGCGACGATGTCGCGCAGCACTTCGTTGGTGCCGCCACCGAAGCGCATCAGCGGCGCGGCCCGGTAGAGCCGTTCGAAAGTCCCCGCCAGCGGCGCGTTTTCGCTGCGATGCGCCAGCAGGCCGTCGGGTCCGAGGAGATCGAGCGCCAGGTCGGCGATGCGCTGGCGCAGCTCGCTGGTGAAGACCTTCTCGACGCTGACCTCCACGGTGGGGATCACGCCGCCGTCCAGGATCGAGGCGGCCTCGTAGCCCATCAGCGTGGCGACCTCCACGTCGGCCTCGGCTTGGGCCAGCCGGCGCCGCAGCGCGGGGTCGACGGCGGGCACGGTGCCGTCGCGCCGCGGCGCCCGCGCCAGCCGGCGCAGCTCGTCCACGGCGCGGCGCAGGTCGCCGGCGTTGGTCAGCGCGCCGCGTTCCAGATCGAGGGCGCCGGTGATGTACGTCCATCCCCGATCGACTTCGCCGATCAGGTTGGTGGCCGGGACCCGCACGTCGTCAAAGTGCACCTCGTTGGTGCGGTAGCCCGACCACGCGTACAGCGGGCGGATCTCGATGCCGGGGCTGTCGATCGGGACGATGACGACCGAAATCCCCCGGTGGCGCACGGCATTCGGGTCGGTGCGCACGCACAGCCACTCGTGGGTGGCGCGCTGGGCGCCGCTGTTCCAGATCTTGGTGCCGTTGATCACCCATTCGTCGCCGTCGAGCGTCGCGCGGGTGCGCAGGCTCGCGAGGTCGGTACCCGCCTCCGGCTCGGAATAGCCTACGGCGCAGATCATTTCGCCCCGGGCGATCGGCGGCAGCCAATCGGTCTTGTTCCGTTCGGTGCCGTGGCGCATGATCATCGGCGCCACCGAGGTGACCGTCAGGTCGGGCCCGGGCACGCCCCAGTATTCGAACTCGCTCATCAGCAGGTGCTGATGGACGGCGCCCAGGCCGAGCCCGCCGTACTCGCGCGGCCAGTTGAGCCCGAACCAGCCCCGCTCGCCGATCTTGCGGCGGAACCGGGCCACCTCGCCGCCGGGGAATTCCAGGTCGTGCTGGGCGAGTTCGGCGCGCAGCGCGGCGGTGACGTTCTGCTGGAGGAATTCGCGAACCTCGGTCAGCCACGCGCGCTGCGCGGCGTCGAGTTCGAAATCCATCCCTGACCCCTTCTGCAGGCCGCGCCAGCGTAACGCCACGGTGAAGCGGGCACCGAATTTCGCACTGACGTTACGCCGGCGCGCCGCTGACACCCGTCATTGACGACCGTCAGCCAGTGGCGTACGGTGACGGCGTGCCCACGACAGCCCCGGCCCCGAGCCCGCGCGAGGCCCAGCGGCTGCAGACGCGGGGCCGGCTGTTCGACGCCGCGGTCGCCGAGATCGGCAGGTCGGGACTGGCGGGCACGGATGTCGCCGCGATCGCCGCCGCCGTCGGGGTCGCGCGCGGGACGTTCTACTTCCACTTCCCCACCAAGGAGCACGTGCTGCTCGAGCTGGAGCGGGCCGAGGAGGCCCGGATCGCGGCCGCGCTCGGCGAAACGCGCCACGGCGACCTGCTGGAACTGCTCACGGCGTTGGTGCGCGCGGTGCTCGAGGCCGAGCACCGGCTGGGGCCCGTGGTTTTCCGGGACATGCTGGGGTTGCACTTCTCCGCGTCGCGGCCCGCCGAGGACCAGCTCGGCGAGCATCCCCTGGCGGAGTTCGCCGTCGCCGCGATCGCCGAGGCGCAGGCCGCCGGGCGCGCCTCCCGGGACGCGGACGCCGGCGAGCTCGGCGTCATCTTCATGACCGGACTGTTCGCGTTGCTGGCGACGGCGCCCACCCCGTCAAAGCCCCGCGCCGCACTACTGGATCGGTACGTGCGGACGATTGTTCACGGAATGGAGGCACCATGACCGCCACGGGTATCGAGGGCTACCAGGCCTACCTGACGCGTCGCGACGGCGAGGCCGACCTGCTGCATCGCCGGTTGGCCAACCGCGAGGACTTCTTTGCGTCGTTGGAGGCCAACCCCATTCGCTCCGGCCGGCCCATCGACCGGCAGGTGTTCCTGCGCAACCTGCGGCGGCGCCGGCCCGAGGCGGGGCTCGGCCGCGACATGCTGTTCCTGCTGGCGACCGCCAAGCTGAACCAGGCCGAGCGGTTCGGCGTGGACCTGGGCGACACGTACGGGCGCATCGGCGGCGAGGACAAGCCGCCCGAGGGCGTGTATCTCGCGCTCGAGGAGCACTATCACACCCGCCTGCTGGCCTACGTGCTGGACGTCTTCGGCCTGCCCTTCCACGTGGTGGTGCCGCCGTTCGTGATGCGCCAGTTCGTGAAAATGGAGGTTTTCCTCCCCGAGCGGATCGGGTTTTCGTTCGTGGGCGCGGCGGAAATGGCCGGCTGCATCATGTTCGACGAGCTGCGCCGCGTCGGCGTCGAATTGTTCGCCGACGAGCCCGACGTGGCGGCCCGGATCGAACGGCTCTACGGCGAGATCCTCACCGACGAGCTCGGTCACGTCGGCTACTGCGCGGCGCGGTGCACGCGCGCCGAGCGCGCGCTAATGCGTTGGCTCTACCCGCTTTTCGGGCGGCTGTTCGCCCGCCAGACCGCGGAGATCAGCCTGCTCATCGATCCCGGAAAGCTGCGTGCGCGCCTGAGCCGGCCCTTCGACGTCGAGGGGCTCGCCGCCGGTGTGCCGAACGAGACGTTCGTGGCGGCCCAACCTTGAAAAAACCTGTAAACCTCTCGTAAAAACCCTGCGCACCCATCGCGGATACGGGCAAAGGCTGCGAGAATTTGTGCACACACCTTTCGCACAGGGAGTCGTCATGCCCACTCTCGAGTCACGCCTCCGCCAGGAGCTGCACACCTGCGCCGTCGAGTTACGCCAGCTGGCCTACACGGTGCCCCAGGGGGTCGGCGAGCATGCGCTGCTTGCGCTTTCCGACCGGATGCGAGCCGCCGCCGACGAGGCGGTCCGCAAGGGCGCCTGACTGCTTCGGTGCGAGCCTGCGGCGTTGAGTGTGAGCCCAGGGCTTTCAGTGTGAACGGACGGCGGCGCTTCCGCGATTTCACCGCCCAGGCTTCACAGTCAAAGCCAAGGATTCACACACGATGCCGAAGCCGAACCTCAGCAGACACCCAAGCCGCAACCAGTACCGATGACGACGCCGCCCGGCACCACCCCTCGCAGGTCACCCGCCCTTGAGGCGAATCTTCCACCGCACGAAGCCGAGATAGACGACGCTCAGCAGCACCAGCATGCCCATGTCGAACCACCACGCGCCGGGGGTGTGGCGCCAGTGCGAGTCCTTCGGCGTCAGCGGGCCGGGCACCAGTTTGATCAGGTCGGCCGTCGACGCCGATGACGCGAAGCCCCACCGGGCCGGGGTCGCCCACGACATCTGGTCGAGCCCGATGCGGGCGGTGACCGGAATCATCCCGCCGGAGAACACCAGCTGCGACATGACCGCCACGACCAGCAGCGGCATGATCTGCTCGTTGGACTTGGCGATGGACGACAGCACCAGCCCCAGCATCGCCGAGGCGACGGTGGTCATCGCGACGTCGACGAACAGCTCGAGGCCCGGCTTGCCCAGCGCCACCGCGCCCTGCGTCGGGCCGCCCTTGCCGAGCAGCGCGATGATCGTCACGATCGCCGACTGCACGACCGCGAACACCGTGTACACGCAGACCTTGGCCAGCAGGTAGGCCGTCGTCGACAGGCCCACCGCCTGCTCGCGCAGGAAGATGGCCCGCTCCCCGATCAGGTCCCGGATGGTCAGCGCGGTGCCCATGAAGACCGCGCCGACGTTGAGCAGCACCAGGATCTGACCCGGCTCGTTGGGCGCGGCGCCCATCGGGTTCGGGATGCCGAAGCCCACCTCGCCCGGCACCGACATCGACAGCGAACCCATGATGAACGGCAAGATCGCCAAAAACACGAAATAGCCGCGGTCCGAGACGATGAGCCGCACCTGCCGCCGGGCGATCGTGGAGAACTGCCGAAACAGGCTGGTGTGCGACGGGTCGCCCAACTCGGCCGGCCGCTCGGCGGGGGGCGGCGGCGGGGGTGGGCCCGTCCGCGACAGGTAGCGCGCCTTGGCGCCGTCCGGGTCGCTGGCGACCGTGCTGAAGATGTCGGCCCAGTTCGTCGTGCCCATCGCCGGACCGATCTGGCTGGGCGGCCCGCAGAACGCCGTCTTGCCGCCGGGGGCCAGCAGCAGCACCTGGTCGCAGATGTCCAGGTAGGTCAGCGAGTGGGTGACCACGAGCACCACCCGGCCGGCGTCGGCCAGCTGCCGCAGCATCGTCATGACCTGCCGGTCCAGCGCCGGGTCCAGGCCCGACGTCGGCTCGTCGAGGATCAGCAGCGACGGCCCGGTCAGCAGCTCCAGCGCGACCGAGGCGCGCTTGCGCTGGCCGCCGGACAGCTTGTCGACCCGGGTGTTCAGGTGCTGGCTCATCTCGAGCTCTTCGAGCACCCGGGCCACCACCTGCGCGCGGTCGTCCTTGGTGGTGTCCGGCGGCAGCCGCAGCTCGGCGGCGTACATCAGCGCCTGCTGCACCGTCAGCTGCCCGTGCACCACGTCGTCCTGCGGCACCATCCCGATCCTGCTGCGCAGCGACGCGTATTCGGCGTGCACGTTGTGGCCCTCGAAGGACACCGTGCCCTTGGTCGGGTGCGTGTAGCCGGCCACCAGCCGGGCGAACGTCGACTTCCCCGCGCCGGACGGGCCGATGACGGCCGTGAGCGTTCCGGGCTGCGCGCCCAGCGAGATGTCGTCCAGCAGCACCTTGTTGCTCTCGATCGTCCACGTCACGCCGCGCACGTCGAGACCGCCGGTGCGCGTGGCGGTCGCACTCTCGTCGCGCCGGGCCAGCGTGCCGCCGGCGAACACGAGGTCGATGTTGCCGATCGTGACGACGTCGCCGTCGTGTAGCACCGCCGAGTCGACCCGCGCGCCGTTGACGAACGTGCCGTTGATGCTGCGGTTGTCGTGGATCTCGGTGCCGTGGGGCGTGGGGATCAGGGTGGCGTGGTGGCGCGAGGCGAGCACCTCGGGGATGACGATGTCGTTGTCGTTGGCCCGGCCGATCTTGATCGCCCCCGGCGCCGACTCCGCGGCCCGGCCCGGCCGCAGGATCTTCATCATCGACGTCGCGATGTTCGCGGCGTCGCCGACGCGGCCCGTCTCGCCGACCGCGGGCCCTTCGACGCGGCCGGTCTCCAGCCCCGCCGGCGGCACGTGCGCGGGCTGCGCCCGGTAGATCTTCGGCGCCTGCTGCGGCCCGCTGGCCGGTCCCATGGGCTGCGGTCCACTCGGGTAGTGCGGCAGGGGGCCGCTGGGCGGGTGGATCGGCTGCGGCCCGCTCGGCGGCTGGCCGGCTTGGTGGACCGGCCGCAGCCCGCTGGGCACGTGCGGGGTTTGACGCACCGGTCCCGAGCCGGCCTGCGGGCGGGCTTGCGCCACCGGGCCGCTGGGTGTGCCGGCGGGGTTGTAGATCGGTATCGACGTCGTCAGCGGCGGCCGTCCCGCCGAGCCCTGGTGGCGGCCGACCTCGAAGGTCAGCGGCGGGCCGTCCGGGTTACCGATGTTGACCCGCAACCCGTCCTGGATGTCGACGGCGGGCACGCGACGGTTGTGCACGTACAGCCCGTTGAGGCTGCCGTTGTCGATGGCGATCCAACGGCCCTGGTCGAATCGCACGATCAGGTGCGTGCGAGAGATCAGTGGGTGTGCGACGCGGACGTCGGCGCGAAGGTCACGCCCGATGACGACGTCGGTGCCTGCCGCGAAGGTCCGCTCGGATCCCTCGTATCGCACGGTCAGCACGGGCGGGGCAGGTGGGGTCACGAAGACCAACTGTATCGGCCTGTCCTGGCTCTAGCCCCGATTGCAGCCCAAGTCGTCGCCGCCATTCACCGCCGTCGCGGCCGCCCGACGTGCCGAGCTAACGCCGAATTGCTTACCGGCTTGCGGGTCCCGGGTTATCCCGCCGCGGCGGACAGGTGGGCGGCACGGCGCTTGGCCGAGCGCCGCCAATTGTCCGGCAAACCGCGGCTCTCGTCGGTGACCCTTTTGATGAAGTCACCGATGTAGCGAATGGCCTGCCGGCCCTCCGGGAGGACGTCGGCCGCCAACGGGAAGTCGTGAATTTGGCCGTCCCACAAATGCAGTTCGCAACGGACGCCGCTGTCCTGCAACCGTTCGGCCATCAGCTCGGCGTCGGGCAACAACAATTCGTCGCGGCTGGCGTGGATGGTGACCGGGGGCAGCTCGCCGAGATCGGCGTCCACCGGTGACTCGATGCGACGGGTCTTTCCTCCGCGGCCCGTCGGGACCCGGGCCTCGCCGAGGTAGCGGGCGAACATCGACAACGCCCCGCGGGTGAACATCGAGCACCGGCGCGCGTTGCGGTGGCCGAGCTTGCGGGCGGGGTCGGCGTCGGTGAACGGCGAGATCGCCGCGACCGCGGCCGGCCGGACCAGGTCGGTGCGGATGGCGGCCAACGTGGTCATGAACGCGAGGTATCCCCCGGCCGAGTCGCCGGCCACGACCATAGTGTCGCCGTCGTACCCGCGGTCCAGCAGCCAGCGCAGCCCGCTCAGCCCGTCCTCGATTGCGTCGGCGATCTCGTGGGTGGGCAACTTGCGGTATTCGACGGCCAGCACGCCGGCGTCGGCCGCCTTCGACAGCCGGGTCACCATGGACCGGTGCGTGTTGAGGCCACAGGTGATAAACGCACCGCCGTGCAAGTAAAGGATCGCGCGTTCGGAGGAGACGCCGGGCGCGCGGACCCACTCGGCCGCGCAGTCGTCGAGCCGTACCGGCTCGATGTGGGCGGCGGAACCGAATTGCGGCACCAATCCCGCCAGCCCGTCCACGTATTGGAAGGGCCAGTGGAAATTCGGCTGAACGGCCCACGCGCGCACCACGTTCTTCACGATCAACCGGCTCGCCAATGACACAGCAAACGACTGGGCGCTGTGGCGGTGGTGAAATCGCCGATTCATCGCCTGGCTTGGCAACAAGCGTTCGGACTCTGCCCTGATAACCATTCGCATTCAACTCCTATAGATCTGGCGGATACCCGCCGTCGATCGGGGAAAACGACCAGCAAATCCGCGGCAAATGTCGCCTTCGTCACTGTTTGTGTCGGGAAAAGGTGGGTACCGCCGGGGAAGCGCGCCGGGTGGCCCAAGATATGACGATGGGACAGACACCCGGCACGCCCGCGCTGCTGGCCGACCGGGTCGCGGTGGTGACCGGGGGCGGTGGCGGCATCGGCGCCGCCACCGCGCTCCTGTTCGCCCGGCACGGCGCGCGCGTGGTCATCGCCGACGTTGACGACGGCCTCGCCCGACGGGTGGCCGACGAGATCACGGCGTCGGGCGCCTCGGGCCTGGCGATCACGACCGACGTGCGCGACGCGGGCCAGGTCACCCGCCTGTCGCACGCGGTGCTGGACCGCTACGGACGGGTGGACGTGCTGGTCAACAACGTGGGCCACTGGCTGCGCCACCCCGGCGACTTCGTCGACACCGACCCGCAGCTGTGGGATGACCTGTACCGCATCAACCTCCACCACGTATTCCTCGTCACCCACGCGTTCTTGCCCGCGATGCTCGAGCGGCGGGCCGGGGCGATCGTCAACGTCTCGTCGGTCGAGGGGCTGCGCGGCTACCCCGAGGACCCCGTCTACGCCGCGTTCAAGGCGGCGGTCATCCACTTCACCCGCAGCCTCGCGGTGCAGGTGGGCCGCGACGGGGTCCGGGTCAACGCGATCGGCCCCGACGTCACCGAGTCACTGCAGGTGCCCTATTCGCGGTGGCTGTCCGCCGAGGAGCAGGCGCAGTGGCCGCAGTGGGTCCCGGCCGGGCGGATGGGACTGCCCGAGGACCAGGCCCGCGTGATCCTGTTCCTGGCCTCGGACCTGGCCGGGTTCGTCACCGGCCACACCATCCCCACCGACGGCGGCACCGGCGCGGCGGGCGGATGGTTCCGGTCGACGCGCCGGCCCGACCGGCAGTGGACGAACCGCCCGATCGCGCCCTAGCGGCTGGGCTCGGCGACCCGGAACCGCGCCTGGTCCTCCATCACCGTCACCGGAATGCCGTTCAGGACACCGTTTCCGGACGGCTCGTCGACGAACGCCGGCGGTGACAGCGCGTTGGTGTTGGCCCCCGGGGAGTTGTTGGCCACCGACATCCGGGTGCCCGGCTTGCCGTGTCCCCAGCCGTGCGGCATCGACACCACCCCGGGCATGATCGCGTCGGTGACCTCGACGGGCACCGTGATCTCGCCGGCCTCGGACTTCACGGTGACGACGTCGTCGTCGGCCACGCCGCAGCGCGCCGCGTCGTCGGGGTGGATCAGCAGCGTGCACCGGTCCTTGCCCTTCATCAGCGCGGGAACGTTGTGCAGCCAGGTGTTGTTCGACCGCAGGTGCCGGCGGCTCACCAGGACCAGCGGCTCGGCGGGGCGCTCGAGGCGCGCCGCCAGCCGCGGCAGGTCGTCGAGCAGGTACTGCGGGGCGAGCCGGATCTTGTTGTCGGGGGTGCCGAGGATGTCGGGCAGTTGCGGCACCATCGGCCCGAAGTCGATGCCGTTCGGGTTGGCCCTGAGCAGCTCCAGCGTGAGCCCGCCGGGGTTGTCGCCGTAGCGGTCCCCGAACGGGCCGGTGCGCAGCGTGAGGTCCAGGATCCGCTCGGGCCCGCCGTGCTCGTAGAGCGTGCGGATCTGCGCCCCGTCGACCCCGCGGGTGAACGCCAGGTAGTCGAAGAAGCCGTCGTCGATGGCGGCCACGTCGACGTCCTCGGCCGGCGTGCCCGTGCACAGGCCGGTCAGCCGGATCAGGATCTCCCATTCGTGCGGGCGGTCGCCGGGGTCGAACACCGGAGCCGAGTAGTTGGCGATGCTGTGGATCGCGAACTGCAGGATCAGGTCGTCGTGGTGGGGCTGCTCGAGCGGGGACAGGCCGGGCAGGATCACGTCGGCGTGGCGCGTCGTCTCGTTGAGCCAAAGGTCAACGGAGATCATCGCTTCCAGCATCGGCAGCACCTCGTCGAGCTTGTCGCCGCCGGGCGTGGACAGCACCGGGTTGCCGGCCACCGTGATCAACGCTTTGAGCTGACCCTCGCCGGGCGTGGCGATCTCCTCGGCCATGCACGACACCGGCGCCTGACCCAGCACCTCTTTGGCGCCGCGCACCCGGGTGCGCCAGCGGCCGAATTCGGGCAGGCCGCCCTCCAGGCCGGGCAGCGGCTGGGTGGTGATCGACCACGCCGCCGCCCGCGGGAACATCGCCCCGCCCGGGGTGTCGAAATGCCCGGTCAAAATGTTGACCACGTCGACCAGCCAGCTGGCCAAACTGCCGAACTCCTGATTGCACAGGCCAATTCGGCCGTACACCACGGAGCGTTCGGCGCCGGCGAGTTCGCGGGCCAGCGCGCGGATGCGGTCTTCGTCGATGCCGGTGACGGCGCTGACCCGGCTCGGCGGCCAGTCGGCGGCGACCCGGCGCATGGTGTCGACGCCGTCGACGTGCGGGCCGGGATCGATCAGCCCCTCGTCGAAGAGCGTGTGGGCCACCGCAAGTAGCAGCGCCGCGTCGGTGCCCGGGACGATGGGAAGCCACTCGTCGGCCTGGGCCGCGGTCTGGGTGCGCACCGGGTCGACCACGATCACCTTGCCGCGCTTGCGGATCGCGCCGATCAAACCCATGACGTCGGGGGCGGCCAGCAACGAGCCCTGCGAGGCGGCGGGGTTGGCGCCCATGATCACCAGCAGGTCGGTGCGCTCGATGTCGGGCACGGGGAACGTCCACCAGCCGCCGTACATCAGATGCGACGACAGGTTCTTGGGCCACTGGTCGACGGTGCCCGGCGAGTAGGTGATCGGCATCCCCGACATGCCCAGCAGCACGCCCGTGTAGCGGGCCAGCGAGAACGAATGCGCCAGCGGGTTGCCGGTGTAGGCGGTGACCGCGCCGATGCCGTGTTTGGCGATCACCGGTGCCAGCAGCTCGGTGCAGCGCCGAAACGCCGTGTCCCAGCTGACTTCCCGCCAGCTCCCGTCGACCTTGACCATGGGCTGGCGGATGCGGTCCGGATCGTCGTGCAGCGCCGCAAGTGACACACCTTTGGGGCAGATATGTCCGCGGCTCCAGACGTCGTCGCGGTTGCCGCGAATGCCGGTGACTTTCCCGCCGTCGACGTGAATCTCCAAGCCGCACATGGCTTCACACAGTGGGCAGGTGCGCACGTGCCTGCCGTCATCGCCGGGTTTCATCCACCCACTGTATTCCGCTACCGCCCGTCGCGGAAGTGGTGAAATTCCGGCGTCAGGATGCCCAGGGGCCGATGCCGCCGACCTTCTCGACGCGGATGCGGGTGAGGAAACCCGGCGGCGCGTCGGCCGGCGGGAAGTTCATGTTCGGGTCGCCGAGGACCGGGTTGAGCTCACGCAGCAGCTCGGGCGCGCCGCCCTCGACGATTCGCGCGGTTCCGGTGAGCGAGAGGTAGGGCCGCATGCCGGCGCCGGACCCGTTGGGCGACACGATCGTGACGGCGACGCGGGGGTCGTTGCGGACGTTGCGGACCTTCTTGTGCTCGGCCAGGTGCGCGCTGACGAGTTCGTCGCCGTCGGGCGTCGAGCGCAACGCGACCCACACCAGGCTCACCTGGGGGCTGCCGTCGGGATTGAGGGTGACCAGCGTGGCGTCGGCGCCCCTGCCGATGAGGTCTCGCGCCGCGGCGTTGAGTTTCATGCGTTGTTATACCGCCCCGCGCGGCGATTCATTCCCGCCCGCGATTCGGCCTGAATGACATGTGAATCCGCCCAGTTGGCTGTACAAGCCTGCGGCGTCGCTCCTAGCGTCGTCGATGACATGAGCGACGACCAGCGACCGACGGCCATCGACCACCTGCGCGGTGAATTGCTCGATCGCATGGACGCGCAGCCCTTCGACGATTGGTCCCCCGCCCTGTTGCGGGCCCTCATCGCCGTCTTCGACCTGAACGGGGTCACGCCGGTGGCCCGGCACGGCTTTCGGCCGTATCGCGTCGAATAAGCTCCGCGAGAGTGCGCCTACCGACACCGCCTCTCGGGCGATGCGTCGGTAGTTGCACTTTCGCGAGGGGAGGTGTGGAGTCACGACGGTGGAGATGTGGGAATTGGTTGCCCGTGAGCAGATCCGGGACACGCTGGCGCGGTACAACTGGTCGGGTGATGCGGGGCGCATCGATGGCCTGGCGGAGACGTTCTGCGCCGACGGCGTTCTCGAGATCCGCGAGCAGGAGCCGCTGCGCGGGCGCACCGAGATCGCGTCGTTCCTCGGCGGGGTCACCGGGCAGGTGGCCGCCGGCGCTAGCCTCGCGGCAGGCGTCAAGCCCGTCGTCCGGCACAACCTCACCAACGTGTTGTTCACCGCCCTGTCGCCCGAGCGGGCGGAGGTGTCGTCGTATTTCACCGTGGTGACGCAGGTCGGGCTGGACCATTTCGGTCGCTATCGCGACGTCCTGGCGCCCGACGGCGGGACCTGGCTGATCAGGCACCGCAAGGTGTCGACGGACTGGGCGGCGCCGGATTCGACGATGGCCCGGCGCTCGGCGCAGTGAGCTTGAGCGCCCCGCCGCCTCGACGCCGCGGCGGCATGGCAGGGTGGCATCCGTGGCAAACACTTCTGCGGCGACGGTCGAGCAAGACCTGCGCGAAATCAGCACCCCGAAGGGCGCTTTGCGCTACTACGACTGCGGCCCCGATTCCAGCCCGGTGCTGCTGTTCCTGCACGGCTCCGGCCCCGGGGTCACCGGCTGGCGCAACTTTCGCGGCGTGCTGCCCACGTTCGCCGAGCACTTCCGCTGCCTGATCCTCGAGTTTCCCGGCTTCGGGGTCACCGACGACCTCGGCGGCCACCCGATGATCACCGCGTTCGGCGCGGTGTCGCCGTTCCTGGACGCCCTCGGCGTCGACAAGGCGCACATCGTCGGCAACTCGATGGGCGGCGGCGTCGGCATCAACTTCGCCACCCAGCACCCGGACCGCGTCGGCCGGCTGGTGACGATCGGCGGCATCGGCACCAACATCTTCAGCCCCAGCCCCAGCGAGGGCATCCGGCTGCTGCAGGAGTTCGTCGAGGACCCGACCCGGCAGCGGCTCGTCGACTGGCTGAAGTCGATGGTCTACGACCAGGCCCTGGTCACCGAGGAACTGATCGAGGAACGCTGGCAACTCGCGACCGATCCCACGGCGCTGGACGCCGCCCGCCGGATGTACGGCAAGGCGGCGTTCGCCGGGATGAACGCCGCGATGGCGGCCTCGGACCGGCCCCTGCCGTGGGCGGCGATGCACAAGCTGACCGCGCCCACCCTGCTGACCTGGGGCCGCGACGACCGGGTGAGCCCGCCCGACATGGCGCTCATCCCGATGCGCACCATTCCCAACGCGGAGCTGCACATCTTCCCCAACTCCGGGCACTGGGCCATGATCGAGGCCAAGGAGGCATTCGAGAGCACGGTGCTCGGCTTTCTGTCCCGCTAGCGAGCTTTCGTCAGCAGCGCGTGCGCGTCGGGGTTGCCGTCGAGCACCCCGCTGGTGCGGACGTCGATCAGCCACCGGCCGTCGATGCGCCGCAGCGCGAAATGGTGCGCGGTGGCGCGCCACACCCGGTACCCGTCACCGTCGCGGACGAGGACCAGCGACTCGCATACCGCCTCCGCCTCGTCACCGGCGACCGCCACCACGCAGGGCCCGAGAAAGTGGCAGCATCCCTTGGCAACCAGCTTTTGGTGGGCGTCCGAGGCCACCATGGCGTGAATCGCCGCCCGGCCCTCCATCCGCCAGCCGTCGACGTCGTAGACGCCGTCGCTCGTCCACAGGTTTGCGGCCGCGTCGGCGTCCCCGGCGTCGACCGCCGGACCGTACGACGCGATCAGCTGCCGGATGTCGCGCTCATCCTCGAGCCGGCGCAGCCGGGCCGCCACGTCGTCGACATCGGTCATGTGAGTCTCCTCAGCGTTGGGTGGCGCCCGCGTCGACGGGCAGGGTCACCGCGGTGATGTAGCGGGCCTCGTCGGAGGCCAAAAACAGCGCGGCGTTGGCGACGTCGGCAGCGTCCACCCACGGCACCCCGAGCATGTTCATGTTGCGGGCCGCCTCGGCGAATTCGGCGCGGGTGGGCGGGCGGTCCAGGTCGGGGCGGAACGCGCTGCTGACGGCGTCGTTCTGGATCATCGGGGTGTCGACATTGGTCGGGTGGATGCAGTTCACCCGAACATTGTGCGGCGCAAGCTCGTTGGCCAGGCTGCGCATCAGGCCGACCACGCCGTGCTTGGCGGCCGTGTAGTGCGCGACGCCGACCAGCCCGCGCAGGCCCGCGATCGAATTGGTCAGGATCATCGCCCCGGCGCCGCGCGCGATGAGGTGCGGCGCGCCGGCGCGGCAGGTGTGCCAGACGCCGGTGAGGTTGACGTCCAGCATGGTGCGCCAGGCGCTTTCGCCGAGCTCGACCGCCGCCCCGCGCGAGGTGATTCCGGCGGTCGCGCACACCACGTCCAGTCCCCCGAACCGCTCGACGCCGCGGTCGGTGGCCTCCTGCACACCGGCGAGGTCGCGCACGTCGACGATTTCGGTGTGCACGCCCGCGCCCGCCGCGGCGACCAGGGCCGCCGTCTGCTCGAGGTCGGCCGGCGTGCTGGGCGGGATGATCACCGTGTCGATCGCCGCGCACACGTCGATCGCCACGATGTCGGCGCCCTCCTGCGCGAACCGCACGGCCTGGGCCCGCCCGATGCCCCGCGCGGCGCCGGTGATCAACGCGACTTTGTTCGCCAGCCGCCCGGTCACGTCGTCTTCTGGGTGAGTCCGGCGTCGACGACGAGCTGGGTGCCGGTGATGTAGCGGCCCTCGTCGGAGGCCAGGAACACCACGGCGTTGGCCACGTCGACGGGTTCCACCCACGGCACCGGCAGCAGGTTGCGCGCCATGAGCACCTCCGCGGCGTCGGCGGCCGTGGGGTTGTCCAGGTCGGGGCGCAGCTTGCAGAACATCGCCTCGTTGAGCACCATCGGGGTCGCGACCGCGCCGGGGTGGACGGTGTTGACCCGGATCTTGCGCGGGCCGAGTTCGTTGGCCAGCGTGCGCGCCAGCCCGACCACGGCGTGCTTGCTGGCGGTGTAGTGGGCGGTGTTGGCGGTGGCGCGAAGTCCGTTGGTGGAGCTGATGATGACGACCGAACCACCGTCGGCGCCTTCCCGGTCAAGCATGTGCGGCACGGATGCTTTGACGGTGTGCCAGACGCCGGTGAGGTTGATGTCGAGCGTGCGTTGCCAGTCCCGCGGGTCGAGCTCCCACGACGGCGCACCGGCCAGGTGGATGCCGGCGTTGGCGATGACGACGTCGAGGCGCCCCAGTGCGGCGACGCCGGCGTCGACGGCGGCGGTGACGGCCGCCAGGTCGCCGACGTCGGCCAGGCCGGTCGCGCACCGCCGGCCCCGGTCTTCGACTTCGGTTGCGGTGCCGCGCAATTCGTCGGCGGCCGCGGGCCCGTCGAGGGCGATCACGTCGGCGCCCTCGTCGGCGAAGCGCTGGCAGTGCACGCGCCCGGTGCCGCGGGCGGCGCCGGTGACCACCACCACCTTGCCGCGCAATCCGGTCATCGCGGCGCCTTCAGCAGATCGAAGCCCTTGTATCCGGCGGCGGCGACCTCGGCGCAGATGTCGTTGTACGTCGCGAACCCGCCGACGAACAGCATGAAGCCCCTTGGCTTTCCGGGCACATTGGCGCCCATGTACCAGGAGTTCGCCTTGGTGAACAGCGTGGCCTCGGCGCGCCGGGCGCACTCCGCGCCCCAGCCGTCCACCGCGTCGCCGGTGGCCTCGATGGCGGCGTAACCGTGATCGTCGAGGTGGCCGATGGCCGCGGCCACCCAGTCCACCTGCGCCTCGGCGTGCAGCACCATGTTGGCCAGCACCGCCGGGGCACCCGGCCCCGAGATGGGGAACAGGTTCGGGAACCCGTCGACGCCCAGCCCCAGGTAGGTGCGCGGCCCGTGCGCCCAGTCGTCGCGCAGGCTCACGCCGCCGCGCCCGGCGATGTCGATGCCGGCCAGTGCGCCGGTCAGCGCGTCGAAACCGGTTGCCAGCACGATCATGTCGAGGTCGTAGTGCCCGCCGGCGGTGGTGATCCCGGTGGCGTCGACGGATTCGATCGGGGTGGCGCGCACGTCGATTAGCGAGACGTTGGGCCGGTTGAACGTCTGAAAGTAGTTGCTGTCGGTGCAGATTCGCTTGGTGCCGATCGGGTGGTCGGTGGGGATCAGCAGGTCGGCCACCGCGGGGTCGTCGATCACGGCCCGGATCTTGGCCTCGTAGAACGTGCGGGCCTCGTCGTTGGCCGCGAGATCGGTCAGCTGGTCCGGGAACGTCTTGGAGAACAGCACGCCGCCCAACTCCCAGCGCTTCTCGAACGCGGCGCGGCGTTCCTCGGGGGTGTACTCCATGGTGGGTTTCTCGGCGGTGATGTGCGGTGACCCGCCGCCGCTGCGCCACGACAGCCGGCGCCTCTCGGCGTAGCCGGCCTTGATCGCGTCGAGCTCCCCGGCCGACAACGGCTTGTTGCCCGCCGGGACGCTGTAGTTCGGCGTGCGCTGGAAGACATGGAGGTGCTCGGCCCGTTCGGCGATGATCGGAATCGACTGGATGCCAGACGATCCGGTGCCGATCACCGCGACCCGCTTGCCGGTGAAGTCGACGTGGCGGTGGGGCCAGTGCGCGGTGTGGTAGGTCTCGCCGGCGAAGGTGTCGAGGCCGGGGAAAGCCGGCGTCAGCGCGGCCGACAGCGGGCCGGTGGCCATGACGCAGAACCGCGCCGAGAACGCCCGTCCGTCGTCGGTGCGCACCGTCCAGCGCAGCGTCGTCTCGTCGAGCGCGGCGGAGGTGACGCGGGTGCCGAACGCGATGTCGCGGCGCAGGTCGAGTCTGTCGGCGACCCAGTTGAGGTACCGCAGGATCTCGGGCTGGGTGGCGTACTTCTCGGTCCAGTCCCACTGCTGCTGCAGCTCGTCGGAAAAGGAGTAGCAGTAGTCGACGCTCTCCACGTCGCAGCGCGCGCCGGGATACCGGTTGTGGTACCAGGTGCCGCCCAGCTCCGGCGCGGCCTCCACCACGAGCACGGACAGCCCCTGGGCGCGCAGCCTGTGCAGCGCGTACAGGCCGGCGAAGCCCGCGCCGACCACGATGACGTCGAGGGGTTGCGGGTCGGCGTTGCTCACAAGCACACACGGTAGGGGTGCCTGGTTCCGTGGCCGCCTCCCCCTCCCGGTCACCGGACTATTTGCGTCCGCTGACCGGGAACGGCTTCGGGTTCGGCGCGAACTGCGGTAGACCATTACTACGCACCTACCAGTTAAGGACAAACACCATGAGCGAGCGGGTACTCGACCGGGTCCTGGCGATGGCGGACCAGTTGCGCGACCAGGCGGTGGATGCCGAGCGCATCGGACGGCTCACCGACGACACCGTCAAGCTGATGAAGGGCGCCGGCCTGATCCGGCTGCTGCAGACCAGGCAATACCAGGGCTTCGAGGTCCACCCCCGCGAGTTCGCCGAGACCGTGATGGCCACCGCGGCGCTGGATCCGGCCGCCGGCTGGATCGTCGGCGTCGTGGGCGTGCACCCCTACCAGCTGGCCTACGCCGACCCGAAGGTGCCCGCCGAGATCTGGGCCGACGACGTCGACACGTGGATGGCGTCGCCCTACGCGCCACAAGGCGTGGCCAAACCGGTCGACGGCGGTTACCTCTTCAACGGCCGGTGGCAGTTCAGCTCCGGCACCGACCACTGCGACTGGATCATCCTGGGCGCCATGCTCGGCGACGACAAGGGCATCCCGCTGATGCCGCCCCAGATGCTGCACATGATCCTGCCGCGCAAGGACTACGAGATCGTCGAGGACTCGTGGAATGTGGTGGGGCTGCGCGGAACCGGCTCCAAGGACGTCATCGTCAAAGACGCGTTCGTGCCGAGCTACCGCACCATGGACGCGACGAAGGTGATGGACGGCACCGCCCAGCGCGAGGCCGGCATGACCGAGCCGCTGTATTTGATGCCGTGGTCGACGATGTTCCCGCTGGGCATCTCGGCGGCGACGATCGGGATCGCCGAGGGCGCGCTGGCGGCGCACCTGGACTACCAGCGAGAGCGGGTGGGCGCCACCGGAACAGCGATCAAGGACGACCCGTACGTCATGCACGCCATCGGCGAGGCCGCCGCCGACATCAACGCCGCCCGCCAGGAACTGCTGGCCAACGTCGACCGCATCTACGACATGGTCGCCGCCGGCAAGGAGGTGTCGTTCGCCGACCGCGCGGCCGGCCGCCGCACCCAGGTGCGCGCGGTGTGGCGCGCCGTGGCGGCCGTCGACGAGATCTTCGCCCGCTCCGGCGGCAACGCGTCGCGGATGGACAAGCCGCTGCAGCGCTACTGGCGCGACGTGCACGTCGGCCAGATGCACGCGATCCACGTCCCGGGCACCGTCTACCACGCGTCGGCGCTCAGCTCGCTGGGCATCGAACCGCCCGAGGGCCCGCTGCGGGCCCTGATTTAGGAGCACGGCCTTGACTGACCTGAAAAGCCTTGGCTACATCACCATCTCGACCAACGACATCGAACGATGGCGGCATTTCGCATTCGGCGTGCTGGGTTTCGCCGAGGGGAAAGGTCCCGACCCGTCGGCGCTGTACCTGCGCATGGACGAACGCGCGGCCCGGCTCATCGTGGTGCCCGGTGAGACCGACCGCGTGCTCACCGTCGGCTGGGAGGTGCGCGACCACCCGGCCTTGCAGCGCGTGCAGGCCGCCCTCGACGGGGCCGGCGTGGCCTACAAGCAGCTCTCCACCGACGAGGCCGAGGCCCGCCGCGTCGAAGAGGTGATCACGTTCGAGGATCCCGCCGGCACCACGCTCGAGGTGTTCCACGGCGCGGTGCTCGACCACAGCCCGGTCGTCACCCCGTTCGGGGCGCGATTCGTCACCGGCGACCAGGGCATGGGCCACGTGGTGGTGCCCGCGATGGACCCCAACGGGCTGTTCGACTTCTACACCGAGGTGCTGGGATTCCGCGCCCGCGGCGCGTTCCGGGTGCCGCTGCCCAAAGAGTTTGGGCCCGTTCGGGTTCGGTTCCTGGGCATCAACGAGCGCCACCACAGCCTGGCGATCGTGCCCGCCGCACACCAGCGCGACCCGCGCCTGGTCCACATCATGGTCGAGGTCGACACCCTCGACGCCGTCGGGCAGGCACTGGACCGGGTCAACGCCGAGGGCTTCCAGCTCTCGTCCACCCTCGGGCGCCACACCAATGACAAGATGGTGTCGTTCTATGTCCGCGCCCCCGGCGACTGGGACATCGAATTCGGCACCGACGGGATGCGCGTCGACGAAACCTATTACACCGCAGAGGAAATCACCGCCGACAGCTACTGGGGCCACCAGTGGTGCGGCGAAATGCCCGCGGCGATGCGGCTGTGACACCCGAGCCCGACGTCACGCCGGTCGCGGCATCGTCGGTCACGTCGTGGGACGCCGAGGCCGACGTCGTCATCGCCGGCTACGGGGTCGCCGGCGCGGCCGCCGCCGTCGAGGCCGCCCGCTCCGGCGCCGACGTCCTGGTCCTCGAGCGCACCGGCTCCTGGGGCGGGGCGGCGGCGATGGCCGGCGGGTTCATCTACCTCGGCGGCGGCACCGAGTTGCAAAAGGCCTGCGGCTTCACCGATTCCGTCGACAACATGGCGGCGTTCCTCAACGTCGCGATGGGCCCCGGCGCCGACGAGAACAGGATCGCCGACTACTGCGCCGGCAGCGTCGCCCACTTCGAGTGGCTGGTCGGCTGCGGCGTGCCGTTCAAGGCGGAGTTCTTCTCCGAGCCCGGCTGGGAGCCCATGGGCGACCAGGGGCTGATGTACAGCGGTGGCGAGAACTCCTTCCCGTTCAACACCATCGCCACCCCCGCCCCGCGCGGGCACGTCCCGCAGATGCAGAACAAGAAGCAGGGCGAGGCCAGCGCCGGCTACATGCTGATGAAGCCGCTCGTCGAGACGGCCACGGCGGCCGGCGCGCGGGCGCTGTACGACGTGCGGGTGCAGCGGCTGATCGTGGAGTCCGACGGCAGGGTCGTCGGCATCCGCGCGCGCCGGTACGGCGACGAGATGTCCATCCGGGCGCGCACCGGGGTGGTGCTGGCGACCGGCAGCTTCGCCTACAACGATGCGATGGTCGCGCGCTACGCGCCGCGCATCGCCGGGCGCCCGGCCGCGTCGATCGAGCAGCACGACGGGCAGGCGATCCGGATGGCCCAGGCGCTGGGCGCCGACCTCGCCCACATGGACGCCACCGAGGTCGCGATCTTCGTCGACCCCCAGCAGCTGGTGCGCGGCATCCTGGTCAACGGCCGCGGGCAGCGCTACGTCGCCGAGGACACCTACCCGGGCCGGATCGGGCAGCTCACCCTCTACCAGCAGGACAACGTCGCCTACCTGATCATCGACGACGACGCCCAGCAGGAGGCGATGGCCTCGTGGTCGCCGAAGTTCATGCTGCGGCCGGCGACCTGGGTGGCCGAGACCGTGGCCGACCTGGAGCGCGACATGGGCCTGGCGCCCGGTTCGCTGCAGGCGACCGTCGCCGCCTACAACGAGGGCGCCGCCCGCGGCGAGGACCCGTTGCTGCACAAGAAGCCGGAGTGGATCAGGCCGATCGGCTCGCCCGTCGGCGCGATCGACCTGCGGGAGAACACCGGCGGGTTCACGTTGGGCGGGCTGGCCGCCACGCTGGACGCCGAGGTGCTGCACGTGAGCGGGGAGCCCATCCCGGGCCTGTTCGCGGCGGGACGCTGCACCGCCGGCCTGGCCGCTTGGGGTTACGCCAGCGGCGTCTCGCTGGGCGACGGCAGCTTCTATGGCCGCCGCGCGGGCCGCTCCGCCGCCCGCGGCTGAGATTCTTTTTGCGCGTGTCATGTGACAGCGACCACACCCGTGTGCTAGAACTATATTCCTAATAGGAATATGCCAGCCAGGAGGTTATATGTCAGCGCCTGTCGAAACTCCGACCGCCGTCATCGACCGCATCTCGCTGGTCCTGGACGCCTTCGAGGGCCCGGGCCGGCTGACGCTGGCCCAGATCGTCCGCCGCACCGGCCTGCCCCGCTCGTCGGCGCACCGGATGCTCGAGCGCCTGGTGCAGCTGCGCTGGCTGCGCCGCAGCGGCCGCGACTACGAGCTGGGCATGCGGCTGGTGGAGCTGGGTTCGCTGGCCGTGCACCAGGACCGCCTGGTGCGGGCGGCCGGGCCGCTGCTGGGCGAATTGCACCGCGCCACCGGGCTGGCCGTGCACCTCGCCGTGCTGGACGGGCCGGACGTCGTCTACCTGGACAAGATCGGCGACCAGCGGATCCCGACGCGTGTCGGCGGCCGGCAGCCCGCCCACTGCACGGCCGTCGGCAAGGCGATGCTGGCCTACCGCGACGAGGACGCCGAACTCGACCTGAGCGTGCGCAAGACCAAGTATTCGATCTCCACCGGCGCGCAGCTCGCCGTCGAGCTGGCCAAGGTGCGCGCCCACGGCGTCGCCTTCGAGCGTGAGGAGTCGCTGCTCGGATTCGGCTGCGTCGCGGCCCCGATCGGAGGCGGCCCCGGCGACGCCGGCGAAGTCATGGCGGCGGTGTCGGTGTGCGGCCCGATGAGTCGCATGATGTTCGATCAGCGCCTCGCCGCACCGGTGCGGATGACGGCGATGCGCATCTGGCGCAACGTCGAGGACGGCCCGCAGCGCGTCGCACCCACCCTGCAGCCGATGCGTCCGCTGCGGCCGGCTCGACCCGCCCTGCAGTACGCGTGAGCCTCGATCCGCAGATCGCGGGGATCATCGAGGATTTCGATCGGGGGTTCCCACCCGTTCAGGAGATGAGCGGTGCCGAGGCCCGCGCGCTCATTCGGTCCAGAATGGTGCCGCCGGCCCGGCCCGAGACCGTCGCCGAGGTCTCCGATCGCTCCGTCGAGGGTCAGGGCGGCCCGATCCCGGTGCGCGTATACCGGCCCGAGGCTCCGGGGCCGCTCCCCGTCGTCGTGTACGCCCACGGCGGTGGGTTCGTGTTCTGTGACCTGGACAGCCACGACGGCCTGTGCCGCAATCTCGCCAACCTCGTTCCCGCCGTTGTGGTTTCGGTCGGCTATCGGTTGGCCCCGGAGGACCCGTGGCCGGCGGCTGCCGAGGACGTGTACGCCGTGGCGTGCTGGGCCCGCGACAACGCCGCCGCGCTGGGCGCCGACCCCGAGCGGCTGGTGGTGGGCGGCGACAGCGCCGGCGGCAACCTGGCCGCGGTGACCGCGATCATGGCCCGCGACCGCGGCGGCCCGGCGCCCGCGGCCCAACTGCTGCTCTACCCCGTCATCGCGGCGGATTTCGGCACCGAGTCCTATCGGCTGTTCGGCCGGGGCTACTACAACCCGGAGCCGGCGCTGCGGTGGTACTGGGATTGCTACGTGCCCTCGGTCGAGGACCGCGCGCATCCCTACGCCACCCCGCTGAACGCCGACCTGCGCGGACTCCCGCCCGCGGTGATGGTGGTCGCCGGCCACGACCCGCTGCGCGACGAGGGATTGGCCTTCGGTGCCGCGCTCGAGGCGGCGGGCGTGCCGACGGTGCAATTGCGCTACGAGGGCGGAATCCATGGGTTTATGACGATGCCGATGCTCGACATCGCGCACCGGGCGCGCAAAGAGGCGACCGTGGCCCTAGCCGCTCTGTTGCAGCGGTAACCCCTTGGCACGCAACGGATCTGCTGAACCATAACGCTGTCCCGGGTCGAGCACACAATGAGTCCGCCCGAACACGGTGACCATGCACTTGTTGTTGTGGGTGCACCGGCTGCGTGCGGCCGGATCAGCGATCATCCTGGAGACCAGGTCCGGTTCGCGGAGCAGCGCCCGCCCCATCGCGACGAACTCGAAGCCCTCGCGCATGCCGGTCTCGACGTGTTCGCGATTGGTGATGCCCCCCAGCAGGATCAGCTTGGTGTTGCGCATGACCGGGACGAACTGGCGGGCATTCTCCAGCATGTAGAGATCGCGGTAGGGGTAATCACCCATCGCCCACTTCCCGATGAAGCGGATCCCGGTGCGCATGGGCTGCGGCATGACCTGGGCGAACTCCTTGACGGGGACGTCACCGCGAAACAGGTACATGGGCTTGAAAACCGACGAGCCCTGGGTTAATTCGATCGCATCCAGCACTGCGTCAGCATCGAGCAGCGCCGCGGTGCGCAGCGCTTCGGCGACCCAGATGCTGCCGGGTACGCCGTCGTCCATGTCGAGCTTGGCGGTTACGGCGATGCGGTCGCCGATCTCGTCGCGCACGCGGCGGGCGATCTCGCGGCAGAACCGTGACCGGTTGTCGATGTCGCCGCCGTATTCATCCTTGCGCCGGTTGATCAACGGACTCAAGAACGAGCTCGGCAGGTATAGGTGGCCGAAATGCAGTTCCACGGCATCGAAGCCCGCTTCGGCGGCCACCCGGGCGGCGGCGCCGAATTGGTCAGTCACCCGCGCGATTTCGGTGCGGGTGATCCCGCGGCAGTAACCCATCGAAGCGGGGTTTATGAACCTGCTCGGCGCCATCGGGGTGACGCCGGTCAGCTTCTTCTGCGCCACCACACCGGCGTGGCCCAGCTGTGCCGAGATCGCCGCGCCGTCCTGGTGGACCGCGTCGGTCAGCTTCCGCAGGCCTGGCAGGGCCGCCTCGCTCATCACGATCTGTCCGGGTGCGCTGGCACCCTCGGGCGCCACACAGCAGTACGCGACGGTCGTCATGCCGACGCCGCCCCGGGCGAAGGCGCGGTGGAACTCGATCAGATCATCGGTGACCAGCCCGTGCGGCGACCGGCCTTCGGACGTGGCGGCCTTGATCACCCGGTTGCGCAACGTCAGCGGCCCCAGGACCGCGGGGGCGAACGGGTCGGGGGGCACTGCGCTCATGCGGCCACCCTTACCTCGCGCCCGGCGACGGTCAACGGGAGGTTCCCGATGGCCGGGAGTCCGCCGCGCCGCGCCGCACCGGTGCCCTACGGTCGGTTCATGGCCGACGGCGAAGTCTTCGTGATCGACCGGGTGGTGACGCGGCCCGGGTGTGCCCGCCGATTCGTCGACGCCTACCTCGCCGAATACGCCCCCGGCGCGCGCGAACGCGGCATGACTTTGCGCAACGTCCTGGTGAGCCCGCCCATCTGGTTCGAGGACGACACGAACGTCATCACGGTGACCTGGGCCCTGCCCAGCGCCCGGGCGTGGTGGGAGATGACCTGGAAAGGCCGACCCGATCCGGCGCTGGGCGAATGGTGGTCTGGAATCGACGGATTGGTGACCGAGCGGTCCCGGTCCTTCGCCGCGGCCGCCGGCGACGTCAACGGGCTGTGCGATGTATAGCGTCACGCGACTGATCGACGTCGCCGACGCCGACCGCGACCGTATGGTTGCGGCATTGCGTGACGCGGCTTCCGGCGCCGGAGCACTGCGATCGGTGGTGCAACCGACGCTGCCCGGCTCGCGCAACGGCGGCGACATCCTGGCGCATCTGCGCTTCGCCTCGAAGGCGCACTGGGATTGCGCGGCGGCATCTTTCGGTGAGATCTTGGACGACCCCGCTGTCAGCCGGGTAAACGGCGCGGCCTACTCCGGAACGCCCGTGCACGCCAGCGACGAGCCAGCAACCGTGTACCGGGCGCTGTTGTTGCGGGCGGCGCCCGGCACCGACGAGGCCACCGTCGCCCGGTTCGAGGCCGACCTGCGACTGATGCCGCGGTACGTGCGCACCATCACCGACTGGCAGCTGAGCAGGGTCGACGAGGCGACCGGTGACTCGGGGTGGACCCACGTGTTCGAACAGCTCTTCACCGACGCAGACGGGTTGATGGGCCCGTATCTCATGCATCCGATCCACTGGGCGGTGGTGGATCGTTGGTTCGACCCCGAATGTCCCGACGTCATCGTGCGCGATCGCGTCTGCCACAGTTTCTGCCAGAGCGACGCGGCCGTTCTTCGGCCCGATGGATAATCCACCGATGCACTACTCAATTCGTTTCGAGCGGGCATGCGCCGCGCCGCCCGAGATCGTCTACGGGCTCCTCATCGACGTCGAGCGATGGCCGGATTGGTTGCCCGGAGCGCGCAGCGCCAGTTGGGAGGGGGCGGGAACTCGCGGCACCCGGGAGGGAGCCGTCCGCCGAATCGTCGTCAGCGGCTTGACCATGCGCGAGGAAATCCTGATTGACGACGGCCCGCACCACCACGCGTATCGCATCGTCTCCGGGATCCCGGTCACCGATCATCGCGCCGATGTTCACATCGACGAGCGAGCCGGCGGATCGCTCATTGTCTGGCGGGCGACATTTCGCCCGCGGATTCCCTTTGCCGGGCCGTTGATTTGGTTGATGCTGCGCGCGAGCATGCCCAGAATGGCTACCGCCTTGGCCAAGGGAGCCGAGCACACACCGGCCTGACCGGCAACACACGCGGGCGCGGGGGCCGCATCAAATACCCGCGGGAAGAATGTTCGGATTGGCGGTCGCCGGCGGCTCCAACGGGGGCAGCACGTTTGTCCCGTCCAGGCTGTGCACCGGCAGTTGCTGCGACCACGGGTAGTGCAGGCTGAACGCGACCAACCCGGTGCGCTGCGCGGCCGGCAAATGGCACATCGCCAGCACGGTCTCGGCCAAATATTCCACCGGCTCGGTCGGGAAGGAGTCCGGGATCAGTTGCGCGGCACCGGGAGTGCGGACCGCCGTCGACGGACCGACGCAATTCACCGCGATGTTGGCGTCCAGCAGCTCGGCGGCCACACCCTGGGTGAACCGGTGCAGGGCGGCTTTCATGGACGCGTAGATCACGTCGCCGGAGGTCTTGTTGTATTCCCGGTACGGCCGGACCGGTGCCACTCCCGTGACCGAGCCGATGTTGACGATCCAGCCCGCGCCTTGGTTACGCATATGCGGCACCGCCGATTTCGTCAGCAGGAACGGAACCCGCACGTAGTGCTCCACGGTACGGTCGAACGTTTCCAGGCTCATGTCCTCGACCAACGCGTAGTCGGCGAAACCGGCGTTGTTGACCAGGATGTCGATGCGGCCGGTGCGGTCCAGGACCGCGTCGACCAACCCGTCGCGCAGGTGCGCATCCTCGAGGTCGCCCGCAATGCCGAATGCCGAGCCGCCGGCGGCCTCGATCAGCTCCACCGTCTCTCCGATGGTGCCGGGCAGGGAGGTCGTCGTTCCGGCCCGCGTCGACGAGGAGGGCGTGTGCGACCGTGCGGTCACCGCCACGGTGGCCCCCTCGGCGGCCAGCCGCTGCGCGACCGCCCGTCCGATGCCCCGGCTGCTGCCGGTGACCAAAGCCGTTTTGCCGCAGAGCAAGCCGTCGCTCATCGCAGCTCGAAATCCTCTTCGACCGGGGCGCGGTGGTCGCGCCAAAAGTCGACCAGGCGGTAGGGGAAGGCGATCACGATGCGGTCGCCCGAGCGATAGTAGGTGTGGGCCGACGGGGTGTGGCGCCACACGGTGCCGGCCATGGTCGCATCGATGCGGGCGACGTAGTCTTCGTAGGCGCGCTGCGTCACCTCCAGGCTGGTGGCCTTGCGCAGCGCCATCAACTGCAAGCATTCCATCACGTAGTGCACCATCACCTCGACACCAAAGTTGTGCCCCGCGCCGTGGCCCGGACTGTAGTTGGGGGCCGAGGAAATGAACAGGTTCGGAAATCCCGGCACCATCCCGCCGCGGTAGGCCCGGGGTGAGTCGCCCCATTCGTCGGTCAGCTTCTTGCCGTCGCAGCCCCGAATATCCACGGTGGCAAGGAAATCCAGGTAATAGCCGGTCGCGTAGACGATGACGTCGAGGTCGATCTGCCTGCCGTCGGCCGTCACGATCCCGGCCGCGTTGACGCTGGCCGGCTCGCTGGCCTCGACGTCCACGTGCTCGCGGGCCAGCGCCGCGTAGTAGCCGCCGGGATCGCGGATGATCCGCTTGCCGTAGGGGGCGAAGTCCGGCGTGACCTTGCGGGCGAGCTCGCTGCCCGCGCCGAACACGCGATGGATGTAGTCGAGGCAGATCTGCAGCAGCACGTCGTTGGCCGGCGAAATCGACAGATGCTCGGCCGCCCACTGCTCGTCATGCAGGATCACCGGGTAGTTGTTGTCCGATGTCCCCCAGTAGGACTTGAGCCGAACCCAATTGGCGTAGTACGGCAGCCGGGTCCCCAGCCACCGCCGGTAGGCGGGAACATCGTCGGATGCTCGCCGTCGCGGCGCGACCCAGTGCGGCTGGCGCTGAAACACCGTCATGTGCGCGACCTGGTCCACGCAGGCGTCGACGATCTGGACCGCGGTGCAGCCGGCCCCGATGATCGCGACCCTCTTGCCCGTGAGATCCAGCTCGGGATCCCACTGTGCGGAATGGATCGAAACGCCCGAGAACGACTCGCGGCCGGCCAGTTCCGGCCAACGCGGCCGGTTGAGGTATCCCGCCGCCGGGATCACCACATTCGCGTAGCTGACGTCGCGGGCACCGTCCGGGCCGACCGATCGGATCTGCCACTGCCGGCGCCCTTCCTCCCACCACAACGCTTCCACCTTGGTGCCGAACCGGGTGCGCGTGCGCAGGTCGTTCTTGTCGGCCACCGAGACCAGGTAGGACTGATACTCCGCACCCTGCGGGTAGTAGCTGGACCAGTCTCCGTTGATGTCGCGCGACAGCGAGTAGTACGCCGAGGGCGTGTCCACCCCGATGCCGGGATAGGTGGTGGTGTACCAGGTGCCGCCGACCTCGTCGTTGCGCTCGATGATCTGGTAGTCGATACCGGCGTCCGCGCACGCGAGCGCGGCGGTGATGCCGGCAATGCCCGCACCGATGATGACAACCCGAAAGTCCGCGGGAAGTTTTGCGGTGCGCGGCAATACCGGTTGCGACGGCTGGAATCCGCCCTGCTCGAGGAGCAGCCCGAGATACTCGGGGCCGACCTCTCCCCCGAGCGCGACGGGGGCGACGCGGGCGAAGAGGTCGGGGTCGTCGGCGGGCACCGCGTCGGCCCGGCGCGGCGCCTGCAGCGCCGTGACGATCTCGTCGACGAGCTGCGCGGCCGTCTCCGGGTCGGTGATGCCGGCCTGCTCCGGCGGGTCGGGCACATGGGTGATTTTCGGCGCGAACCGCTCGACGACGGCCGGATCCCCCGTCAACTGCGCCAGCACCGCGACGAGCACCCCGGGATCCGCTTGGCGCAGGTTGGCCCGCAGCTCACCGACGTCGTGGGGATCGAGGCGCGCCGATCCGTTTGCGGTCGTGACGGGGACACCAGAGCTCATGCCACCGAGTATCGGCGCGGTCCAGCGGGCTGGGGAGGCCCCTGCCTACTGAGCGGGACGCGCGCGACCCGCGCGCGGGCGTGGCGCCTACCGTGACCGGCATGCAGTCCGATGACCTCGACGTCATGATCGAACGGGCGCGCAGCCACGGGCTCGGCGATGTCTCCCGGCGATCGGCCCGCCGGCACCCGCACAAGATCGCGATCATCGACGACGACGTCGCGCTGACATTCGCCGAATTCGACGACCTGGTAGACCGGGCCGCGGCGGCGTTGCACGACAGCGGTTTTGGGCCCGGCAGCCGGCTGGGACTCCTGTCACGCAACTGCTGGCAGTACGCGGTGCTGGCATTCGCGACGGCGCGCGCCGGAGTGGTCTTGGTCCCGATCAACTTCATGCTGACCGCCGAGGAAATCGCCTACATCCTCGACCACAGTCAGGTCGGCGGCTTCGTCGTCGAAACGGATCTGACGCCGACGGCCGACGAGGCGATCCGGCGCGGCGGCGTGGTCAGGACCAAGGTCGCCCTGGCGCCGAAAGACCACCCGGGCGTCCCCGGGTGGGCGGATTTCGCCGACTGGCTGACGACCGACACCCCGGTCCCGAGCCCGCACATCGATGACGACCAACCCCTGCGGCTGATGTACACCAGCGGAACCGAATCCCGGCCCAAGGCAGCCATCCACACCAGCCGCAGCCTCATGTGGCAATACGTCAGCACCATCGTCGCCGGCGAGATGTCGCACGACGACGTCGAGATCCATTCGCTGCCGCTGTATCACTGCGCGCAGCTGGACAACTTCCTCGCCACCGACATCTACCTGGGCGCGACCAGCATCATCCTGCCGCGCCCCGAGCCCGAAGCCGTACTGCGCACGATCGAGCGCCACCGCGTCACCAACTATTTCGCTCCCCCGACGGTATGGATCTCGCTCCTGCGCTCGCCGGTGTTCGACCAGGTGGACCTGTCCAGCCTGCGCAAGGGCTACTACGGCGCCTCGGCAATGCCGACGGAAATCCTGTGCGAGATCCGCGAGCGGCTGCCCAACCTGCGGCTGTGGAACTTCTACGGCCAGACCGAGATGGCGCCGCTGGCCTCGGCCCTGGGCCCCGACGAGCAGGACGCGCACGGCGGTTCGGCCGGACGTCCGGTGGTCAACGTGGAAACGGCCATCCTCGACGACGCCGACCGCCCCGTCGCGACCGGGGCGGTCGGCGAGATCGCCCATCGCAGCCCGCATTTGACGCTGGGCTACCTCAACGATCCGGAGCGCACCGCGGCGGCGTTCAGGGGCGGCTGGTTCCACTCCGGCGACCTGGGCTACTACGACGAACACGGACTGCTGCACGTCGTCGACCGCAAGAAGGACATGATCAAGACCGGTGGCGAGAACGTGGCCAGCCGGGAGGTCGAGGAAGTCATCTACCGCCACCGCGGTGTGCACGAGGTCGCCGTGTTCGGTCTGCCCCACCCGGTGTGGGTCGAGGCGGTGGTGGCCGCCGTCGTCCCGCGCGACGGCGTCACGCTCACCGAGGACGACCTGTTCTCTCACTGCCGTGCGCATCTGGCCGGATTCAAGGCGCCCAAACGGGTCTTCTTCGTCGACGCGCTGCCCAAGAACCCGAGCGGAAAGCTGCTCAAACGCCTACTACGCGAGCGCTTCAGCCTCGAACAGCACGCGTTCAGTTGATCGCCGGCTGAACCCCGGGCCGTGTTCCACTGACCGGGCATCGGCGGTCTTATCGCGGCCACGGGGGAGTTGACTGGCGCCATGAGCGACGACATCACGCTGCCGGAATTGCAGGAGTTCATTGCGTCCTTCTGGTACCACTATGACGAGGCCCACTACGACGAGCTGGCGGCCAGCTACGCCGAGGATGTGCGCTACCTGACCCGGAGCGATTCGGGCGCAAGCCCTTTCGAAGAGCTGATGTCACCGGAACTCGCGGGTCGCGACGCGGTGATGGAGTGGCTGTCGGAGCATCGCAAGCAGAGCCCGTACCCGTTGCGCCACCACGCCACCAACGTGCACCGCGTCGGTGTTGACGGGGACGTCACCCGCGCCCGGTTCTACATCTTCGTCAACCAGATCGCCAACTTCGTGCCGTTCGCGGTCTCCAGCGGGGTGGTCAACGTCGGCGTCCGCCGCGGCGGCGCGGGCCCACTAGGCCTGGAGTTCACCGAGATGGACGTGATCCTGGACGCCACCAACTCGGTCCTGCTCTCGGAACTGCACGCCGAAAGCGGCGCCGGCTCCTAGCCATGGACGCTCGGGAAGCCTTCGGGGGCGGCGTCGCGGTCATCACCGGTGCCGGGTCCGGCATCGGCGCCGGGCTGGCCCGCTACGCCAGCCGGCTGGGCATGACGGTGGTGCTGGCCGACGTGAACGGGGGCGCCGTCGCGGCGCTGCGCGACGAGTTGTGCGCTGCCGGCGGCGCGGCGCACGACGTCGTCTGCGACGTGCGAGACCCCGATGACGTGCTGGACCTCGCCGACCGTGCCTACCGCGACGTCGGGCCGGTGCGCCTGCTGGTGAACAACGCCGGCATCGAACAATTCGGGTACCTGTGGGACACCCCGGTGGCCAACTGGCAACGCATCATGGACATCAACGTCAGCGGTGTTTTCCACGGCGTGCGCGCGTTCCTGCCGAAGATGATGGCCACCGGCGAGCAGGCGTGGGTGTGGAACATCGCCTCGGTGGGCGCGGTGGTGGCGATGCCGTTGCAGGCGCCCTACATCGTCAGCAAGCACGCGGTGCTGTCGCTGACCGAATGTCTGCACCTCGAAGTCCAGGCCACCGGGCACGACGATCGCATTCACGTCCAGGCCGTGCTGCCGGGGCCGGTGCGCTCCAACATCTTCGAGTCGGCGGGCGGCGTGGGCGCGGCCGGCGACGCGGCCGCCGCCGAAACCCACCGCTCGACCATGCTCGGCATCAAGGCGGCATCCATGGATCCGCTGGAGGCCGCCGAGCGGATCTTCGGGCAGTCCGTCGAGGGCCGCTTCTACCTGCACACCCACCCCGACAGCGTCGGCGCGGCGATGACCGAGCGGGCCAATGTGCTTGCCGCGCAACAACCGCCGCGACTGCGAACCACGACCCGCTTCGAATGACTGCTTCCCCAATGGATCCCGATGCGGCCGCCCGGATCGCCTCGTTCGGTGAGATCGCCCCGATGCGGCAACGGGGCCTGGCCGCGGTGCGCGCGGGACTCGAATCCGCGCCGCTGCCGCCGGGCATGCCCGAGATGGCCGGCATCACCGAGGAACTGGTACCCGGCGGTGCGCCGGTCCGGATTTACCGTCCGACAACGGATACCGGCGGGCCGGTGCTGATCTATTTCCACGGCGGTGGGCTGGTGATGGGCTCCAACCGCTCGTTCGAGCCGCTGGCGCGGGAGCTCGCCGCGGCGTCGGCGGCCACCGTCGTGGCCGTGGACTACCGGCTCGCCCCGGAGTCACCACCGCCCGCGCAGTTCGACGACGCCTACGCCGCCACCGAATGGGTGTCGCGCAACGCCGGCGATCTGGGCGTCGACGCCGACCATCTCGCGGTCATCGGCGACAGCGCCGGCGGCGCGCTCGCGGCGGCAGTGGCGCTGGCCGCCCGCGACCGCCACGGACCGGCCATCTGTGCGCAGGTGCTGCTGTATCCGGGCCTGGACCGCGACATGTCCGTTGCCTCGATCGCTTCGATGCCCGACGCGCCGCTGCTCGCCCGCGACGACATCGAGTTCATGCATGCGCTGGCCGACGGCGACGGCGGGCCGCCCACGGACCCGTATCTGGTCCCGGCGTATGCGGCCGATCTGTCGGGCCTGCCGCAGGCGATCGTGGTCACCGGGGGGTGCGACCCGATCCGGGACTGGGGTGAGCGCTACGCGGACCGGCTGCGCGACGCCGGAGTGCAGACCACCGTCACCCGTTATCCCGGCATGTACCACGGCTTCCTCATGCGTTCGGACGCCACCGCGCGGGGCCGGCTGGCCCTCGCGGAGGTCGGGGCGTTGCTGCGGGCCAAGTTCACCCATCCGGTTCGGTTTGACGTCCCGATCACCGGACAGCCGCCGGCCGTATCGCGATAGCGCTGCGCACAATCAACCCCTCTGGACTGCAAAGGAGACAGCTGATGCTCACCGACGAGCGCCGGATGGAGCTTTCCGACGTGCTGCGGCCGGCCGCGCCACCCCGCGAGATCGACAACGTCTACACCGACGACCAGCGTGAGCGGCTGCTCGACGTGGTGCGCACCGAGGGACCGTGGAAGCTGATCATCGCCCAGCATTTCGCGTCCGCCGACGAATTGATGGCGACGATGAGCGGCATGTTCCCCGAGGGGTTCAGTCCCTCGCTCGACTTGTTCCTGACCCCGACCTTCCGCGGCTACCTCGCCAACTACGGCGCGGTGCTCTACCCGCAACTGCACGACTGCTTCTACAACGAGCGCTTCCTGGAGATGGCCAAGAGCTACTGGGGCGCCGAATACGCCAAGCCACAGTTGATGCTGTTCAACATCAACGGCCCGTGCGCCAACCGCGACCCCGGCCACCTCGATTCGCCGAGCTTCCGCGGTGTGCGGCACGAGAATGCCCCGACCTGGCTGACCAGCGTGATGGGCAAATCCGGCCTGTTCCGCGACTACCTGATCAAGATGGCGCAGGTCATCACCTGGTTCTCCCTCGATGCCGGCAGCGGCTTCACCTACTGGCCGCACGGGCCACTCAAGGCGCCCCAACGCCTCCTGCCCCCGATCAACAACCGCGGTGTCGTGGTGCAAAACGAGATGATGGTGCACCGCGGCGAGGCGAATGGTCCACTGGACCAACAGATTCCGGCGGGCCTGGCGTTCGACACCGTGTTCGGAGGCGACCCCACCAGCCGCGAGCACTGGCTGCTGAAAAACGGCGAGGACGTGATCGCCCGCCACCACACCGACGAACTCCGGTTTCTGGTGCACTGGTCGGCCGAGGTGTTCGCCGACTTCGACGAGCTGAAAAAGAACATGGAGGGTTCCGACGACCTGACCGTCGAGAAGGCCATCGACATCATGGTCGACGATCTCCAAGGCAAGGGCATCAACCTCGACATCCCCGGCGAACCGCTGCACGACCCCGAGTTCATCAGCGCGCTCAACGCCGGCTACGACCTCGGCGGCCCGGCCACCTACCCGGAGGAGGCCCCGATCAGCGCCTTCCAACTGACGTGACGGAAAAGTCAGCGCCGACGGGTCGTTTCACCGATCGGCGGGTGATCGTCACCGGCGCCGGCTCCGGCATCGGGCAGGCCACCGTGGCCCGGCTGCTCGACGAGGGCGCCACCGTCGTGGCCTACGACGTCGCTGCGGACGGGTTGGCGCGCACCGCGTCCGCCGCCGACGGCGCGGGCGCCGCCGATCGCCTGACCACCGCCGTCCTGGATGTCTCGATCGAAGAGGACATCATCGCCGCCGTCGATGCCGCGGTGGCCGACCTGGGCGGCCTCGAGGTGCTCGTCAATGTCGCTGCCGTGCAAACCTGTTCGCACACCCACGAGACCACCCTGGCCGACTGGAACCGGACGTTGGCGGTCAACCTGACCGGCACGTTCCTGATGACGCGACAGGCGCTGCCCGCGCTGCTGCAGTCCGGGCGCGGAGTCGTGGTGAACTTCACCTCCACCGCCGCATCGTTTGCCCACCCCTACATGGCCGCCTATGCCGCCAGCAAGGGCGGCATCCTGAGTTTCACGCATTCGCTGGCGCTGGAGTACTCCAAGCAAGGGTTGCGTGCGGTCAACATCCAACCGGGCGGGATCTCCACGGCACTGGCCAACAGCACGCTGGAGAAAATGCCCGACGGATATGACCTGGGCCTGTGGGCCAAGCAAACCCCGCTGCTGCACGGCAAGGACAGCGAAATACTCGGCGACGCAAGCGCGGTCGCCTCGGTGATCGCGATGGTGGCGTCCGATGACGGTGCGTTCGTCACCGGGACGGAGATTCGCGTCGACGGCGGCGCACATGCCTGACATGGTTGACGATCGGTTGCAGGCGCTGTGCGACGAGCGCGACGTGCAACGCGCACTGGTCCGGTTCGCCCGCGCCATGGACGACCGCGACTGGGCGGCGATGGCCGAGATCCTTGCCGAGAATGCGCGAGGGGATCTGGGGACCGGGCCGCTGGAGGGTAGCGACGCGATCATCGAGGTGATTCGGGGGTTTCTCGACAAATGCGGTCCCACCCAACACTTGTTGGGCAACGTCGTCGTCGACATCACGGGAGACACCGCGGTGAGCCGCGCCTACATCCGTGATGTGCACCTGAACTCGACGGCCGACCCCTCGACGCGGTTCTACACGATCGGCGACTATCACGACACGTGGCGGCGCCGCCCGGACGGATCGTGGTGCTTGACCGAGCGGGTCAAGGCCAACCGCGCGTACGTCGGGGCACTCGACGTATTTGGTGGGTGATTACGGGTCGACGATCGCCAACTCCCCTGCGGCGACGGCGAACTGGATCGAGTCCCGCAGTGCGGCGCACGCCAGGAACGGCTCGCGATGATGAGCGGCCAGGCGCACGGCGTCACGGCGCTCGATGCAGCGGGCCAACGCGCCCGCGTCCCACTGGACGCTGGTCTGGTTCCAGCTGCTCTTGCGCGCCAGCACCCGCGCCCCGCAGCTGTGGCACGCGACGGGGACCATCGGCATCTCGTCGAGGCGGTTGTCCGGCCGGACCGACATCACACGGAACCCTGGGCCGCCATGTTCGCCTCGACCTCTTTCATCCACGCCTCGTACGGCCGGGTGGTGTCGAGCTCGAATTCGAAGCGGTCCACCATGTCTGGGGCGACGTCGGCCACATCCACATAAAACTGCTGATACCAGCGGCGCAACTGGTAGACCGGGCCGTCCTCCTCGACCAGCAGGGGGTTGTCGATGCGCGCCTTGTGCCGCCAGATCGCCACGTCCTGCTCGAATCCCAGCTTGACGAAGTCGCCGAGGGTGATCGCGGTCTGCATGGCCTGGTCGTCGGGCAACGTGTCGGATTTCTTGACGATGATGCCGTATTGCAGCACAAAGGAATTCGCGTCGATCGGATAGTGGCAATTGATGAGGATCGTGTTGGCGTCGCCGTGCTGGTAGTGGTAGGTCAGGTCGTCGATCATGAACGAGGGGCCGTAGTAGGACGCCACCGACGTCGTGCCCAGCATCTCCGAACCCACGGTGCCGCCCAGGTCGGGCCGGCTGCCGCCGTTCATGTACTGCGTGGCGACATGCCCCTCGAAGATGTTCTTGAAATACGTCGGCAGCGAGCCGTGAATGTAGAAGAAGTGCGCCATATCCACGACGTTGTCGATGATTTCGCGGCAGTTGCTGTTCACGACGGTGGTGTACCAGTGCCAGTCGGTCCACTCGTCGCTCGTGGCGCCCTCGATGCGCGGGATGGTGACCTCCGGGCGCGGCGGGTTGCCCTCGGGGTCGTTCCAGACGAACAGCATGCCGTCCTGTTGCAGCGTCGTCCACGCCCTCGTGCGCGCCAGCCGGGGCGTGCGCTTGCTGTACGGCACCCGCTTGCATCGCCCGTCGCCGCCCCAGCGCCAGTCGTGGAACGGGCACGCGATCTCGTCGCCCTTGACCTCGCCCTGCGACAGGTCACCGCCCATGTGCCGGCAGTAGCTGTCGAGCACGTTGATGCTGCCGTCCCCGCTGCGGAAGACGACCAGCTTTTGCCCGAAGGCGTTGATCGGGTGCGGCTTGCCGTCGGCGAAATCTCTGATCAGGCCCAGGCAATGCCAACCGCGGGCGAATCGCGCCGGCGCGGCCTGCGCTTCGATGAGCCGAACTTCGTCAGTGTTTTCGACCCCGGTGTGCGACGTCATGGGAATGATTTAACTCCCGCGGCCGCGCCCGCGGGGGCCGGCTGTTCCACTGATCAGGACGTGACTTCTTTTTCCCGGCCGCGGCGGCCTACGGTTTCCGACGTGGCCCCGCACAGCATGACGATCCCGGCCGGTCTCCCGGTCGCCGACACGACCGTGGATCTGCTGGTGGTCGGGTCGGGCACCGGCATGGCCGCGGCCCTGGCCGCCCGTGAGCGCGGGCTGTCGGTGCTGATCGTCGAGAAGTCGTCGCACGTCGGCGGTTCGACCGCCCGCTCCGGGGGTGCGCTGTGGCTGCCCGCCTCACCCGTGCTGCGCGGGGCCGGTGACACGACCGAACGTGCCGCCACCTACCTGGACTCCGTGGTCGCGGGGTCGGCGCCGGTGCAGCGGTCGACCGGGTTCCTCGACCACGTGTCGGCGATGGTGGACATGCTGGGCCGTACCACCCCGCTGCGGCTTTTCTGGGCCCGCGACTACTCCGACTACCACCCCGAGGAGCCGGGCGGCAGCGCGGCGGGCCGCACCTGCGAGTGTCACCCGCTGGATACGTCGGTGCTCGGCGAGTACCGCACCCGGCTGCGCCCCGGCGTGCTGGAGGCCGGCTTCTCGATACCCACGACGGGCGCCGACTACCGGTGGATGAATCTGGTGGCGCGGGTGCCGCGCAAGGGCGTTCCGACGTTCGCCAAGCGGGTGGCGCAGGGCGTGGGCGGCCGGCTGCTGGGCCGGCGCTACGCCGCGGGCGGGCAGGGCCTGATGGCCGGGTTATTCGCGGGTGTGCTGCGCGCCGGGATCCCGGTGTGGACCGACACCACGCTGCTGCGCCTGGTGAACGATTCGGGTGATCGCGTCGCCGGAGCCGTCGTCGACCACGACGGACGCGAGGTGACGATCACCGCCCGGCGCGGGGTGGTGCTGGCCACCGGCGGCTTCGACCACAGCATGGACATGCGGTGGAAGTTCCAGTCCGAATTCCTCGGCGCCAACCTGAGCCTGGGCGCCGAATCCAACACCGGCGACGGGATCCGCGCGGGCCAGGACGCCGGCGCCGGTATCGCGCTGATGGATCAGGCGTGGTGGTTTCCCGCCATTGCGCCCCTGCCCGGAAAGGCCCCGGCGGTGATGCTGGCCGAACGGTCGCTGCCGGGCTCGCTGATCGTGAACGAGCACGGCCGCCGGTTCGCCAACGAGTCGGCGGACTACATGTCGTTCGGGCAACGGCTGCTCGAGCTGGAGCGGTCGGGCAGCCCCGTCGAGACGATGTGGATCGTGTTCGACCAGCAGTACCGCAACAGTTACGTCTTTGGGGCCGAACTGTTTCCGCGGATGCGCATTCCGCAGCCATGGTACGACGCCGGCATCGCGGTGCGGGCCGATAGCCTCGGCGAGCTGGGCGCGCACATGCGGGTGCCGGCCGCGGAGTTCTCCGCGACGATGACACGCTTCAACGAAAACGCCTCGGCCGGCGCGGATCCCGACTTCGGCCGGGGCGACAGCGCCTACGACCGCTACTACGGTGACCCGACCATAAAGCCGAACCCGAACCTGCGCCCGTTGGTCAAGGGTCCGTTCTACGCCGTGAAAATGGTGCTCAGCGATCTGGGTACGTGCGGCGGGCTCAAGACCGACGCGCGGGCGCGGGCGCTGCGCGAGGACGGCGGCGTGATCGCCGGGTTGTATGCGATCGGCAACACCGCCGCGAACGCGTTCGGCACGACGTACCCGGGAGCGGGCGCGACGATCGCGCAGGGGCTGGTGTACGGGTACATCGCCGCGCTCGACGCCGCGGGCGACGGTTAGTCGGCTTCGCGCTTGGCCTGGACCTGCTTTTCGACCTCGCGCCAGTAACCCGGCGTGGGGCGCGGTTTCCCGAAGCCGCCCTTCGCGGCCTTCTGCATGATCGCGTCCGCCTCGTCGATGTCCTTCATCAGTTCCAGGGCGAACTCGCGCTCGGCGGCGTAGTACTTCGCCGCCCAGCGCAGCGCGATCACCGAATATGCCCACGCGGGTTCGACCTCGGCGCCGTCGGCGTCTTCGACCGCCTTGCGGTGACGGGCGTCGGCGTACGCCACGTGTTCCTGCAGCAGTTCCTTGAGCCGGGCCGGGTTGGTCAGGTGGCCGAACGTCACGCGCAGCAGCACGCTGTGTTTGAGGACCGGGGGGTCCACCGGCGCGTTGTTGACCCAGTCGATCGCGGCGGCCATCCCGGCCTCGGTGATCTTGTAGAGCCGGCGGCTGCGGGTGCCCTCGTCGCGTTCGACGCGCGACGTCACCAGCCCCAGGCCCTCGAGCTTCTTCAGCTCGGTATAGATCTGGCTGTAGGACGGGCTCCAGTAGTAGAGGTCGACGCTCCAGTCGATCCATTTCTTGAGGTCGTAGCCGGAGATCTCCTCCTCGTAGGACATCATGCACAGCAGCGCCCGGCTGGTGGCGGCCAGAGCCGCCTTCGCCGCCTTGTCGCCGGGCTCGTCCATTTCGCCAGGTTAACAACTCGGACCGGTCGGCCGGGCAGCAAGGACCGCTGGCCGGGACACCGTGTTGCGCTCAGAACGGCGTGACGCCGTAGTCCGTCGCGATGAACATGCCGTGTCCGGTGGCGTGGTTGGTGAAGCGGGTGCCGCCGCCGGCGGGCACGATCGTCCAGCCCTGCAGGCGGTACGTCTCCCCTGCGGCGAGCGTGATGTCGGGCTGCCCGGGCGGGGCCGAGCCGAGATTGGCTGTCCGCCACTCGAATCGGCCGGAGGCCGAGACGATGGCCTGGTCCTGGTGCAGCACCAGCGGGTCGCCCGGCCAGCCCGGGTACGGCGTAGGATTCATCGGGGACTGCGGGAAGCCGGCCGTCTGGCATACGACGTTGGGGCCCCGCCCGTGGTCGTCGTCCGAGGCGACCGCGCAGCGCATCGGCGGCGACGTCGTCCGGACGTTCACCGAATGCGCCAGGGACGGGTCGGCCGTGGCCACCGGGGAGAAAAGCACTGCCAGCCAAGCGGTTCCGACCACAGCGAGCGCGGTCTTTCTCATGCCGACAAGGGTGATCGCGAGGCCTTCAAGGATTCTTGGGGCCTTGCTCAGCCGGCCGCGCGCGCGAGCACCGGGAACACCGTTTCCGTTCCGCGGCGGCCCTTCAGCTCGACCTGTTCGCCGTCGCCCCAGACGAACGGGGCGGCGACGGTGCGGCGCACCTCACCGGTCACCATCACCGCCGCCCGTCCGTCGCGGCCGGCCAGGCCCGCCAACCGGAACGCCACGTTGGTGGCGTCGCCGATCACCGCGTCGGCCGACCTGGTCATGGCCGCCAGGGCGACCATGCCCTGCACCACGCCCCAGCCCATGTGGATCGGCGAGCCGTCCGGGTCACGCAGCGGCAGCCGGGGCGCCAATCCGTCGACGAGCCCGTTGGCGGCCAGCGCGAAGTCGATGGCCAGCTCGCCCGCGTCCGGGAACCGGCCAAGCTCCCAGACGGCGAACAGCGCGTCGCCGGCGTAGTAGCTGAGCGTGCCGCGATGCGCCCGCAACACCTCCCCCAGCTCATGCCACAGCGTGTGCAGGCTGCGCGCCATCACCCCCTCGTCGGTCAGCTGCGAGATCGTCGAGTAGTTCACGATGTCGCCGACCACCATCACCATGGCGGCCCTGCCGATCCGTTCCCGCGTGCGCATCGCGGGCCCGCGGGGAACGGCCGTGAAACGCTGCGAGCGAAACGTCAGCGTCACGTCGCCCAACCGGATCTCGTCGCCCGGCCGGATGGGCAGGGCGACGGCGCGTTCCAGCCGCACGCCGTTGACCGCGGTGCCGTTGCTACTGGTGTCGATCACGAACGCCTGGTCGCCGGCGGCATCCAGCCGGATTTCCAAATGGGTGCGCGAGATCTCCGGATCGTCGAGCACCAGCCGGCGCATCTCGCTGATGCCGGCGCATTCCCGGCCGACGAACAACTGATCGAAGATCGGCACGGGACGTTCGCGACCGCCGTCGGCGACGACGAGGTAGGCCAGCGGCTCGCCGGGTTGCCCGCCCGAGGCGGAGTCACTGTCCCGCAAATGCCTTGTCCAGCTTGAGCACTCGGTTGTTGCCGCTGTCGACGACGTACAGGTTGCCCTGGCCGTCGAGGGCGACGCCGCGCGGGTTCTTCAGGCCGCTGATCGGCAGGATCGACTGGGTGGTGGCCTTGGTGGTGTGGTCGAACTTGAGTTTCACCACCCGGTTGTTGCCGCCGTCGGTGACATAGACGTCGCCGGCGAACTCGGCGACACCCTGCGGGCTGCTGAGACCGGTGAATGACAGCACGCTCTGGCTGCCGTCGCCCTTGAGCAGCACCACGCGGTTGTTGCCGGTGTCGGCGACGAAGACGTTGAAGAACTGGTCGACCGCGATGCCGTCCGGGTTGTTCAGGCCCGTGAAGCCCAGCACCTGGGGCGCGTTCATCCCGTTGCGCCACATCAGCACCCGGTTGTTGCCGGCGTCGACGACGTAGAACTGCTGGCCCATGACCCAGTACACGCCGTGCGGCGAATTCAGGCCGGTGAACGGGCCCACCCACACGCTGTTGGAGGCGGATTGCCAGGGCGGCGTAGGGGTGGTTTGGGGCGTGTTCGACCACGACACCCGGCTGCTGTTGGCATCGGTGACGAAGAGGTCGTCGCCGTTGGCCGCCACGCCGACGGGGCTGTTGAGGCCGGAGACCGGCGGCACGGATTGGGTGGGCGAGTTGGCGGCCAGCTTCACCACCCGGTTGTTGCCGCCGTCGGTGACGAAGACGGCGCCGCTCGCCGCCGGCACCGTCACGTCGACGGGCCGGTCCAGGCCGGTGAAGGGCAGCACGACGGCCGAGCCGGTGGCCGGGCCCTGGGAGGGCTGCCCCGCGGACGGTGCGGGTTGCCCCGCAGTGGGTGTCGCGCTTGTCCCCCTGCTCGGCTTCGCCGCCGTGCCCGCCGTGGGGGCGGTGGCGCCCGCGTCGGAATTGTTGGTGCCCTTGGCAGTACAGGCGGCGGTCAGCATGCTGGCGGCGATGACCGTGACGGCGCCGGTGACGCCGATCAATTGACGAGCGCGACGAGAACTCATGGGGCACCCTATTTCGTTGTGGCGTACTGCTAGTAGGCCTGCTTCGGGGCCTTCGATCGGTCGATCCAAAGGCGCACGACTCCCACCGCGGTGACGATGACCGCCAGTGCGTACAACATCAAGCCGAACCCCGGCGTGAGGTCGACGACGCCCTCGCCCTTGTCGTTTTCCGACGACACGGTGTAGAACCACACGGCCGTCAGGGCACCGAGGAGCCCGACCGCCACGCTGAGCCCGATGAGGCGGCCGACCACCATCTGGGCGCCCGTCAGGGCGGGGTAGGCGAGCCAGCCGGCCAAGGCGGCCAACACGATAACGACGAACTTCGCCGCGCCGTTGGCGGACACGTCGTGGGAACCCAGGGTCTCCCCGAACAGCTTGTAGCTGACCGTCGCGAACGGCAGGAAGATCGCGATGACGGTGACGACCAGTCCGCCGAGCACGATCCAGCCGGTGACCGACAGCTTTCCGGCGAAGTCCTTGACCTGCGCGAGGCCGTCCGACGCCACCAGAGCGCCGCCGGCCGGAGTTTGGGGCCCGGGCGGGGCCCACTGCGGGGGTGGTGGTGGTGGTGGTGACGGCGGGCCGCCCGGGCCCTGCGGCGCACCGGTGGAATAGCCCGGCGGCGGCGGAAGATTGGGCGGCGGGGGCGGTGGCGGCGGCGGGGCAGAGGCCCGCGGCGGAGGGGGCGGGGGCGGCGGGGGCAGCGGGCCGGCCTGGGTGGGCGCATCGGCGTACGGGGACCGGGCCTGTGGCGGGGGCGGCAGGGGCGCGGCCTGGGTCGGCGCGCCCGACGGCGGCGGCGGTGGCTGATGCTGCGGCGTGACGGGCGGGCGTGCGGCCTGCACGTTCGGCTTGCGCTGCCGGTGCGGCGTCCAATCTTGACCGTCCCAGTAACGCTGGGCGCTGGAGTCCTGTGGGTCGTCGTACCAACCGGGCTCGTTGGGTGTCGTCATGGGCAGAACCTCTCGGTTGACTGAACTGCACCCGCGAAAGCGAGAATAGCGCGGGCGTCAACCATCAGCGACGTTTACCAGCAATTATCCTCCCCGTGTCGGAGCGAAAGCGGGCGTTTGCGACGGCCGCGGGGCCGGCGGGGCGGTGCCGTCGGCATTTTCACGACGAATTGCGCCACCCGGCAAGGCGATTGCCGGATCCCGCGGCGGCACAGCTCAGCCCGAGTTGTCGGCGCGGCCGCACCACTTCCAGGCGCCGCCCTCCTTGACGAACGACCACGTCTCGGGCATGCGCTGGTCGGGCGATTTGGACCGTGTGGTGGTGACCGTGGCGGTGGCGGTGTCACCGGTGACATGGACGTTGGTCACCGCCGTCGCGATCGTGCCCTCTTCGTTGACGTCGTCGCGCAACATCTGGCTGGTGGCGGGGTTCTGCCCGCGGGCGCGGGCGCAGTCCAGCTGCAGCAATCCCGGCCCGTCGGCATTGTTCTGAGCGTTGGTGACGTTCTGCACGAGCGTCTTGATCTGGTGCTCGGCCAACTTGGGCACGACCACCAACTTGTAGCCCAGCACGCCGCCCACGGCCAACACCGCGACGGCGACGAGCGCCCCGATGAGCATCGGGGCCCGAGACCGCTTCCGCGGAGCGACGTTTGGTGTCTGAGCCGGCGGGGGTGAAGGCGGGGGCGGAGGAGGCGGCGGCGCGCCCGTCCGAGGGGGCGGGGGCGGCGGTGGTGCCGACCTTGCCGGCGCGGGGGCGGCCGGACGGGGCTGCGCGGCGGACTTGCGCTGCCGGTGCGGCGTCCAATTGTGGCCGTCCCAGTAACGCTGGGCGCTGGAGTCCTGCGGGTCGTCGTACCAGCCGGCCTGGGTGGGTGTCGTCATGGGCAGCTCCTCCCGCCGTCAGGACTTTTCACCAATTAGTTTGTGGGGCACAGCGATACGGGGCGTTAGGCGCTTCGTCTAACCGCTGTCTTCGCCCCAGCGCATGTCGAGCACGACATCGTCGCCGTCGACCTTGGTGACCTTCATGTGCGAGGTGACCCTCGACCCGTCGGGACCGGTGAAGTGGCAGTCGAAGGTCGCGCCGACCTTGGCCTTGACCCCCGACGGGCAGCTCGTGTCGGTCGGCGTGAAGCCGTTCTGCCGCGCGACCGCGTTGGTGAGCATCTGCGCGGCCTTGTCGGGGATGATCGTCTTTCCGCCCAACACGAACAGGAACAGGACCACGCCGACGACGGCACCGATCACCGCGACGGCGACGGCCACGCCGATGATGAGCGGGGTCCGGGACCGCCGCGGCGGCATCCCACCCGGGAGCGGGCCGGGTGGCCAATAAGGCTGTTGCCCCGGGGGCGGCATCGCGGGCGGGGACACGACCGGCTGCGGCGTGGGTTGCGCGATCGGCTTTCGCTCCCGGTGGGGCGTCCAGTTCTGGCCGTCCCAGTAACGCTGCGAGTTGGCGTCCTCGGGGTCGTCATACCAGCCGGCCGGCGTCGTCATGAGCAGATCCTCCCGTCAGTGAACTGCACCCGACGAGGCGAAAACGCACACCCGACCTCGCTGATAGGTGCCGGTAATTATTGTCCCCACCGTGGCGCTTGGCAAGGATTCCCGGTGACTTGCGTTGTCCGCCATCAAATCACCGAATTCTCAATCATTTTCAGCCACCGATTACTGCGTCCAGACCTTGAAATCCTCGCCCCAGACGCCACCGTTGGCGCGGATCATGTCGAGCACGGCCGCGATCGGCTGGGCTTGGCTGCCGGCGTCGCCGCCCTCCTCTTCCTGGTCGCCGCTCGAGCCCATGCCCACCAACGCATCTGCGCTGGTGTACCACGGGCAACCGGAATCCCCCGGCAGCTGCACCATGTTCGACGACAGCAACGCGAGGTCGGGTCGCTTGCCGTCGTACTGAACGCTTTTGATGACGCCATTGGTCTTGCCCGTGCGCTGACCGAACTTGGTCACGTAATCGCCCTGGCTGACGGCCGTGCTGACACCGGAGAAGAACGGCTCCAGCGAAAAGCGTTTGTACACAGAGATAATCGTGTAGCCGCGGGCGCCGATCAACTTGCCCGCGGCGTTGGCCAGGTCTTCCTTCCAGGCGACCACCACCCCGATCTGCACACCGTTGTCGGCGTAGACCGGTTCGTCGGGCACCGAGTCCGAACAATGACCTGCGGTCACCGCCAGTCGATCCTGACGGGCATTGAACCCGAAGAACCCCAGCGAGCAGCTGTGCCTGCCGATTTCGATCGGCATGCCCACGGCCAGATCCACGTGGGCGGCGGACGCGGGCGGCGCCGCCAACACCGCGGACAGCAGCGCCGCCGCCAGCGCCGCGGCCGCCGCCGTCCGCCTGATCCAATCGGTGAATGTCCGGTCCATTGTCGGGTTCCCGCCTCCGCGCAATGCATGTCCTGCGTGCCGCCCTCGATGGCCGGTCCCGCGAGGATGAGGCACCCGGCTTGGAAGATTCTCAATGGCCGGCCCTGGACATCTTCAGCGCTGGGGGAACAAGATGAGCCATGGCGGCGCAAGTGATAGCTCGCGACAAGCTTGGTGTGTTGAGCAAGATCGGTCAGGGTGGTCAGGGCGTGGTGTATGGCGCGCCGAATGTGAAGACCAAGTTCGCCGATTCGATGGTCTATAAGGAATACAAGGCCCCCACCCGCGCCGAGATCGATTTCACCGCCCTGGCGGCCATGCCCGCCCTCGTCGAAGACTCGCTGTCCTACGCCCAGGCCGAACGCCTGGTCTCGATGGCC
>NZ_JCALCJ010000009.1:0-262371 GCF_059812295.1 Mycobacterium sp. NGS63
TGTTCCCCCGCAAGCGGGAGGTGCCCCCAGCTCGGCGCAATGACTACACGTCGGACGAGTAGCGGATCCCGCCGTCGGGAATGGCTACGCCGGGCCACACCCGGGCGCCGCGCAGCAACTCGCAGCGCGCGCCGATGTCGGCGCCGTCGCCGATCACCCCGTCGCGGATCAGCGCCCGCGGGCCGATGCGCACACCGAAGCCGATGATCGAGCGTTCGATCACGCTGCCGGCCTCGACCCTGGCGCCGTCGAAGACGACCGCGCCGTCCAGGCGGACACCGGGCCCGATCTCGGCACCGCGCCCGACGACCGTGCCACCGATCAGCACCGCCCCCGGCGACACCGCCGCGCCGTCGTGCACCAGCTGCTCGCCGCGGTGGCCGTGCAGCGCCGGCGACGGTGCGATCCCGCGGACCAGGTCCGCCGACCCGCGGACGAAGTCCTCGGGGGTGCCCATGTCGCGCCAGTAGGTGGCGTCGACGTAGCCGCAGACCTTGACGCCGGGGTCGGACAGCAGCGCCGGGAACACCTCGCGCTCCACCGAAACCTCGCGACCCCGCGGGATCCGGTCGATGATCGCGCGTTCGAAGACGTAGCAGCCGGCGTTGATCTGGTCGGTCGGCGGGTCCTGCGTCTTTTCCAAAAACGCTGTGACCCTTCCGTTTTCGTCGGTGGTCACGCAGCCGAAGGCCCGCGGGTCACCGACCCGCACGAGGTGCAGGGTGACGTCGGCGGCGTTGGTGCGGTGGAACTCCAGCAGCTGGCCCAGGTCGGCGCCGGACAGCACGTCGCCGTTGAACACCATCGCGGTGTCGTGGCGGAGGTGCCCGGCGACGTTGGCGATGCCGCCGCCGGTTCCCAGCGGCGATTCCTCGGTGACGTACTGGATCTGCAGGCCCAGCTTGGAGCCGTCGCCGAACTCGGCCTCGAACACCTGGGCCTGATACGACGTGCTCAGGATCACGTGCTCGATGCCGGCCGCGGCGATCCGCGACAGCAGATGGGTCAGAAACGGCAGCCCGGCGGTGGGCAACATCGGCTTGGGCGCCGAGAGCGTCAGCGGCCGCAGCCGGGTGCCCTTGCCCCCGACCAGGACCACCGCGTCGACCTGAGCGGCTCCCACGTCAGCGCCGTCCCGCCAGGTTGCGTCTGCGGCTGCGCAGCGAGCTGCGCACCATCAGGCGCGACCGCACCGCCAGCGACCCCCGAAACGTCCAGCGCAGCGGCGCGCGCCACCAGCCGGAATGCCGATCGGCCAGGAAGGTGTAGGTGCTGCGGTGATGCGCGGCCAGGTGGCTGGCCGGGTCGCCGCCGGTGGAATGGCCCTTGTGGTGCAGGACCTCGGCCGACGGCACGTAGACGGAAAGCCAGCCCGCCTTGCCCAGCCGGTCGCCGAGGTCGACGTCCTCCATGTACATGAAGTAGCGCTCGTCGAAACCGCCGACCTGGCGGAAAGCCGAGCGGCGCACCAGCAGGCACGATCCCGACAGCCAGCCCACCGCCCGCTCGCTGGGCTCCTGGCGTTCCTGGCGGTAGGCCGCCGTCCACGGGTTTCGCTTCCAGAACGGCCCGACCACCGCGTGCATGCCGCCGCGGATCAGGCTGGGCAGGTGCCGCGCCGACGGGTACACCGACCCGTCGGGGTCCCGGATGAGCGGGCCCAGCGCGCCGGCGCGCGGCCAGCGGGCGGCGGCGTCGAGCAGCGCGTCGATGCTGGCCGGACCCCACTGCACGTCGGGGTTGGCCACGATCAGCCAGTCGTGTTCCTGGTCGAGCTGCGCGACGGCGCGATTGACCGCGGTCCCGTAGCCGAGGTTGGCGCCGGTGTCGAACAGCCGCACGTTCGGGTAGCGCTCGACCGCCGCCTGCGGGGTGCCGTCGGTGGAGCCGTTGTCGGCCAGCACCACGCTGACCGGGCGCTCGGTGGCCAGCGACAGGGAGGCCAAAAACCGCTCCAGGTGCGGGCCCGGTGAGTAGGTCACCGTCACGACCGGCAGGACGTCAGTCACGCGTAGAGGGTACCGGGCGCTCACTAGGCGATGCGGCCAGCGCCGCGACAAGCGCAGGGCGCCAGGGCCTTAGCGGCGTCAGGCCCAGCGCGGCGGACTCCCGGCTGCCCAGCGCGGAGTAGGTCGGGCGCGGGGCGGGCCGCGGGAACTCGTCGGTGCGCACCGGCCGCACCCGCGCCGGGTCGGCGCCGCACTCCTCGAACACCGCGATCGCCTGCTCGAAGCGGGACACCGCGCCCTCGTTGGCGGCGTGCAGGATGGGCCCGGGCACCCGGTCGTCGATGACCTGCAGCAGCGCGACGGCCAGGTCGCCGACGTAGGTCGGCGAGCCGGCCTGGTCGTCGACCACGGTCACCGGGCCGTCGCCGGCGGCCAGCCGGCGCATGACGGCGACGAAGTCCTTGCCGGTCGCGCCGGTGTAGAGCCAGGCGGTCCGCACGATGACCGCCTCCGGCAGCGCCGCCAGCACCGCCCGCTCCCCGGCGAGCTTGCTCAGCGCGTACACCCCCCGCGGGTCGGGTTCGTCGCTGGGCTCGTAGGGGCGCGGCGGGTCGGTCGCCGGCTCGCCGGTGAACATGTAGTCGGTCGACACGTGGATCAGCCGGGCGCCGGCGCGCGCGCAGGCCCGCGCCAGGTGTTCCGGCCCGGTGGCGTTGACCGCGTACGCCCCGGCCTCGTCGCTCTCGGCACCGTCGACGTCGGTGTAGGCCGCGCAGTTGACCACCACGTCGCCGGCGCGGATGGTCCGCTCGGCCATGGCGGCATCGGTGATGTCCCACTGCGACGACGTCAGCGCCAGCACGTCGCGGCCCTGCGCGGTGGCCAGCGCCGCCAGGCAGCTGCCGAGCTGTCCCCCGGCTCCGGTGATCACGAGTCTGTCCGACATGTGTCGAGTCTGGCACGGTGCCGGAACGCCTTGGGCACACCGGGGTCGGCTAACCGAGAAGCCGCTGTGTCGCAAGTAACCTAGTGTGATGCCTGTGCAACGTGTGGTTCGTGTGGTCGCCACTGTGCTGACCCTGGTTGTGGTCCTCGGTACCGGCCTCGCCTGGAGCAACGTCCGGTCCTTCGAGGACGGCATCTTCCACATGTCGGCACCGTCGCTGGGCAAGGGCGGCGACGACGGCGCGATCGACATCCTGCTGGTCGGCCTGGACAGCCGCACCGACGCGCACGGCAACCCGCTGTCGCAGGAGGAGCTCGACACCCTGCGCGCCGGCGACGAGGAGGCCACCAACACCGACACGATCATCCTGATCCGGATACCGAACAACGGAAAGTCGGCGACGGCGATCTCGATCCCGCGCGACTCCTACGTCCAGGCGCCCGGCCTGGGCAAGACGAAGATCAACGGCGTCTACGGCCAGACCCGCGAGGCCAAGCGGGCCAGCCTCGTCAAGGCCGGCGACTCCGCCAAGGACGCGGCGGCCCAGGGCACCGAGGCCGGCCGCGAGGCGCTGATCAAGACCGTCGCCGACCTCACCGGCGTCACCGTCGACCACTACGCCGAGATCGGGCTGCTCGGGTTCGCCCTGATCACCGACGCGCTCGGCGGCGTCGACGTCTGCCTCAAAGAGGCGGTGTACGAACCGCTTTCGGGCGCCGACTTCCCCGCCGGCCGGCAACGGCTCGACGGCCCGGAGGCGCTCAGTTTCGTGCGCCAGCGCCACGACCTGCCGCGCGGCGACCTGGACCGCGTCGTGCGCCAGCAGGTGGTGATGGCCTCGCTGGCCCACCGGGTCATCTCCGGGCAGACGCTGTCCAGCCCCACCACGCTCAAGCGGCTGCAGTCCGCCGTCCAGCGCTCGGTGGTGATCTCCTCGGGTTGGGACGTCATGGATTTCGTGCAGCAGATGCAGAAGCTGGCCGGCGGCAACGTCGCCTTCGCCACGATCCCGGTGCTCGACGGCGCCGGCTGGAGCGACGACGGGATGCAGAGCGTGGTGCGGGTGGACCCCCACCAGGTCCAGCAATGGGTGGCGGGCCTGCTGGAGGGCCAGGCCGAGGGCAAGACCGAGGAACTGGCCTACACACCGGCCAAGACCACGGCCAACGTGGTCAACGACACCGACATCAACGGGCTGGCCGCAGCGGTGTCGGATGTGTTGAGCTCCAAGGGGTTTGCCACCGGCACCGTCGGCAACAACGACGGCGGCCACGTGAAGGGCAGCCAGGTGCGCGCCGCCAAGACCGACGACCTGGGCGCCCAGGAGATCTCCAAGGAGCTGGGCGGGCTGCCCGTCGTCGCCGATTCGTCCATCCCGGCCGGCTCGGTGCGCGTGGTGCTGGCCAACGATTACACCGGGCCCGGCTCGGGCCTGTCGGGTGGCCCGTCGCTGACGTCCGCGCGGGTGTCCAACGCCGGCGCCTCGCCAGGACAGGGGGCCGACCCGAACGTGCCCGCGCCGTCGCCGATCCTGACCGCGGGCTCCGACAAGCCGGAGTGCATAAACTAACCACCCGGTGCACCAATCGAACACGCTCGCCGGGGCGATCCTGGACCCCATGCTGCGGACCGACGCCGTCGGCCCGCGCATCACCTACTACGACGACGGCACAGGTGAGCGCATCGAGTTGTCCGCGGCGACGCTGGCCAACTGGGCCGCCAAGACCGGCAACCTGTTGCGCGACGAGCTGGGCGCCGGGCCGGGTAGCCGGGTCGCGATCCTGCTGCCCGCGCACTGGCAGACCGCGGCGGTGCTGTTCGGGGTGTGGTGGATCGGCGCCGAGGCGGTGCTCGATGGCGAGGCCGACCTGGCGCTGTGCACCGCCGACCGGCTGGACGAGGCCGACCAGGCCGCCGGCGGGGGCGAGGTGGCCGTGCTGTCGCTCGATCCGTTCGGCCGTCCCGCACCCGACGTGCCGATCGGCGTCACCGACTACGCCACCGCCGTGCGGGTGCACGGCGACCAGATCGTTCCCGAACGCCACCCCGGTCCCGCGCTGGCCGGGCGGTCGGTCGAAGCGGTCCTGTCCGACTGCGAAAGCTCGGCCGCGGCACGGGGTTTGGCGTCGGGCGACCGGGTGCTGTCCAGCGCGGCGTGGACGACGCCGGACGAGGTGGTGGACGGCCTGCTGGCGATCCTGGCCGTCGGCGCGTCGCTGGTGCAGGTGGCCAACCCCGATCCGGGCGCGCTGCCGCGGCGCATCGCGACCGAAAAGGTGACCCGCGTCCTCTGACGACTCATATTGATATCGCAATATTTCAATGTTAATGTCGGGCGAAACCGGCACACACAACCCAGGAAGGTTTCGAGCGATGGCGGCGTACGGGCTCTTGGCGAAAGCGGCATCGACGGTCGTCACCGGCCTCGTCGGCGTGACGGCCTACGAGGTGGTGCGCAAGGCCATGGCCAAGGCGCCACTGCACGAGACCGCCGTGTCGGCCGCGGAACTGGGGCTGCGCGGCACCCGCAAGGCCGAGGAGGCGGCCGAGTCGGCGCGGCTGAAGCTCGCCGACGTCATGGCCGAGGCCCGCGAGCGCATCGGCGAGGAAGCGCCCACGCCGTCCATCACCGACACCCACCCGCACGAGCACTGACCGGGCGGACATGCCCGTCCTTACCGCCGAAGACCCTGCCCTGCAAGTACTTTCGGATGCGGCCGGGCGCATGCGGGTGTCGGTCGGCTGGGTACGCAGCGATTCGCGGCGGGCGGTCGCGGTCGAGGAGGCCGTCGCCAAGGAGCAGGGCGTGCGCGCCGTGCACGCCTACCCGCGCACCGGCTCGGTGGTCGTCTGGTACTCGCCGCGGCGCTGCGACCGCGCCGCGGTTTTGGCGGCGATCGGCTCCGCCGCGCACGTTGCCGCCGAGCTGATCCCGGCGCGCGCGCCGCACTCGTCGGAGATCCGCAACACCGACGTGCTGCGCATGGTCATCGGCGGCGCGGCGCTGGCCCTGCTCGGGGTGCGCCGCTACGTGTTCGCGCGGCCGCCGCTGCTCGGCCCGAGCGGCCGGCTGTTCGCCACCGGCGTCACCGTCTTCACCGGCTACCCGTTCTTGCGCGGCGCCCTGCGCTCGCTGCGCTCGGGCCGCGCCGGCACCGACGCGCTGGTGTCGGCGGCGACCGTGGCCAGCCTGATCCTGCGCGAGAACGTCGTCGCCCTCACCGTGCTGTGGCTGCTCAACATCGGCGAGTACCTGCAGGACCTGACCCTGCGCCGCACCCGCCGCGCCATCTCGGAGCTGTTGCGCGGCAGCCAGGACACCGCGTGGATCCGGCTCGACGACGGTAATGAGGTGCAGGTGCCGATCGACACCGTGCAGATCGGCGACGAGGTGGTGGTGCACGACCACGTCGCGATCCCGGTGGACGGCGAGGTGGTCGACGGCGAGGCGATCGTCGACCAGTCCGCGATCACCGGCGAGAACCTGCCGGTCAGCGTCGTGGTCGGCGCGCGCGTGCACGCCGGCTCGGTGGTGGTGCGCGGGCGCGTCGTGGTGCGCGCCCACGCCGTGGGCAACCAGACCACGATCGGGCGCATCATCACCCGCGTCGAGGAGGCGCAGCACGACCGCGCCCCGATTCAGACGGTCGGCGAAAACTTCTCCCGCCGTTTCGTTCCCACCTCGTTCATCGTCTCGGCGATCACCCTGGCCGTCACCGGGGACGTCCGGCGGGCGATGACCATGCTGCTGATCGCGTGCCCCTGCGCGGTGGGCCTGGCCACCCCGACCGCGATCAGCGCCGCGATCGGCAACGGCGCGCGCCGCGGCATCCTGATCAAGGGCGGCTCCCACCTCGAGCAGGCGGGCCAGGTCGACGCGATCGTGTTCGACAAGACCGGCACGCTGACCGTCGGGCGCCCGGTGGTCACCAACATCGTTTCCTTGCAGAAGGATTGGGAGCCCGAGCAGGTGCTGGCGTACGCGGCCAGCTCGGAGATCCACTCCCGCCACCCGCTGGCCGAGGCGGTGATCCGCTCCACCGAGGAACGTCACATCAGCATCCCGCCGCACGAGGAGTGCGAGGTGTTGGTGGGACTGGGCATGCGGACCTGGGCCGACGGCCGCACCCTGCTGCTGGGCAGCCCGTCGCTGCTGCGCGCGGAAAAGGTGCGGGTGACCAAGAAGGCGTCGGAGTGGGTGGACAAGCTGCGGCGCCGGGCCGAGACGCCGCTGCTGCTCGCGGTGGACGGCAAACTGGTGGGGCTGATCAGCCTGCGCGACGAGGTGCGGCCCGAAGCCGCCGAGGTGCTGAAGAAGTTGCGCGCCAACGGGATTCGACGCATCGTCATGCTCACCGGCGACCATCCCGAGATCGCCGAGGTGGTCGCGGCCGAACTGGGCATCGACGAGTGGCGCGCCGAGGTCATGCCGGAGGACAAGCTCGAGGTGGTGCGCGAGCTGCAAAACGACGGCTTCGTGGTCGGCATGGTCGGCGACGGCATCAACGACGCGCCGGCGCTGGCCGCCGCCGACATCGGGATCGCCATGGGGCTGGCCGGCACCGACGTCGCCGTCGAGACCGCCGATGTGGCGCTGGCGAACGACGACCTGCACCGGCTGCTCGACGTGCGCGACCTGGGCGCCCGCGCCGTCGACGTCATCCGCGAGAACTACGGCATGTCCATCGCCGTCAACGCCGCCGGGCTGATCATCGGCGCCGGTGGCGCCCTGTCCCCCGTGCTGGCCGCAATCCTGCACAACGCGTCGTCGGTGGCGGTGGTGGCCAACAGCTCCCGGCTGATCAGGTACCGACTGAACTAGCGCGATGGCCAGCGTCGAGTTGTTGCGTCAGATGTGCGGCTTTCCGCCCAACTAATCGACGCTCGGCGCAGCAAACGAAAGCGTGCGACAATACGGCGCGTAAGGCGATGACGATGCAGGAAGCCGGTGCGAATCCGGCGCGGTCCCGCCACTGTCATCGGGGAGCGACCCTCACTAGCCACGGCTCGACATGAGTTGGAAGGCGAGGCGAGCAGCGATCCGAGAGCCAGGACACTCGCGTCGTCGCATCCTGCGACCCGGGGCGGTGTACCCCGAGAGAGCTGGCTCATCCCATGATCGCCCCCATTTGGATGGCGTCGCCCCCGGAGGTGCATTCGGCGCTGCTGAGCGCCGGCCCCGGCCCCGGCGCCTTGCTGGCCGCCGCGGCGGCGTGGAGCTCCCTGAGCACCGAATACGCCCAAGCCGCCCAGGAACTCGAGGCGCTGCTGGCCGCGGCGCGGGCGGGGTCGTGGGACGGCCCGACGGCCGACGCCTACGCGGCCGCCCATGCCCCCCATCTCGGGTGGCTGGCACAGGCCGGCGCGAACAGCGCCGCGACGGCCGCCCAGCACGAAACCGCCGCCGCCGCCTACACCGCCGCGCTGGCCGCGATGCCGACCCTGGCGGAGCTGGCCGACAACCACGCCACCCACGCGGTGCTGCTCGCGACGAATTTCTTTGGCGTCAACGCGATCCCGCTCGCGGCCAACGAGGCCGACTACGCACGGATGTGGGTCCAGGCGGCCACCGTGATGAGCACCTATCAGGCCGTCGCCGCGGCGGCGGTGACGGCGGCGCCACGGACCACCGCCGCGCCGCAGATCGTGACGGCCGCCGCCGCGGCGCAGCCGTTACCCCCCGACCGGCAAAACGACATCCTGGACTGGTTGCAGCGCAACGGGTTTACCGACTTCTACTACCAGTCCCTGCAGCCCTTGATCGACTCGGTGGCCAGCAACCCGTTCTTTGCGGCGCTGTTCTCCGGGTTCGATCCGTGGCTGCCCGTGCTCGGCAACCCGCTGAGCTTCCTCAGCCCGTTCAACATCGCGTTCGCCCTGGGCTACCCGATGGACTTCGCGTCGTACTCCCTGTTCCTGTCGGAGACCTTCGCGTTCATCGGCGCGGACGTCGCCGCGGCGTTCGCGTCGGGCAACCCGACGGTCATCGGCTGGACTTTGGTGTTCGTCACCGTCGAGGCCATCGGCACGGTCATCACCGACACCATCGCGTTGCTCAAGACGCTGCTGGAACAGAACATCGCGCTGCTCGTGGTTTTGCTGCCGGTGATCACCGCGTCGCTGGCGCCGTTGGCCGCCGTGCCCGCGACGCTGGGCGGCCTGTCGGGTCTGGCCGGCATCAAAGGCCTGCTCGTGGTGGTGCCGCCGGCGCTGCCGCCGACCATGCCGCCCCTGGTGGCGCTCGCCCCGAGCGTCCCGGCGCCGGCCCCCACCCCGCCGCCGCCCGCCCCGGTCCCCGCGCCGGCCCCGGCGGCCGCGGTCGCCCCAGCGCCCGCACCGGCGCCGCCGCCGGGCACCGCTCCGCCGACGCTGACCGGCGCGAGCCTGGCCGCGGGCATGGACGGCTACGCCTACCTGGTCGGCGGCCTGGGCGCGGATGCCCGCCGGGCGGCGGGCACCGGCGCCCGCAAGAGGGCGCCCGAACCCGAGGACGCCGACGCCCCGGCGGCCGCGGCGGCTCCCGAGGAGCCGTCAACGGCGCAGCGGCGCCGCCGGGCCAAGCTCACCCAGCTGGGCCGCGGCTACGAATACATGGACCCCACCCCGGCGGGGACCGTGGGCTTCACCGGAACCGCCGCCAAAGGCACTGCGGCGGCGGGGCTGGCGACGGCGCCGGCGCGCGCGCCGATGCTGCCCGGGACGTGGGAACCGGACCCGCGCAAATAAGTAAATATGCACACCGCCCTGTTCCGCGAGACATAAACCGCTGCGACGGGTTTCGGCGTGTCGTCGCAGACGTTTATGTGTCGCGGTCAGCGCGAAAGGCGAGCAAAGGGAAAAGCCGACCCGGACTGACGGGCCTCAGCAGCAGGCGTGACCGCGCCAGGACTGGATGCCCTCATAGACCGCGATGCCGGCGATTGCCAGCCCGATCGTGGGGTCGACCCACCAACCGCCGGACCACAGCGCGGTGACGGCCAGGCCCGCCAGCACCCCAAGCGCCTGCGCGGCGCACAGATAGTTCTGGGTGCCCTCGCCGCGGGTCGCCCCCGAGTCCAGCCGCGCGCCGAGCCGATGGTTGGCCCAGCCCAGCGTCAGCATCAGCGCCGGGGCGACGGCCGTCAGCGCGATGCCGATCAGCGACGTGTCGGCGTGGTGCGCGTCGGTCAGGTCGCGCAGCGATTCGGCGGCGACGTAGGGGGCCGTCAGCCAGAACGACACCGCCACGCCGCGCTGCGCGCGCCGCTCGGCCGTCGCCGACAGGGTCCGGGACCCGGAAAACCGCCACACCACCATCCCGCTGCCCAGCGCCTCGGCCCCGCCGCCCAGCGCCCACCCGGTCAGCGCGACGGATCCGACCGCCAGCCCCTGCCACAGCCCGACGACGCCCTCGACGAGCACCACGGCCAGGCTGATCCAGGCCAGCCGCCGCGCCGCGTGGGCGCTGCGCCGCCAGCCGGCGTCCCGCGCGACCGCCGTCGAACACGGTGACCCGGCGGCCGAGAGCACCATTTGCATCCGGCCATGGTAGGGCGGGACGGGCCCGACGCCGGGACGCGCAACGGCCGGGAGACCGTATCGTTATTCTGTCTAACCAGCCGAGAAACCGCGGAAGGACCATCCGATGGCGCGCAGCGACGACGACACGTGGGACCTGGCCACCAGCGTGGGAGCCACGGCCACCATGGTCGCGGCGGGTCGGGCCCGCGCCACCCGGGCGGGGCTGATCGACGATCCGTTCGCCGAGCCGCTGGTGCGCGCCGTGGGTATCGACTTCATGACACGCTGGGCCGCAGGTGAATTCAGCTCCGCGGACGTCGACGTCCCGGGCGCGCCGTGGGGCATGCAGCGCATGACCGACATGATGGCCGCCCGCACCCGCTACATCGACGCGTTCTTCGCCGAAGCCCAGCAAGCCGGTGTCGACCAGGTCGTCATCCTCGCCTCGGGCCTGGACGCGCGGGCCTACCGGCTGCCGTGGGCGACCGGCACCACGGTGTACGAAATCGACCAGCCCGAGGTCATCGCGTTCAAGGCCGCCACCATCGCCGAGCTCGGCGCCACGCCTACGGCCGGGTTGCGAAACGTGTCGATCGACCTGCGCGACGACTGGCCGGCGGCGCTGCGGCAGGCCGGGTTCGACGCGAGCCGCCCGGCCGCCTGGGCGGCGGAGGGCCTGCTCGGGTTCCTCCCGGCCGACGCCCAGGACCGGCTGCTGGACCAGATCACCGCCCTCAGCGCCGACGGCAGCAGGTTGGTGGCCGAGGTGTTCCTCAACACGGGGGTCAGCGGTGACGCGCTCAACGCCGCCTGCGACAAGTGGCGGGAGAACGGCCTCGACATCGCGCTGGGCGAACTGGGCTTCCCCGGGGAGCGCAACGACGTGGCGGCCTATCTGGAAGATCGCGGCTGGCGCCCGGCGCGCACGCCGCTTAATAAGTTGTTGGGCGACAACGGATTTCCGCTGCAGTCCAGCGACCCCGATGGGCCTTTCGGTAGGAATCACTACTGCACCGCGGTGCTGCACAAGCCAGTTTAAGGAGACGGCCAGAATGCCAAACAGCAAGGCCCCCAAGCCCCTTGACGGCTACCGGGTGCTCGATTTCACCCAGAACATCGCCGGGCCGCTGGCCGGGCAGGTGCTGGCCGACCTGGGCGCCGAGGTCATCAAGGTCGAGGCGCCCGGCGGCGAGGCGGCCCGGCAGATCACCGCGGTGCTGCCCGGACGCCCTCCCCTGCCTACGCTGTTCCTGCCGCACAACCGCGGCAAGAAGTCGGTTGCGGTGGACCTGACCGCCGACGAGAACAAAGAGCAGATCCTGCGGCTCGCCGACACCGCCGACGTTGTCCTGGAAGGGTTTCGGCCCGGGGTGATGGAACGCCTGGGGCTCGGCCCCGACGACCTGCGGGCCCGCAATCCCCGGCTCATCTACGCGCGGCTCTCGGCCTACGGCGGCAACGGCCCGCACGGCAGCAGGCCGGGCGTCGACCTGATGGTCGCCGCCGAGTCGGGCATGAGCACCGGGATGCCCACCCCGACCGGCAAGCCGCAGATCATCCCGTTCCAGCTCGTCGACGCCGCCAGCGGCCACGTGCTGGCGCAGGCGGTGCTCGCCGCGCTGCTCAACCGGGAGCGCCACGGGGTGGCCGAGACCGTGCGGGTCGCCATGTACGACGTCGCGGTCAACCTGCAGGCCAGCCAGCTGACCATCCACCTGAACAAGCCGAGCGAGGCGCCCAAGCCCGACGCCGACCCAAAACCCAAGAAACGCAAGGGCGTTGGCTTCGCCACCCAGCCGTCGGACGCATTCAAGGCGTCCGACGGCTACCTGGTGATCAGCGCCTACGTGCCCAAGCACTGGGCCAAGCTGTGCCAGATCATCGGCCGCCCGGATCTGAAGGACGACGAGCGGTTCGCCACCCAGCGTTCGCGCGCGCTGAACTACCACGAGTTGACCGAGGAACTCGAGTCGGCGCTGGCCGCCAAGACCGCGGCCGAGTGGGTCGAGCTGCTGCAGGAGGGCGGCCTGATGGCCTGCCTGGCCTACACCTGGAAGCAGGTGGTGAGCACGCCGCTGTTCGCCGAGAACGAGTTGGCGCTGCACGTGGGCAGCGGCGACGGGGCAATCACCGTCGTCCGGATGCCGGCGCGCTACGCCAGCTTCGACGCGGTGGCCGCCGCTCCGCCGCCCACCCCGGGGCAGCACAACGACGAATTCCTGGTCAGGGAACCAGCTTGACTACCCTGTTGTTGCCGCGGTCGGCGACGTAGACGTTCCCGGCTCCCTTGGAGTCGTTGCCGCCGGATTCCACCGCCACGGCCAGCGGCGTGTTGAGCCCGGTGAACGGCAGCACGGTCGAAACGTTCGATCCGGCCGGCAGCTTCTTGACCTGGCTGCTGTCGTGCTCGGTGATGAACACGTCGCCGGCGGGGTCCACCGCGATGCCCCACGGCACCGACACGCCCGCGAACGGCAGCTCGGTCTGGGCGTTCGTCCCGACGTCCAGCTTCAGCACCCGGTTGTTGTCGGTGTCGGCGACGTAGACGTTGCCGGCGGGGTCCACCGCCACGCCGTCGGGGTTCTTCAGGCCGTTGAACGGCAGCACGGTTTGGGCGTTCGACCCGGCCGGCAACTTCACCACCCGGCTGTTGCCCCGGTCGGCGACGTAGACCGCGCCCTGGGCGTCCACCGCGACGCCCTCGGGGTAGTTCAGCCCGTTGAACGGCAGCACCGTCTGGTTGTTCGAGCCGGACGCCAGCTTCACCACCCGGTTGTTGAAGTCGGCGACGTAGACCGTGCCGGCCTCGTCCACCGCCAGCCCCTGCGGCTGGTAGAGCCCGTTGAACGGCAGCACCCGCGGGGAGCTCGTGCCGGTCGGCAGCTCCACCACCCGCCCGTACATGCCCTCGCTGGTCACGTAGACGTTGCCGGCCTTGTCCAGGGCCACCCCGCCTGGGGAGAGGCGGAAGTCGATGCCGTTGAACGGCAACACGCTCTGCCCGGAGGGCTCCTTCGGCGACGGGTTCGACCCGCGCAGGAGGACGACGACCAGCGCGATGACGGCGATGAGCGCCACCGCGAGCACGCCGCCGGCGATCCACCACTTGCGCCGTCGGTCCGCGTCGGGCCCGCCACGCCAGTAGTCGGACCGTGGCGGGGCCGCCTGCGGCCGTGGATACGACGCGGGCATCGATTGGCTGCGCCACCCGGTGACGCCGCCGGGCGGCGAGGTCCCGCCACCACCGCCGGTGGCGGCCACCGGCCCCGGCCAGCTGGCGCCGCCGTTGGGCACCACGGGCCGGGCCTGCGTCTCGATGTCGCCGATCGGGCGGGCCGCCAGCTGGTTGTGCTGCATGATCGCGACGGCCTGGTGCTGCTCGGAGACGTTCAGGGCGTCGTGCGCCGCGGCGGCCAGCTCGCCGGCCGTGCGGTAGCGCTCCTCGGGGTTCTTGGCCATGCCCTTGGCGATCACGTCGTCCAGCGCCGCCGGAACCCGCCCGGGCATCAGCTGGCTGGGCCGCGGGGGCGGCTCGAGCAGGTGCGCGGCGATCAACCGCTCCATGCTGTCGGCCCGGTACGGCGGCGACCCGGTCAGGCACTCACCCAGCACGCAGGCCAGCGAATAGATGTCGGCGCGGTAGGTGACGTCGTCGCTGGTGAACCGCTCCGGGGCCATGTACTTGCAGGTTCCCATCGCGGTCCCGGTCTGGGTCAGCCCCGGGTCGGCGGCGGCGCGGGCGATCCCGAAGTCCACCAGGTAGGCGAAGTCGCTGTTGGTGACCAGGATGTTCTCCGGCTTGACGTCGCGGTGCGTCACACCGCTGGCGTGTGCGGCGTCCAGCGCCGCGGCGATCTGGCTCACGATGGCCACCGCCCGCGCCGGGCTCAGCGGCCCGGCGCGTTTGAGGATGGTGGCCAGGTCGGCGCCGTCGATCAGGCGCATGTCCAGGTAGAGGCGCCCGTCGATCTCGCCGTAGTCGTGGATCGGCACCACGTGCGGCTCGGTCAACCGGCCCGCGGCGTCGGACTCGCGCTGCATGCGCGCGCGAAACATCGGGTCGCCGGAGAATTGCTCGGAGATCAGCTTCAGCGCCACCACCCGGCGCTTGCGGGTGTCCTCGGCCTCGAAGACCTCGCCCATGCCGCCGCTGCCCAGCAGCCGCAGCAACCGGTAGGGCCCGAATTGCGACCCCATTCGCGAACTCGGCGCGCTCACCATGGAGGCTCCCTTCGTCCGTTCACGAGATCGCGTTCACCGCGCCCGCCAGCTTCGACTGGAACGAGCTCGGCATCGGGATCGATCCGTACTGTTCAAGACCATCTTGCCCCGGACCGATGGCCGCTTGCATGAACGCCTTGACTGCCTGCCCGGTCGCCTTGTCCGGGTAGTTCGAGCAGACGATCTCGTAGGTCGCCAGCACGATCGGGTAGGCGCCGGCCTGGGTGGGCTTGTAGAACGACGACGTGTCCAGCACCAGGTCGTTGCCCTGACCCTGGAATCGGGCGCCGGCGATGGTCTTGCCGACGGAGTCGGTGGTGATCGACACCGGGTCCGGGCCCGCCGAGGTGATGATCTGCGCCATGTGTAACTGCTTACCCACTGCGAACGACCACTCGTTGTAGGTGATCGACCCGTCGGTGCTCTGCAGCGCCGCCGAGGTGCCGTTGTTCCCGCTGGCGCCGTCCCCGACGCCGCCGTTGAATTTCTCGCCGGTGCCCTTGCCCCACGCGCCGTCGGACGCGCCGTCGAGGTACTTCTGGAAGTTGGCGGTGGTCCCGGACTTGTCGCTGCGGAACACGACGTGAATCGGTGTCGAGGGGAAGCTGGCGCCGCCGTTGAGGGCCTTGATGGCCGGGTCGTCCCATTTGGTGATGGCGCCGTTGAAGATCTTTGCCGCGGTGGGCCCGTCCAGGTTCAGCGTGCCCACGCCGTTGACGTTGTAGGTGATGGCGATCGGGCCGAACACCGTCGGCAGGTCCCACGCCGGCGAACCGCACCGGGCCGCGGCCCGGTCGGGCTGGCCCGTCGACGGATCCAGCGGGACGTCGGAGCCCGCCAGGTCGGTTTCGTTGTTGACGAACTGCTCGACGCCGGCGCCGGAGCCGTTCGCGTTGTAGTCCAGCGTGTAGCCCGGGCACGCGCGGACGTAGGCGTAGACGAACTGCTCGACGGCGTTCTGTTGCGCGGTCGAGCCGCTCGCATGGAGCAGCTTCTTGCCGCCGCAGTTCACCGGGATCGGCTTGGCACTGGTCCCGGACGGATTGTTCGAGTTGCCACCGCATCCGGCCAGCACCAGCGCGCTGACGGCGAGCAAACTCAGCGCGGTGCCGGATCGGATGAACCTCACGCAACTCCTCCGTAGCGTTGGGACCGTGCGCGGCACACGCAGCGACGTAGGTGACACACACGTGAACCCATCGTGAATATACAAACCTTTGAAGATGGGTGTGGGATTAGCGGCACCTTGTAGGTCGCTGAGTATCTGTTTACGGGCGGGTGTCCGGCCGGTGACTGGCAGTAGCATCGGGCCTTGATGAGCCGTGAACAGCTCGCCGACACCGGGGCCGACCCCGGGGCACCTCCGGCCATGGCGGCGGTGGACCTCACGTTGGGCTTCGGCGCCAAGACCGTGCTCGACCGGGTGAGCCTGGAGTTTCCGGCGCGGGCGGTCACGTCGTTGCTGGGACCCACCGGCTCCGGGAAGACGACGTTTTTGCGGACGCTGAACCGGATGAACGACAAGGTCTCCGGCTTCCGGCACAGCGGCGACGTCCTGATGGGCGGGCGCAGCATCTTCTCCGGGCGCGACCTGATGGAGTTTCGCCGCAGCGTCGGCATGCTGTTCCAGCGCCCCAACCCATTCCCGATGTCGATCATGGACAACGTGGTCGCCGGCGTGCGCGCCCACAAGATGGTGCCGCGCAAGGAATTCAAGAACGTCGCCGAGGCCCGGCTCACCGAGGTCGGCCTGTGGGACGCGGTCAAGGATCGGCTCGGGGACTCCCCGTTCCGGCTCTCCGGCGGCCAGCAACAGTTGCTGTGCCTGGCCCGCGCGCTGGCGGTCGGCCCCGAGGTGCTGCTGCTCGACGAGCCCACCTCCTCGCTGGACCCCACCACGACCGAGAAGATCGAGGGCCTCATCCGGTCACTCGCCGACCGGCTGACCGTGGTCATGGTCACTCATGACCTCGCCCAGGCCGCCCGCACCGGCGACCGGACCGCCTTCTTCTTCGAGGGCCGGCTGGTCGAGGAGGGGCCCACCAAGCAGCTGTTCGTCTCGCCGAAACACGAGGAAACCGCCCGCTACTTCGCCCCGTTCCGGCCGGCCCAGGCGGGACGGCCCGAGGAAGCGAGGACGTGAAGAGTCGGTGGGATGCGCTGCTGGGGCTGGCGACGGCCCTGGGCGTCGCCGCCTGCGGCTCGCATGCGCCAACCGGCGCACCGAACGCCGGGGGGACCACGAGCGTCGCCACCGCGCCCGCGACGTCCACGATCGAGCTCTCCGAGACCGGCAGCACGCTGCTCTACCCACTGTTCAGCGAGTGGGGCTCCGCCTATCACGCGAAGTATCCGAACGTCGCCATCACCACCCAGGGCAGCGGTTCGGGCGCCGGCATCTCCCAGGCGGCGGCCCGGGCGGTCACCATCGGCGCCTCCGACGCCTACCTGTCCGACGGCGACATGGCCGCCCACCCCGGGCTGATGAACATCGCGCTGGCCGTCGCGGCACAGCAGGTCAACTACAACCTGCCCGGCGTCCATCAGCACCTCAAGCTCAACGGCAAGGTGCTGGCCGCCATGTACCGCGGCACGATCAAGACCTGGAGCGACCCGGCGCTGGCCGCCCTCAACCCCGGCCTGCAGCTGCCGGACACCCCGGTGGTCCCGCTGCACCGCTCCGACGGTTCGGGCAGCACGTTCCAGTTCACCCAGTACCTGTCCAAGCAGGACCCCGACGGCTGGGGCAAGACCCCCGGCTTCGGCACCACCGTCGACTTCCCGGCGGTGCCCGGCGCGCTGGGCGAGAACGGCGACGGCGCCATGGTGACCGGCTGCGCGGCCAACCCCGGCTGCGTCGCCTACACCAGCATCGGGTCGCTGGACGCGGCCGACGAGCAGGGGCTCGGGGAGGCCAAGCTGGGCAACGCCTCCGGCAAGTACCTGCTGCCCAAAGCCAAGAGCATTCAGGCCGCGGCCGCCGGCTTCGCCGGGAATACCCCCGCGAGCCAGGCGATCTCGCTGATCAACGGCCCGGCCGCCGACGGTTATCCGATCGTCAACTACGAGTACGCCATCGTCAACGGCAACCAGCCCGACGCCGCCACCGCCCAGACGCTGCAGGCGTTTTTGCACTGGGCGGTCACCGACGGCAACGCCCCCGCGTTTTTGGACAAGGTCCACTTCCAGCCGCTGCCGGACCCGGTGGTCAAGACGTCACTCGCCCAGATCGCGAAAATCCGCGGCTGAGCGAAAAGGTAAGTGAAGCAAGGGATCAGCAACGAAAGGTGACAGATCGTGAAGACACGTTGGTGTAGGTACTTGGTGCTGGCGGCCGCCGCGCCACTGGTGTTGGCCGCGGGTGCCTGCGGTTCGAACTCGACGAACGGATCGTCGAATCAGGGGGCCGGCGGCCCGGTAGCAACCACGCCGGCGTCCTCGCCGGTGACACTGGCCGAGACGGGCAGCACGCTGCTCTACCCGCTGTTCAACCTGTGGGGCCCCGCCTATCACGACAAGTACTCCAACGTCACGATCACCACCCAGGGCACCGGCTCCGGCACCGGGATCTCCCAGGCCGCGGCGGGGGCGGTCGCCATCGGCGCCTCCGACGCCTACCTGTCCGAGGGCGACATGTCCGCGCACAAGGGCCTGATGAACGTCGCGCTGGCCATCTCCGCGCAGCAGGTCAACTACAACCTGCCCGGCGTCACCGAGCACATCAAGCTGAACGGCAAGGTGCTGGCCGCCATGTACAACGGCACCGTGAAGACCTGGAACGACCCGCAGATCACGGGTCTGAACCTCGGCGTGAACCTGCCCGCCACCCCGGTGGTTCCGCTGCACCGCTCCGACGGGTCCGGTGACACCTTCCTGTTCACCCAGTACCTGTCCAAGCAGGACCCCGACGGCTGGGGCAAGTCGCCCGGGTTCGGCACCACCGTCGCCTTCCCGACGGTGCCCGGCGCGCTCGGCGAGAACGGAAACGGCGGCATGGTGACTGGCTGCGCGGACACCCCGGGCTGCGTGGCCTACATCGGCATCAGCTTCCTCGATCAGGCCCAGCAGAAGGGGCTCGGCGAGGCGCAGCTGGCCAACGCCGCCGACAAGTACCTGCTGCCCGACGCCCAGAGCATCCAGGCCGCGGCCGCCGGCTTCGCCTCGAAAACCCCGGCGAACCAGGCGATTTCGCTGATCAACGGCCCGGCCGCCGACGGGTACCCGATCATCAACTACGAGTACGCCATCGTCAACAGCAACCAGAAGGACGGCGCCACCGCCCAGACGCTGCAGGCCTTCCTGCACTGGGCGATCACCGACGGCAACAACGCCTCGTTCCTGGACAAGGTGCACTTCCAGCCGCTGCCGGCCGAGGTGGTGAAGTCGTCGGACGCCCAGATCGCCAAGATCAGCGGCCAGTAGGGATGTCGTGACAGACATCGCGATCGGGGGCGCGCTGGACCGCATCCAGCGAATCCGCCGCGCGGCCCGCCCGGGTCTGGCCATCCGCTCCCTCGGCGCGGTGGGTGCGGTGGTGCCGCTGCTCGCGCTCGTGTTCGTGCTGGCGACGCTGCTCCTCGAGGCGCTGCCCGCAATCCGGGTCAACGGGCTGCACTTCTTCACCGCCACCGACTGGAACCCCGGCAACACCTACGGCGACGCCGTCGTCACCCGCGGAGTCCAGCACCCGGTCGGTGCCTACTACGGCGCGCTGCCGCTGATCGTGGGGACCCTGGCCACCTCGGCGATCGCGTTGATCATCGCGGTGCCGGTGTCGATCGGCGCGGCGCTGGTGATCGTGGAGCGGCTGCCCAGGCGTCTGGCGTCGGCCATCGGTATGGTGCTCGAGCTGCTCGCCGGCATCCCGAGCGTCATCGTCGGCCTTTGGGGCGCAATGACTTTCGGGCCGTTCATCGCCCATCACGTCGCGCCCGTGATCGCCCGCAACGCCCCGGACGTGCCGGTGCTCGGCTACTTCCGCGGCAACCCCGGCAACGGGGAGGGCATGTTGGTGTCCGGCCTGGTGCTGGCGGTGATGGTCATTCCCATCATCGCCAGCACCAGCCGCGACCTGATCCGGCAGGTGCCGGTGCTGCCCCGCGAGGGCGCGGTCGCGCTGGGGATGACCGACTTCGAGTGCGCCCGCAGGGTCACGCTGCCGTGGGTGTCCAGCGGCATCATCGGCGCCGTGGTGCTCGGGCTGGGACGCGCGCTGGGCGAGACGATGGCCGTGGCCATGGTCTCGGGTGCGGTGCTGGGCGCGATGCCCGCCAACATCTACGCGACGATGACCACCATCGCCGCCACCGTTGTGTCGCAACTGGATTCGGCGATGACCGATTTCACCGACTTCGCGGTGAAGACCCTCGCCGAGGTTTCGCTGGTGCTGATGCTGATCACGCTGCTGACCAACGTGGCGGCCCGCGCCCTGGTGCGCCGGGTGTCGGGCACCGCCCTGCCGGTGGGACGGGGGGTCTGACGTGGTCGGTACCCGCCGCAAGATCGTCAACGCGCTGTTCTGGGTCGCCTGCGGGTGCTGCCTGGCGGTGGTGGTCGTGCCGACGCTGTGGATGCTGGTCGAAGTCGTCTCCCGCGCGTTGCCGGTGTTCAGCTGGCGCGTGCTGACCGACAACACCCGCGGCAACGGCGGCGGGCTGCGCAACGCCATCATCGGCACCGTCGTCGTGGGCCTCGGAGTCATGCTGGTGGGCGGCTCGGTCAGCGTCCTGACCGGGATCTACCTGTCCGAATTCGCCGGCGGCAGAACGCGATCCATCCTGCGCGGCGCCTACGAGGTGCTGGCCGGCATCCCGTCCATCGTGCTCGGCTACGTCGGCTACCTGGCGCTGGTGGTGAAGTTCCAGTGGGGTTTTTCGCTGGCGGCGGGGGTGCTGACGCTGTCGGCCATGAGCATCCCCTACATCGCCAAGGCCACCGAATCCGCGCTCGCCCAGGTGCCCACGTCCTACCGGGAGGGCGCCGAAGCCCTCGGGTTGCCGCTCGGCTGGACCCTGCGCAAGATCGTGCTCAAGTCCGCGATCCCGGGGATCGTCACCGGCCTGCTGGTGGCGCTGGCGCTCGCGGTCGGCGAGACGGCGCCGATGCTCTACACGGCGGGCTGGTCGAATTCCGCCCCGACCGGAAAGCTCACCGGCTCACCCGTCGGCTACCTGACCTACCCGATCTGGACGTTCTACAACCTGCCGTCGAAGGCGGCGCGGGCGTTGTCCTACGACGCGGCGTTCCTGCTGATCGTCTTCGTGCTGCTGCTGATCATCCTCGGCCGGCTGATCACCTGGTTCGCGCAGCGCCACTCGGAATCCCGGTAGCCGCTCTCAGACGCCGGGCAACCGCACGACCTGAACGAAGAACTCGTCGATCTGCCGCACGGCGCTCATGAACTGGTCGAGGTCGACGGGCTTGGTGACGTAGGCGTTCGCGTGCAGTTCGTAGCTGCGCACGATGTCCTCCTCGGCCGAGGAGGTGGTGAGTACGACGATCGGGATGCGGGAGAGGTCCGGGTCGGACTTGACCTGCTGAAGCAGTTGGCGCCCATCGTATTTCGGCAGGTTCAGGTCCAACAGGACGAGGTCGGGCCGCGGCGCGTCCGCGAACTCCCCCCGCTGGTAGAGGAAGTCCAGGCCCTCCTCACCGTCGTGGGCGACGTGCAGGTTGTTGTTGACCTTGTTGTGTTCGAACGCTTCCCGGGTGATCAGCTCGTCACCGGGATCGTCTTCGACGAGCAGGATTTCGATCGCTCGGCCGGCTGGTGTCATCAGGTGGCTCCTTCGAGTGTGGCCGGGCTTTGTTCGGTCGCGCGCACCGGCGCGGGAATCGGCAGGGTGAACCGCAACCGGGTTCCGTCGTGATAGGACGTGTCGACCCAGATGGTGCCTCCGTGGTGCTCGACGATCTTCTTGGCCAGCGCAAGACCCATGCCGGTTCCGGAGTACACCTCCCGGCCGTGCAGGCGCTGGAAGATCACGAAGACCTTCTCGGTGAACTCCTCGGCGATGCCGATTCCGTTGTCCGACACGCTGAACAACCATTCGCCCGCGCGGTCACCGGAGCCCTCCTCGCACTCGATGACGACGCGGGGCCGGCGGTCCTCGCGGCGGAACTTCACCGAGTTGCCGACCAGGTTCTGCCACAGCATCGTCAGCAGCGTGGGATCCCCGATGACCCGCGGCAGCGGCCGCGACGGGCGCACGACCTCGGCGTCGGCCTCCTCGATGGCCACCGCCAGGTTGGACAGGCCGGCGTCCAGCGCGTCGTCGAGGGCGACCTCGGTTTCCGAGGTCCCCAGCCGGCCGACGCGGGAGAAGGTGAGCAGGTCGTTGATCAGCACCTGCATCCGCTTGGCCCCGTCGACGGCGAAGCCGATGTATTCGATTCCGCGCTCGTCGAGTTGGTCGCCGTAGCGCCGTTCCAGCAGCTGGCAGAACGACGCGACCTTGCGCAGCGGCTCCTGCAGGTCGTGCGACGCGACGTAAGCGAACTGCTCGAGCTCGGCGTTCGAGCGCCGCAATTCGAGCGCCTGCTCGTCCAAAAGCCCTCGCGCGGAACGCGATACCTCAAGCTCCTCCACGAGCCGCTCCCGCATGTTCTCCACGTCGATGGCCATGCTGCGGATGTCGCGGGGCCGCTTCGGCGCCACAATCCTGTCGCCGAAGTCGCCCTTGGTGATCCGCCGGCACGCCGCGGCCAGCGCCGCCAGCGGGCGGGTGACCGCGTCGCGCATCAACAGGCCCAGCGCGGCGGCGGTGCCGAAGAACACCAGCACCATCGCGCCCAGCACGCGGTCGCGCCACGCGTCGGTGCGCTTGAGGTCGTCGTCCGCGCGCGCCCACGCCGCGGCCAGGTGCGCGTTCTGCGTCTCGAAAAGCGCCCGCAGGTGGTCGAATTCGGCCTTGCCGCGTTCGGCGGCCGGCCGGTTCATGACGTTGCGGCCGTTGGGGTCCACGGTGGCGAGCACCGGCTCGGCATAGGTGGTGCGCCAGTTGGCGGCGGCCTTTTCGATCGCGTCCACATCGGCGGTCAGGTCCGGGCGCTCGCCCAGCCGCCGCCGGATCTCTTCGGCCGCAGCACCTTCGGCGTGTTGCCCGTCGTAGTACGGGGTGAGGAACTGCCGGTCGTCGGTGATCAGGTAGCCGCGAATGCCCGTCTCCTGGTCGCGCAGCGCGGACTGCAGCTGGAAGGCCGCCACCCGCGCCGGCTGGATCCCGTCGGTCAGCCAGCGCGACGTCTCGTCGTTGTGGTTCAGCAACACCGCGCCAACCACGGCGCCGGCCAGCACCATCACGCCCATGGTGGCCAGCAGCAACGCCTGCCAGCCGCGCACGGTGAGGGGCGCCAGGCGCGGCGCCCGCCACGCCGGGGTCACGCCGTCGTCCGCTCGACGCGCAGCACGGCGATGTCGTCGGTGAGCCCACCGCGCGGTTCGGCGAGTTGCTGCGCGCCGTCGATGAGCGCGTCGACGAACTCCGGGCCCGGCCGCTGCGCGTGCCGCTGCGCCAGCGCGAGCAGGCCGTCCTCACCCAGCCGCTCGCTGCCGCGCCCCGAATACCCCTCGAACAGGCCGTCGGTCAGCAGCAGCAGCCCGCAGCCCGGGGGCAGCTCCAGGTCGTGCTGCGGCCAGTCCTCGGCGCGCAGGCCCAGCGCAGGCCCGGCCGGCGGCTCGATCCACCGCACGCTCGCGCCGTCCTGCAGCAGCATCCCGGGGTGCCCGGCGCGGACGGCGGTGACCCGGGTGCTGTCCGGGTGGATCGCGAGGCTGAGCACGGTCGCGAAGATCCCGGTGGCCGTGCGCTCGGAGTGCAGCACCCGTTCCAGCTGGCGCATCAACCCGACGCCGTGGACGCCGGCGAAGGTGAGCGCGCGAAACGCGATGCGCAGCGCCGCGCCCAGCGCAGCCTCGTGCGGCCCGTGCCCGGCCACGTCGCCGATCAACACGTGCACCACCCGGTCGGGCGTCTGCACCACGTCGTAGAAGTCCCCGCACAGCAGCGCGTCCTCGCGGCTGGGCCGGTACCGGGCGACGATGTCCACGCCGGGCTCGTCGAGCAGCAGCGGGGACGGCAACAGGCCGCGCTCCAGCAGCGCATTCTCGCGCGCGCGCAGCTGGCTCGCGTGCAGGTCGGCGGAGATCAGCTCGGCCCGTTTGCGCTCGATCGCATACAGCAGCGCGCGGCGCAGCATCTCGGGCTCGACGCGGCCCTTGACCAGGTAGTCCTGGGCCCCGGCCGCGACCGCGGAGGCCCCGAAGTACTCGTCGTTCAGGCCGGTCAGCACGACGATCGGGACGGTGGCGTCCTGCTCGGCGATGCGGGCCAGGGCGTCCATGCCGCTGGCGTCGGGCAGGTGCAGGTCCAGCAGCACACAGTCCGGCCGGGCCGCCGCGAGCTCGCGCTCGGCGTGCGCCATCGACTGCGCCCAGGTCACCCGGATGTCGGCGACCGCGTCGGCGATCAGGTCCTCGACGAGCACCGCGTCGCCGCGGTCGTCCTCGACCAGCAGCAACGACAACGGCTTGAGCGACTGCCGCGGCGCGGCCGGTGTTTCCAAAGCGCGCGCCGGTATCAAGTCCCGGCCATCTGTGGACCGGCATGGGAAGTCACGTTGGGCACTGGGAGACCCCTGGGTCGCGGTCGGACGGGACAGCCGGTGACTTCTTACCGACTCGACGTGTGGATCGGACACACCGAATGCAGATCCTATGCGCAGCGGCCGGGCTTTTCGCAACCGAACGTGCGAATCAGCGCAACAGCGCCCGCGACATCACCACGCGCTGAATCTGGTTGGTGCCCTCGTAGATCTGGGTGATCTTGGCATCGCGCATCATCCGCTCCACCGGGAAGTCGGTTGTGTAGCCGGCGCCGCCGAACAGCTGCACGGCGTCGGTGGTCACCTCCATCGCGACGTCGGACGCGAAGCACTTCGACGCCGCCGAGATGAAGCCCAGGTCGCCCTCGCCGCGCTCGGCGCGGGCGGCGGCCTGGTAGACCAGCATCCGCGCGGCCTCGACCTTCATCGCCATGTCGGCCAGCATGAACTGCACCGCCTGGAAGCTGCTGATCGACTCCCCGAACTGCTTGCGGTCCTTGGTGTAGGCGATCGCGGCGTCCACCGCGCCCTGCGCGATGCCCACGGCCTGGGCGCCGATGGTGGGGCGGGTGTGGTCCAGCGTCGCCAGCGCGGTCTTGAAGCCGGTGCCCGGCTCGCCGATGATCCGGTCGCCCGGGATGCGGCAGTTCTCGAAGTACAGCTCCGTGGTCGGCGAGCCCTTGATGCCGAGTTTCTTCTCCTTGGGACCCACCGAAAAGCCCTCGTCGTCGGAGTGCACCATGAACGACGAGATGCCGTTGGCGCCCTTGTCCGGGTGGGTCACCGCCATCACCGTGTACCAGCTCGACTGGCCGCCGTTGGTGATCCAGCACTTGGCGCCGTTGAGGATCCAGTCGTCCCCGTCGGCCTTGGCCCGCGTGCGCATCGACGCCGCGTCGCTGCCGGCCTCGCGCTCGGACAGCGCGTACGACGCCATCGCACCCCCGGCGATCTGGGGCAGCACCTGCTTCTTGAGCTCGTCGGAGCCCCGCAAAATCAGGCCCATGGTGCCCAGCTTGTTCACCGCCGGGATCAGCGACGCCGACGCGTCGACGCGCGCCACCTCCTCGATGACGATGCACGCCGCCACCGAGTCCGCGCCCTGCCCGCCGTACTCCTCGGGCACGTGCACGGCGTTGAAGCCCGACGCGTTCAGCGCGTCCAGCGCCTCCTGCGGGAACCGGGCGTTCTCGTCCACGTCGCCGGCGTGCGGGGCGATTTCCTTCTCCGCCAGCGCCCGGATCGCCGCCCGCAGCTCCCGGTGCTCCTCGGGAAGTTGGTACAGATCGAACGACGGGTTTCCGGCCCATCCAGCCATCGCGAGCCTCCTCTTCCTACTCGTCGGTAACTTTACCCCGACGCTCCCGCAGCGCCGCATCCTTGGCGCGCACGCTGGCGGCCAGCTCCTCCTGGAAGGCGACGATCCGCGCGCGCAGCGCCGGGTCCGAGGATCCCAGGATGCGCACGGCCAGCAGGCCGGCGTTGCGGGCGCCGCCGATCGAGACCGTCGCCACCGGGACGCCGGCCGGCATCTGGACGATCGACAGCAGCGAGTCCAGGCCGTCGAGGCGCGCCAGCGGCACCGGCACGCCGATCACCGGCAGCGGCGTCGCCGAGGCGACCATCCCGGGCAGGTGGGCGGCGCCGCCCGCACCCGCGATGATCACCTCGAGGCCCCGGTCGGCCGCGCCGCGGGCATAGTCGAACATCACGTCGGGGGTGCGGTGTGCCGAGACGACCCGCACCTCGGTGGGGATGTCGAACTCGTCCAGCGCGTCGGCGGCATCGGACATCACCGACCAGTCGCTGTCGCTGCCCATGATCACCGCGACGCGAGCGGTACTAGTCATGTGGATCCCATCCGTCCGTCCACTGCCCGTGTGACAACCAGTGTGCCGCCAGCGCGGCCCGTTCCCGCAGCCCGGCCGGGTCTTTCAGGTCCGCCCCGGTGCCGACGAAGTTGATGTGCCCGATCTTGCGCCCGGGCTTTTCGGTCTTGCCGTAGAGGTGGACCCGGGCGTCGGGCATCCGCGCGAACAGGTGGTGCAGCCGTTCGTCCATCGCCATGGCCGGCGGCTGCCCGGCGCCCAGGACGTTGGCCATCACCGTGACCGGCGCGACGGCGTCGGTGTCGCCGAGCGGATAGTCCAGCACCGCGCGGATGTGCTGTTCGAACTGGCTGGTGCGGGCCCCGTCCATGGTCCAGTGCCCGGAGTTGTGCGGTCGCATCGCGAGCTCGTTGACCAGCAGGTCCCCGTCGCGCGTCTCGAACAGCTCGACGGCGAGCACGCCGACCACCCCGAGCTCGCCGGCCAACCGCAACGCCAGCCGCTGGGCCGTCGCGGCGACCTCGTCGGGCAGGTCCGGCGCGGGGGCGATCACCTGCACGCAGATCCCGTCGCGCTGCACGGTCTCCACGACCGGCCACGCCGCGCCCTGCCCGAACGGCGAGCGCGCCACCAGCGCCGACAGCTCGCGGCGCAGGTCCACCTGCTCCTCGGCCATCACCGGCACGCCGTCGGCCAGGAAGGCGGCGGCGATCTCGCGGGCGTGCTCCGGATCGCGGGCCATCCGCACCCCGCGCCCGTCGTAGCCGCCGCGGATCGCCTTGACGACGACGGGGCCGGCGATGCGCTGGGCGAAGGCGTCGAGTTCGCCGACGCTCCGGATCTCGGCATATCGGGGCACCGGGACGGCCAGGGCCTCCAGCCGCCGCCGCATGACCAGCTTGTCCTGGGCGTGCACCAGCGCCTGCGGCGGCGGGGCCACCTTGACGCCCTCGGCCACCAGCTTGTCCAGCAGCTCGCCCGGCACGTGCTCGTGGTCGAACGTCAGCACGTCGGCCCCGGCCGCCACCCGGCGCAGGTCCTCGAGGTCGGTGTGCGAGCCGATCATCACGTCCGGGGTGACCTGGGCGGCCGATTCGTCGGGGGCGGTGGCCAGCACCCGCAGCGTCTGCCCCAGCGCGATCGCGGCCTGGTGGGTCATCCTGGCGAGTTGGCCGCCACCGACCATGGCGACCTGGGCTGGGCGAGTATTCGGCACGGCCATCATGGTGTCACGGTCGGTCGGCAAAGACATTTTGCGTCGCTTTCGCCTCCGTCCGTACACTGACGTGTTGTGTCCTTCGCCGAAGCCACAATCGCGCGTTTGCCGCAGGTGATCCAGCCCTATGCGCAGCGCCATCATGAACTGATCAAATTCGCCATCGTCGGCGGCACCACGTTCATCATCGACTCGGCGATTTTCTACACGCTGAAGCTGACGATCCTGGAGCCCAAGCCGGTCACCGCCAAGGTCATCGCGGGCATCGTCGCGGTCATCGCGTCCTACGTCCTGAACCGGGAGTGGAGCTTCCGCGACCGCGGGGGCCGCGAGCGCCATCACGAGGCGCTGCTGTTCTTCGCGTTCAGCGGCGTGGGGGTGCTGCTGTCCATGGCGCCGCTGTGGATCTCGAGCTACGTCCTGCAGCTGCGGGTGCCGACGGTGTCGCTGACCGTGGAGAACATCGCCGACTTCATCTCGGCCTACATCATCGGCAACCTGCTGCAGATGGCGTTCCGGTTCTGGGCGTTCCGGCGCTGGGTGTTCCCCGACCAGTTCGCGCGCAACCCCGACAAGGCGCTCGAATCCGCGCTTACCGCAGGGGGTTTCGCGGAGGTCCTGGAGGACGAGCTCGAGGTTGGCAACGTGACGCTGTTGCGGTCCTGGCGGAAGAAAGCGAGCCGGTTCGGTCAGCCCGGCGACGCGTCGGGTTCAGCGGAACCCAGGGTGTCGAAAACCTCGTGATACAGCAGCGCCTGCACCTCGCGCAGGCGCGGAATGTTGGGGAACGACAACGGATCTTGTGACGCCGACTCGATGACCAGCGTCCCGGTCCGAAACATCCGCTCCCATATCCTGTCCCGGAATTCCACGCTGTTGATCCGTGCCAGGGGAATGTCGATCCCGGTGCGGGTCAGCACCCCGTGGCGGTACATCACCCGCCGGCTGGTGACCACGAAATGCGTGGTGAGCCAGGTCAAAAACGGCCACAGCGTCAGCCAGCCGACGATCACCAGCCAGATCCCCCAGATGACGCCGTGCAGGATGTTCTTGGCGACCTGCTCCCAGTGCGTCGAGTTCAGGTAGCCCGAGCCGAACGCGGCCAGCGCGGTGGCCAGGACGAGGACGACGACGGGCCAGATCAGGCCCTTCCAGTGCGGATGCCGGTGCAGGACGACCTGCTCGCCCGCGGCCAGGGCGTTGTCCGGATAGCTCACCTTGTGACGGTAGCTCTCCAGGCGCTGCGATTCACCGCAAATGCACCACGTCACCGGCGGAAACCACGACGGTTTGCCCGCCGGCGTCCAGACACAGCCTGCCGTGGTCGTCGACGGCGCTCGCGGTCCCGACCACTTCCCGGCCACCGGGCAGCTCGGCGCGCACGGGGGCGCCGATGGTCAGGCTGCGCGCGCGGTAGTCGGCCGCCAGCGCCCAGTCGGCGCCGCGCGCCGCGCGCCAGGCCACGATGCGGCGGCCCAGCTCCCGCAGCACCGCGCAGACCAGCGCGCCGCGGTCGGGCCCCGGCACGCCCAGGTCGGCCAGCGACGTCGCGCCGTCGATGTCCGCGGGGGCCGCAAACACGTTGAGCCCCAAGCCGATTACCACCACCGGCCGGGACACCTCGGCGAGGATGCCCGCCAGCTTGCCCCCGTCGGCCAGCACATCGTTGGGCCACTTGAGGCCCGCCCGGCGCCCGGTCGCCTCGAGCACCGGGTTGACCGCGTCGACGATCGCCACCCCGGTGGCCAGCGACAGCCAGCCCCACCCCTCGGTCGGCACGTCGACGACGCTGACGCCCACCGACATCGTGATCTGGTCCCGGGGGCTGGCCGACCAGCCGCGCCCGTGGCGCCCGCGCCCGGCGGTCTGGTGCTCGGCGATCAGCACCGCGCCGGCGACGTCGTCGCCCGCGGCCGCGCGCGCCAGCAGGTCGGCGTTGGTGGATCCGGTCTGCTCGACGACGTCGAGCTGGCGCCAGCCCAGCCCGGTCCCGATCAGCTCGGCGCGCAGCGCGGTCGGATCCAGCGGTGAGTCCATACCCGCCCAGCCTAAAACTCGGCGGCGAGGCCTGCCGATAACATCGGGTCCCATGACAAGCGTTACCGACCACACCGCCGAGCCCGCGGCCGAGCACACCGTCGACATCCACACCACCGCCGGCAAGCTGGCCGAGCTGCACAAGCGGCGCGAGGAGTCGCTGCACCCGGTGGGTGAGACCGCCGTCGAGAAGGTGCACGCCAAGGGCAAGCTGACCGCCCGCGAGCGCATCCTCGCCCTGCTCGACGAGGACTCGTTCGTCGAGCTCGACGCGCTGGCCCGGCACCGCAGCAGCAACTTCGGCCTGGAGAAGAACCGCCCGCTGGGCGACGGCGTGATCACCGGCTACGGCACCATCGAGGGCCGCGACGTGTGCATCTTCAGCCAGGACGCCACCGTGTTCGGCGGCAGCCTCGGCGAGGTGTACGGCGAGAAGATCGTCAAGGTGCAGGAGCTGGCGCTCAAGACCGGCCGCCCGCTGATCGGCATCAACGACGGCGCGGGCGCACGGATCCAGGAGGGCGTCGTCTCGCTGGGCCTGTACAGCCGCATCTTCCGCAACAACATCATCGCGTCCGGGGTCATCCCGCAGATCTCGCTGATCATGGGCGCGGCCGCCGGCGGGCACGTCTACTCCCCCGCGCTGACCGACTTCGTGGTCATGGTCGACCAGACCAGCCAGATGTTCATCACCGGCCCCGACGTCATCAAGACGGTCACCGGTGAGGACGTCACGATGGAGGAGCTCGGCGGCGCCCACACCCACATGTCGAAGTCGGGCACCCTGCACTACGTCGCCTCGGGCGAGCAGGACGCCTTCGACTGGGTGCGCGACCTGCTGAGCTACCTGCCGCCCAACAACGCCACCGACGCCCCGCGCTACGCCGAGGCGGCCCCCGAGGGGGCCATCGAGGAGAACCTCACCGCCGAGGACCTCGAGCTGGACACCCTGATCCCCGACTCGCCCAACCAGCCCTACGACATGCACGAGGTGATCACCCGCATCCTCGACGAGGACGAGTTCCTCGAGGTCCAGGCCGGCTACGCCCAGAACATCGTGGTCGGGTTCGGCCGCATCGAGGGCCGGCCGGTCGGGATCGTGGCCAACCAGCCGACCCACTTCGCCGGCTGCCTGGACATCGACGCCTCGGAGAAGGCGGCCCGCTTCGTGCGGACCTGCGACTGCTTCAACATCCCGATCGTCATGCTGGTCGACGTCCCGGGCTTCCTCCCGGGCACCGGCCAGGAGTACAACGGCATCATCCGGCGCGGGGCCAAGCTGCTGTTCGCCTACGGCGAGGCGACCGTGCCCAAGATCACGGTCATCACCCGCAAGGCCTACGGCGGCGCCTACTGCGTCATGGGCTCCAAGGACATGGGCTGCGACGTCAACCTGGCCTGGCCGACGGCCCAGATCGCGGTGATGGGCGCCTCCGGCGCGGTGGGCTTCGTCTACCGCCAGCAGCTGAAGGAGGCGGCCGAGAAGGGCGAGGACGTCGAGGCGCTTCGCCTACAGCTGCAGCAGGAGTACGAGGACACCCTCGTCAACCCCTACGTCGCGGCCGAGCGCGGCTACGTCGACGCGGTGATCCCGCCGTCGTACACCCGCGGCTACATCGGCACGGCGCTGCGCCTGCTGGAACGCAAGATCGCCCACCTGCCCCCCAAGAAGCACGGGAACATTCCGCTATGACCGACGACGTCTCGCACGAGCCGCACATCCACATCCTCAAAGGCCACCCGACCACCGAGGAGGTGGCCGCGCTGGTCGCCGTGCTGGGCTGCGCCGGCGGCGCCGCCGCCGAGCCGGCCCAGCCCGAGCGCACCCGGTGGGGGCTGCCGGTGGACCGGCTGCGCTACGCGATGTCCAACTACCAGCGCCTCACCCTGCAGCAAATGACGCACATGAAGCAGTGACCCGCCTGGTGCTGGGGTCGGCCTCGTCGGGCCGGCTCAAGGTGCTGCGCGGGGCCGGCGTCGAGCCGGTGGTCGTGGTGTCCGGCGTCGACGAGGACGCGGTCATCGCGGGCCTGGGTCCCGCCGCCTCGCCCACCGAGGTGGTGTGCGCGCTGGCGACGGCCAAGGCCGCCGCGGTCGCCGGCACGCTGGAGCCCTCCGTCGCCGCGGATTGCGTTGTGCTGGGCTGTGATTCGATGCTCGAGGTCGACGGGCGGCTGTGCGGCAAGCCGCCGTCCCCCGAGGCCGCCGCGGACCAGTGGCGGTCGATGGGCGGGCGCTCCGGCCAGCTGCACACCGGGCACTGCCTGCTGCGCCTGAGCGACGGCGCGGTCACCCACCGCGAGGTTCAATCGGGTTGCACCACAGTGCATTTCGCCGCGCCGGACGACGCCGATCTGCGGGCGTATGTCGCCGGCGGCGAGCCGCTGGGGGTGGCCGGGGGATTCACCCTCGACGGGCTGGGCGGCTGGTTCGTCGACGGGATCGAGGGCGACCCGTCCAACGTGATCGGCGTGAGCCTGCCGCTGCTGCGCGCCCTGTTGGCGCGGGCGGGCCTGTCGGTGGCCGCGCTGTGGGACGCTAACTGACGCCCAACGTCGAGTTGTTGCGCCGAAAACCCGAAATTGCCGACGACAAGTCGACGTTGGGCGCGATGAAAGGGGTTGAGTAGGCTCGAAGTCGTGTCACTACCCCCCGACCCCCACCCCTCCCTGACCGAGTACGCCCACCCCGAACGACTGGTCACCGCCGAATGGCTGTCCGCCAACATGGGCGCCCCCGGCCTGGCGATCGTCGAGTCCGACGAGGACGTGCTGCTCTACGACGTCGGCCACATTCCCGGCGCGGTCAAGATCGACTGGCACACCGACCTCAACGACCCGCGGGTCCGCGACTACATCGACGGCCAGCAGTTCGCCGAGTTGATGGACCGCAAGGGCATCGCGCGCGACGACACCGTGGTGATCTACGGCGACAAGAGCAACTGGTGGGCCGCCTACGCGCTGTGGGTGTTCACGCTGTTCGGCCACCCCGACGTGCGCCTGCTCAACGGGGGCCGCGACCTGTGGCTGGCCGAGCGCCGCGAGACCACCCTGGACGTCCCGACGAAGACGTCGTCGGGCTATCCCGTCGTACAGCGCAACGATGCGCCCATCCGCGCCTACAAGGACGACGTGCTGGCCGTCCTCGGCAGCCAGCCGCTCATCGACGTGCGCTCCCCCGACGAGTACACGGGCAAGCGCACCCACATGCCCGACTACCCCGAGGAGGGCGCCCTGCGCGCCGGGCACATCCCCACCGCCCGGTCGATCCCGTGGGGCAAGGCCGTCGAGGAGAGCGGCCGATTCCGCCCCCGCGCCGAGCTCGAGGAGCTCTACGGGTTCATCGAGCCGGACGACAAGACCGTCGTGTACTGCCGCATCGGCGAGCGGTCCAGCCACACCTGGTTCGTGCTGACCCATTTGCTGGGCAAGCCCGGCGTGCGTAACTACGACGGGTCCTGGACCGAGTGGGGCAACACCGTACGGGTGCCGATCGTCGCGGGTGAACAGCCGGGAGTCGTGCCGGTCTGATGAGCATGCCCGCGCCACTGGCCGAGGTGGTGTCCGACTTCGCCGAAGTCCAGGGCCAGGACAAGCTGGCGCTGCTGCTGGAGTTCGCCAACGACCTGCCTGCGCTGCCGCCGGATTTGGAAGAGGCGGCGATGGAGCCGGTGCCCGAGTGCCAGTCGCCGCTGTTCTTGCACGTCGACGCCAGCGACCCGAACCGGGTGCGGCTGCACTTCAGCGCGCCCGCCGAGGCGCCGACCACCCGCGGGTTCGCCTCGATCCTGGCCGCCGGCCTGGACGAGCAGCCCGCGGCCGACATCCTGGCGGTGCCCGAGGATTTCTACACCGATCTGGGTCTGGCCGCTCTGATCAGCCCGCTGCGGCTGCGCGGGATGTCGGCGATGCTGGCCCGCATCAAGCGCCGACTGCGCGAGGCGGCCTGAATGGGGAACCGAGTGACCGGCCCTACGGCGCGGCGCTTAAACTTCCCCGGAAAGACTTGTAAGAAAATCTCTTAGACACAAAGAGACGTCACGCCAAACAGGAGGCGCAGTGGCTAGTCACGCCAGCTCGAGGATCGCCAAAGTGCTCGTCGCCAACCGCGGTGAGATCGCTGTCCGGGTGATCCGCGCGGCCCGCGACGCGGGCCTGCCCAGCGTGGCGGTGTACGCCGAGCCCGACGCCGACGCGCCCCACGTGCGCCTGGCCGACGAGGCGTTCGCGCTGGGCGGCCAGACCTCCGCGGAGTCCTACCTGGACTTCGCCAAGCTGCTCGACGCGGCGGCCAAGTCCGGCGCCAACGCCATCCACCCCGGCTACGGCTTCCTGTCGGAGAACGCCGACTTCGCGCAGGCGGTCATCGACGCCGGCCTGATCTGGATCGGGCCCAGCCCCCAGTCGATCCGCGACCTCGGCGACAAGGTCACCGCCCGCCACATCGCCGCCCGCGCGCAGGCCCCGCTGGTGCCCGGCACCCCCGACCCGGTCAAGGACGCCGACGAGGTGGTGGCCTTCGCCAAGGAGTACGGCGTGCCGATCGCGATCAAGGCCGCCTTCGGCGGCGGCGGCAAGGGCATGAAGGTGGCCCGCACCCTCGAGGAGATCCCCGAGCTCTACGAGTCGGCCGTCCGCGAGGCGGTGTCGGCGTTCGGCCGCGGCGAGTGCTTCGTCGAGCGGTACCTGGACAAGCCGCGCCACGTCGAGGCGCAGGTGATCGCCGACCAGCACGGCAACGTGGTGGTGGCCGGCACCCGCGACTGCTCGCTGCAGCGCCGCTTCCAGAAGCTCGTGGAGGAGGCCCCGGCGCCGTACCTGACCGACGCGCAGCGCAAGGAGATCCACGAGTCGGCCAAGCGGATCTGCAAGGAGGCCCACTACTACGGCGCCGGAACCGTCGAGTACCTGGTCGGCCAGGACGGCCTGATCTCGTTCCTCGAGGTCAACACACGCCTGCAGGTCGAGCACCCCGTCACCGAGGAGACCGCGGGCATCGACCTGGTGCTGCAACAGTTCAAGATCGCCAACGGCGAGAAACTCGACATCACCGAGGACCCCACCCCGCGCGGGCACGCCATCGAGTTCCGCATCAACGGCGAGGACGCCGGGCGCAACTTCCTGCCCGCGCCCGGGCCGGTCAGCAAGTTCCACCCGCCCACCGGCCCCGGCGTGCGGCTGGACTCCGGCGTCGAGACCGGGTCGGTGATCGGCGGACAGTTCGACTCGATGCTGGCCAAGCTGATCGTGTACGGCGCCAACCGCCAGGAGGCCCTGGCGCGCGCCCGCCGCGCGCTGGCCGAGTTCGAGGTCGAGGGCCTGGCCACGGTGATCCCGTTCCACCGCGCCGTGGTGAGTGACCCGGCGTTCATCGGCGACGACGACGGCTTCACGGTGCACACCCGCTGGATCGAGACCGAGTGGAACAACACCGTCGAACCGTTCACCGGCGGCGAGCCCCTGGACGAAGAGGACGCCCGGCCGCGGCAGAAGGTGGTCGTCGAGGTGGGCGGGCGCCGGCTCGAGGTGTCGCTGCCCGGTGACCTGGCGCTGGGCAATGGGTCTGCCGGCGGCGGCGACGCCGGCGTCATCCGCAAGAAGCCCAAGCCGCGCAAGCGCGGATCGCACGGCGGCGCGGCGGCCTCCGGCGACGCGGTCACCGCGCCCATGCAGGGCACCGTGGTCAAGGTCGCGGTCTCCGAGGGACAGGAAGTGTCCGCCGGCGACCTGGTGGTGGTCCTCGAGGCGATGAAGATGGAGAACCCCGTCACCGCACACAAGGACGGCACCATCACCGGCCTGGCGGTCGAGGCCGGCGCGGCCATCACCCAGGGCACGGTGCTCGCCGAGATCAAATAGCCGCGCCATCGGTTGTCGGTCCCGCGCCCCGCGGGTAGGGTTCAGTTCAGGTTGAGTTCACAGCCGCCCGGATAACGTCGGGGCCGCTGGCTCATCCGACGTCATCCACAGCACGACCCTCCCAACACTGGAGAGAAGCATGTCTGTGGCTCAATCGTGGCAACAAAGCCGCACCGCGCAGTTCACCGCGCGCTGGGGCGCGACGGGCTCGGTGGTCACCGTCGACGGCGAGCTCGACGCCGCCAACGCCGATCAGCTCGAGGCCTACGTGCAACGCACCGTCCGCCGTTCCCGGCGGGTGATTTTGGACCTCCGCGGCCTGGAATTCATTGGCACGGCCGGCTTTTCGGCCCTGCACCGCATCAACGTCGCGTGCTCGGGCGCCCAGGCCCACTGGGCCATGGTGCCCAGCCCGGCGGTGTCGCGGCTGCTGCGCATCTGCGACCCCGACGGCACCCTGCCGGTCACGACGCCGCGGGCCGAGCCGCTGCTGCGCTCGTCCCGCGGCCCCCAGGACGGCGGCTCGCGGCCGCTACTGCAACTGGTCCCGCAGCCGCGTTAGCGACTTGGCCAGCAGCCGGGACACGTGCATCTGTGAGATCCCGACCCGCTCGGCGATCTGTGTCTGCGTCATCGACTCAAAGAACCTGAGCACCAACACCATTCGCTCCCGCTCGGGCAGCGCCTCGAGCAGGGGCCGCAGCGCCTCGCGGTCCTCGATGCGATCCAGGCCGGCGTCCACGTCGCCCAGGGTGTCGGAGATGGCGCGGGCGTCGTCGTCGTCGCTGCCGCCGCCGGTGTCGATCGAGAGCGTGTTGTAGGAGCTGCCGGCCACCAGGCCCTCGACCACCTCGTCGCGCTTCATGCCGAGTTCGGCGGCGAGTTCGGTTGCGGTGGGCGCCCGCCCGAGCCGCTGGGACAGGTCGGCCGTCGCGGCGCCCAGCCGCAAGTGGAGTTCCTTCAGGCGCCGCGGGACCTTGACCGACCAGCTGTTGTCGCGGAAGTGGCGGCGCACCTCGCCCATGATCGTGGGCACCGCGAACGACACGAAGTCCGAACCGGTCTCGACGTCGAAGCGGACCACCGCGTTGACCAGCCCCACCCGCGCCACCTGAACCAGGTCGTCGCGCGGTTCGCCGCGGCCCTCGAAGCGGCGGGCGATGTGGTCGGCCAGCGGCAGGCACCGCTCCACGATCTTGTCCCGATGACGCTGGAATTCCATCGAGTCGGCGGCGATGGTCGCCAACTCGCGGAACATGTCCGGGACATCGGCGTACTCGTTCGGCCGCGACACCGAACCACCGGAAGCTCGGGAGGTCACCTGCTAGAGGCCGCCCGTCGCGCCGTCAGCGTGATGCCGAAGACGCTGCCGGTTTCGTTGGGCTCGCGACCGTCGTGGAAGGTCTGGACGTCGTCGGCCAGCGACGTCAGGACATGCCAGCTGAAGCTGCCGGGCGCCACCACGTCGTGGGTGTCGCACGCGGCGGAGGCCTCGACCACCAACTCGTCGTCGTGCGGGTCGACCACGACGATCAGCGTCGCGTCCGGGGTGGCCGAGCGGATCAACCGGGTGCACACTTCGTCGACCGCGAGCCGCAGGTCGGCGACGGCATCGAAATCCAGGTCCTCGAAGGTGCCGATGGCGCCGACGAGCGTGCGCAGCATCGCGAGGTTCTCCAGGCGCGCGGCAACGTGCAGTTCCACGGCCCGGTGGCCGCGTTGACGCTTGTTGGCGCGCAATCCCGCATCGGTCATGTGGTCTCCCGGCAACGTCCGATTGACAGTACTACTGCTGTGCAGGCCGCCATCGACCGTAGGTTCCAATCGGTTAGTCACGATAGCCGCCGGGTCCTGGCGCCCCCGAGTCGCCCGCAACGGAGCGCCCCCTCACACTGATCGTTCGCTAGCGCAACACTTCCGGCTCTCATCATGGTCTACGACTGATACCCACTTGACCCCCCGGATAACCCAGCATGAGACCTAGACTTGATGCCATGAAGCAAACCATGTTGCGGGCGGTTGTGCTGCTGGCACCGTGGGCGATCGGACTGCTGGTGGCGGCCTGGATCGTCCCCGGTGTGGCGGTGTCGGCGTCGGGGTTCGTCGTCGCCGTGGTGCTGTTCTCGGTGGCGCAGGCGAGCCTGTCGTGGTTCATCCTGAGGTTGCCCCGCGCGTATGCGTCGCTGCTCCTCGGCGCCGCGGGCCTGGTGTTGACCCTCGTCGCGCTGGGCCTGGCCTCGGCGTTCACCCACGGGCTGTCCATCCACGGCGCCGCATCGTGGCTGGCGACCACGATCGTCGTGTGGCTGGTGACGACGGTCGGCGCGATCGCGCTGCCCGAGGCGCTGGTTCGGGAGCCGGCCGGCTCGACCTGATCGGATCAGCCGCCGGCCAGCGGGCGACGTTGTGAGTTCCGCCCGCTCGGCCGAGTGAGTAGCATTTTGTTATCCCGTCCGACGAGGGAGGGAGCGCGATGGGCGACAGGCACCGTGATCCGACCGACCATTTCCGGACCACGCAACCGCACGCCGGCTTCACGATGAAGGACAACCTCTACTGGCCCGGGTTCATCCTGATGGCCGTGTCGGTGGGCGGGATGATCAGCACGACGGCCGCCGCCGCCTACCGGCACTACGAGTGGCTGCCCACGACCGTCCTGGTCGCGGTGCTCGGGGTGATCGCCGCGGCCCTGTGGTTCGTGATGGAGCATCGCCGCGTGAACTCGATCGACGAGCGCTGGGGCCTGGTGGCCGACGCCGACCACGCGCCGCCCCAGCACGTCGTGAGCAAACAGCCGACCACGCACTGAAGGCGACCCGGTCGGGTCAGAGGGCCAGCACCGGGCCGGCGATGGGCGCCACCGCCAGTCCGAGCGTCACCACCATCAGGGTGAGCAGAAACCAGCCCGCGCCGTGCCATCCCCACCACGTGCCGTGCGCCTTCCACACGCGGTAGGTGCGCAGAAACGACCACAGACCGCCCGCCAGCAGGATCAGCGGACCGCCGAAGGCGAGCATCGTGCGCTGGGGCGCGCCGCAGGCCACCGTGTCGACGCCGGTTCCCGGGCAGGTGCTGACCCACAACGCGGCGAGGATCACGAATCCGACCCCGGCCGCGGCGGCGAGGACGGCGAACCGGATGGCCGCGTGCACCTCGCGGTCCTCCTGCCCCAAGCGGTCGCCGGGTGACCGCTGATCGGCTTTATGCATCCCTGTGCCCCTCGTGTCCTGCATCGGCCTGCCCTTAATCCATCGTTCGTCGCCCCGGATTAGTTACGCGCAGTGCGCATGGCAACAGATACCCGACGCCACACCCCGGTAAACGGTCGTTGGCCGGCCCATCAGCGCCCCGCGCGGGCCAGGGCGGCCACGGCGGCGCGCACCGCGGACACCGCCGCGTCGATCTCGGCGCGCGAAACCGTCAGCGCGGGGCGGAACCGCACGCCGTCGGCGCCCGAGGGCAGCGCGATCACGCCGCGCCGCCACAGCCCGCGGACCACCTCGTCGCGGTCGGCGGTGCCCGGCAGGCTGAACGCGCACATCAGGCCGCGCCCGCGCGGGTCGAGGACGAGCCCGGGAAACTCGCCGGCGAGTTCGTCGAGCCGATGGCGCAGGTAGCGCCCCCGGTCGGCGGCCCGGTCGAAGAGCCCGTCGGCCTCGATCACCTCCAGGATGCGGCGGGCGCGCACCATGTCGGCCAGGTTGCCGCCCCACGTCGAGTTGATGCGGGAGGTGACCGCGAAGACGTGGTCGCCGATCTCGTCGACCCGCCGGCCGGCCATCACGCCGCACACCTGCGTCTTCTTGCCGAACGCCACCACGTCGGGCGCGACGCCCAATTGCTGGTAGGCCCAAGGGGTTCCGGTGAGCCCGCAGCCGGTCTGCACCTCGTCGAAGATCAGCAGCGCGTCGTGCTCGTCGCACAGCTCGCGCATCGCGGCGAAGAACGACGGCCGGAAGTGCCGGTCCCCGCCCTCCCCCTGAATCGGTTCGGCGATGAAGCACGCGATGTCGTGCGGGTGGGCGTCGAACGCCGCGCGGGCCTGGCGCAGCGACTCGGCCTCCAACGCGTCCATGTCGGCTCCGGGCCGCAGGTAGGGGGCGTCGATGCGCGGCCAGTCGAACTTCGGGAAGCGGTCCACGGCAACGGGATTGGTGTTGGTCAGCGACAGGGTGTAGCCGCTGCGCCCGTGGAACGCGCCGCGCAGGTGCAGCACGCGGGCCCCGAGGCCCGGGTCGAGGCCGCGCTTTTCGTTGTGCCGGCTCTTCCAGTCGAACGCCGCCTTGAGGGCGTTCTCCACCGCCAGCGCGCCGCCGTCGACGAAGAACAGGTGCGGCAGCGCCGGGTCGCCCAGCACCCGCGCGAAGGTCTCGACGAAGGCGGCCATCGCGACCGTGTACACGTCGGAGTTGCTGGGCTTGTTCAGCGCGGCGTCGAGCAGCTCGGTCCGGAAGTCGTCGTCGCCGGCCAGCGCCGGATGGTTCATCCCCAGCGCCGACGAGGCGAAGAACGTAAACATGTCGAGGTAGCGCCGGCCGTCGCGGGCGTCGACCAGATACGACCCGGACGAGCGCGTCAGATCGAGCACCAGGTCGAAGCCGTCGGCCAGGATGCTGCGCGCCAGCACCTCGTGCACCCGGCCGGGGTCCGTCAGCGGGCCGGCGGGCGCGAGCGCGTTCACGGCGGCGGTCATGGCGCCCATGATAGCGAGGCTTTTACGAACTTATGACGTAGATATCGGAAAAGTTATGGTATGTATTGCCTATCGCTGTAGAAAGTATTGAGGATGATCGTGCTGCGGGTCTGAACGTTGGCGGTGGTGCGGATCCGCAGCAGCAGGTCCTCGAGCGCCCGCGCGGAGGCCACCCGCACCAACAGGACGTAGCTCTCCTCACCGGCCACCGAGTGACACGACTCGATCTCCCCGATGTGTTCCAGCCGGGCGGGCGCATCATCGGGTTGGGACGGATCCAGAGGGGTGATCGCCACGAACGCCGACAGCAGGTGCCCGACCGCCTCGGGGTCGATCCGCGCCGAGTACCCGGCCACGACGCCGCGCGACTCCAGCCGGCGCACCCGCGACTGGACCGCCGACACCGACAGCCCGGCGCTCGCGGCCAGCTCCGCCAGCGTGGCGCGCCCGTCCGCGACCAGTTCGCGCACCAGGATCCGGTCGATGTCGTCGAGCGACTCACTCATTCACCGGAGGGTATCGCAGCCGGCCCCACCGCGAGGCGCGCCGTGAGACCGGCCGAACGGGTGGAGCCCTGGCGGCTGCGGGCGCGGTTCGCCGCGGGGCTGTCGGCCAGGTACGCCGCCGAGGTGCCCGCCTACGCCACGCTGGTCGAGGTCAGCGAGCGGGTCAACGCCGACCACGTGGCGCGCCATCCGGGCGCCGAACGCTATGGCCCGCTGCGGCGGGTGACCGCCGAGCGCCACGGCGCCATCCGGGTGGGCGGCCCGGCCGAGCTGGCCGCGGTAGCCGACCTGTTCGCCGCGTTCGGCATGTTCCCGGTGGGCTACTACGACCTGCGCAACGCCGCGCCGCCGGTCCCGGTGGTGTCGACCGCGTTTCGGCCCACCGATCCGAACGAGCTGGCGCGCAACCCGTTTCGGATGTTCACGTCGATGCTGGCCATCCGCGACGAGCGCTACTTCCGGCCCGGGCTGCGCGCCCGCGTGCAGACGTTCGTCGAGCGCCGGCAACTGTTCGACCCCGCCCTGCTGGCGCGGGCGCGAGCGATCGCGGCCGAGGGCGGCTGCGGCGCCGGGGAGGCGACGGAATTCGTCGCGGCGGCCGTGTCGGCGTTCGCGCTGTCCCGCGAGCCGATCGACAAGGCGTGGTACGACGAGTTGTCGCGGGTGTCGGCGGTGGCGGCCGACATCGCCGGGGTGTGCTCGACCCACCTCAACCACCTGACGCCGCGGGTGCTCGACATCGACGAGCTGTACCGGCGGATGAGCGGGCGCGGCATCACCATGATCGACGCCATCCAGGGCCCGCCCGCCACCGGCGGCCCCGCGGTGCTGTTGCGGCAGACCTCTTTTCGCGCCCGCGCCGAGCCGTGCCTGTTCCGCGACCGCGACGGCACCGTCCGCCCGGGACACCTGAGGGTGCGCTTCGGCGAGGTCGAGGCGCGCGGGGTGGCGCTGACGCCGCGCGGGCGCGCGCGCTACGACGCCGTGATGGCCGCCCCCGATCCCGCGGCGGTGTGGGGCCGCTACTTCCCGTCGACCGACGCGCGGATGGCCGCGGACGGGCTGGCCTACTACCGCGGCGGCGACCCCGCCAAACCCGTTGTCTACGAAGACTTCCTGCCCGCCTCGGCGGCGGGCATCTTCCGCTCCAACCTCGACTCCGACACCGGGCAGGCCGACGGCTGCGACGACTCGGGCTACGACGCGCAGTGGCTGGCCGGGGCCATGGGCCGCGACATCCATGACCCGTACGCGCTCTACGAGGAGGCATCCAGATGAGTACTGAGCAGCTGCGGGCCCGGGCGCGGCACGCGTGCGAGGCGATCGGCGTCGACGTCCCCCTCGGCGAACCGGGCGAACACGCGCTGCCGGCGGGCACCCCGATCACCGGGGAGGTGCTGTTCAGCGTCGCGCCCACCATGCCCGAGGAGGCGGACGAGGCGATCGGCGCTGCGGCGCAGGCCTTTTCGGCGTGGCGCGACACGCCGGCCCCGGCGCGCGGCGCGCTGGTGGCCCGCCTCGGCGAGCTGCTCACGCGACACCAGGACGACCTGGCGGCGCTGGTGACCGTCGAGGTGGGCAAGACCGGATCCGAGGCGCTGGGCGAGGTGCGGGAGATGATCGACATCTGCCAGTTCGCCGTGGGCCTGTCGCGCCAGCTCTACGGCCGCACCATCGCCTCCGAGCGCCCGGGGCATCGGCTGCTGGAGACCTGGCATCCCCTCGGCGTGGTCGGCGTGATCACCGCGTTCAACTTCCCCGTCGCGGTGTGGGCGTGGAACGCCGCGGTGGCGCTGGTGTGCGGGGACCCCGTGGTGTGGAAGCCCTCGGAGCTGACGCCGCTGACGGCGCTGGCCTGCCACGCGCTGATCGAACGGGCGGCCGCTGATGTCGGGTCGTCGGCTCGTGTTAGCGGGCTGATCCTCGGCGACCGGGAGATCGGCGAGCGGCTGGTCGACGACGCCCGGGTGGCGCTGGTGTCCGCGACCGGATCGGTGCGCATGGGCCAGGCCGTCGGGCCGCGGGTCGCGGCGCGCTTCGGGCGGGCGCTGCTGGAACTGGGCGGCAACAACGCGGCCGTCGTGACCCCGTCGGCCGACCTGGACCTGGCCGTGCGCGCCATCGTGTTCGCCGCCGCGGGCACCGCCGGGCAGCGCTGCACCAGCCTGCGGCGGCTGATCGTGCACCGGTCGGTCGCCGACTCGGTGGTGACGCGGGTGGCCGGCGCTCTGCGGCAGCTGCCGATCGGCGACCCGTCGGCGCCCGGCACGTTGGTCGGTCCGCTCATCCACGAGACCGCCTACCGCGACATGGTGGGCGCCCTCGAGCAGGCCCGCGCCGACGGCGGCGAGGTCGTCGGCGGCGAGCGCCGCCACGTCCCGGACCTCCCGAGCGCCTACTACGTCGAACCCGCCGTCGTCCGCATGCCGGCGCAAACCGCGATCGTGGCCACCGAGACGTTCGCGCCGATCCTCTACGTGCTGACCTACGACGACCTGGACGAGGCGATCGCACTCAACAACGCGGTGCCGCAGGGGCTGTCCTCGGCGATCTTCACCACCGACCTGCGGGAGGCCGAACGTTTCCTGGCCCGATCCGACTGCGGCATCGCCAACGTCAACATCGGCACGTCCGGCGCCGAGATCGGCGGCGCGTTCGGCGGCGAGAAGCAGACCGGCGGCGGGCGGGAGTCCGGCTCGGACGCCTGGAAGGCCTATATGCGCCGGGCCACCAACACCGTGAATTACTCCGACGCGCTGCCGCTGGCCCAAGGTGTGCGGTTCGGCTGACCGGGGTTTCGGGAAAAGGTACGTTTTCGATACCATTGCGCGGCTTGCCGACCCGGTAACCGCCGGCCGGACTTGCCGAAGCCGAAGACAGCAGCTTGACGAATACCGCACCATGGATCGAGAGAGCTCAGGGTCGGGGAAGGGCGAATGGACCTCTCGATACGCAGCACAATGCCGGAAGTGCTGGACGACGGCGACGTCGACTTAGCCGATTACCAGCGGTGCCTGGCCGAACTTGCCGTCGTCAATCGCCTGACTTTCACCCACCGCCCCACTTTGCGCTGGCTGGCACGGCAAACGAAGGCGCTGGCGCCCCGCGAGAAATTCTCCGTGCTGGATGTCGGCTACGGGGACGGCGATTTGCTGCGGGCCATTGCGCGGTGGGCGGACCGGCGCGGGCTCAAAGCGCAACTGACGGGCATCGACCTGAATCCCCGAAGCGCCGTCGCCGCGCGCGGCGCCACGCCGCCGCAAATGGCGATCGAATACCGGACCGGCGACGTTTTTTCCTACCAACCGGAACGTCCGGTGGATTTCATTGTCAGCTCGCAGGTCGCCCATCACCTCGGCGACAAGGACGTCGTCGAGCTGTTGTCCTGGTTCGAAACGAATTCGGTATACGGCTGGCACATCGCAGACCTGCACCGCCATTCGTTCCCGTATTACGGCTTCCCCGTCATCGCCCGGCTGGCGGGCTGGCACCGCATCATCCGTTCCGACGGAATGATCTCGATCGCCCGGGGCTTTCGGCGCCAAGATTGGCAGGGCTACCTGGACAAGGCGAACCTGCAGGCGGAGATCTCGTGGTACGCATTCCGGTATTGCGTGCGCCGCATCAAAGCGGACTGACGCGCCGGGTCCGGCGGGCCGATCCGGTGGATAATCCCTGTTTCAATTGCGCGCGGTCCCCCGTGAGTACTATCTGACACATGGCAACAGCCAGGAGGCGGTTATCCCCTGAGGACCGCCGAGCCGAGTTGCTAGCTCTGGGGGCGGAGGTTTTCGGGAAGCGGCCGTACGACGACGTCCGCATCGACGAGATCGCCGAGCGGGCGGGGGTGTCCCGCGCCCTGATGTACCACTACTTCCCGGACAAGCGGGCGTTCTTCGCGGCGGTGGTGCAGGACGAGGCCGACCGGCTGCACGAGGCCACCAACGAGCTGCGGCCCGCCGGTTTGACGATGTTCGAGGAGCTCAAGCTGGGCGTGCTGGCCTACATGGCCTACCAGCAACAGCACCCGGAGTCCGCGTGGGCGGCGTACGTCGGCCTGGGCCGTTCCGACCCGGTGCTGCTCGGGGTCAGCGACGACGCCAAGAACCGCCAGATGGAACACATCATGGGCCGCATCGAGGAATTGGTGAGCTCGACCCCGGAGCGGAAGCTTCGGCCCGAAGTGGAACGGCACCTGCGGGTGATCCTGCACGGCTGGCTGGCGTTGACCTTCGAGATCTGCCGGCAGCGGATCATGGACCCGACGACCGACGCCGACGGGCTCGCCGACGCCTGCGCGCACGCGCTGCTGGACGCCATCGTCCGCATCCCGAACATCCCGCCGGACCTCGCCGAGACGATGGCCACCGCGCAACTCTGAGCGCATGTCGGTACCCGTTGGCACCATGGTTGCGTGAGCAATCCTGACCCGCTGGGCCGGTTCAGCGCGGTCACCCGCGAGTGGTTCCGCGGCACCTTCGCCGCCCCCACCACCGCGCAGGCCGAGGCGTGGGAGGCCATCGCCGGTGGCGCCAACACCCTGGTGATCGCCCCCACCGGGTCCGGCAAGACGCTCGCCGCGTTCCTCTGGGCCCTGGATCGTCTGGCCGGCGCGGGCGAGCGCCCGTCGGGCACCCGGGTGCTCTACGTGTCGCCGCTCAAGGCGCTGGCCGTCGACGTCGAGCGCAACCTGCGCACCCCGCTGGCGGGGCTCACCAGGATCGCCGAGCGCCGTGGCCTGCCGCCGCCCGACATCAGCGTCGGCGTCCGCTCCGGCGACACCCCGCCGGCGGCCCGCCGCCAGCTCATCGCCCACCCGCCCGACGTGCTGATCACCACCCCCGAGTCGCTGTTCTTGATGCTCACCTCGGCCGCGCGGGAGACCCTCGCCGGCGTGCAGACCGTCATCGTCGACGAGATCCACGCCATCGCCGGCGGTAAGCGCGGCGCGCACCTGGCCCTGTCGCTGGAGCGGCTGGACGCGTTGCGGGAGGGCAAGCCCGCGCAGCGCATCGGGCTGTCGGCGACGGTGCGCCCGCCCGAGGAGCTGGCGCGGTTCCTCTCGGGGCAGTCGCCCACCACGATCGTGGCGCCGCCGTCGGCCGAGACCATCGAGCTCGCGGTCGCCGTGCCGGTGCCCGACATGGCCAACCTGGCCAACAATTCGATCTGGCCCGACGTCGAGGCGCGCCTGGTCGACCTGATCGAAGCCCACGGCTCGACCATCGTGTTCGCCAACTCGCGGCGGCTGGCCGAGCGGCTCACCGCCCGGCTCAACGAGATCCACGCCGAACGCTGCGGGGTGGCGCTGTCGACCGACGCCAACCCGAAGGTGGCCGGCGGCGCCCCCGCGCACCTCATGGGCAGCGGCCAGACCTACGGCGCCGAGCCGATCCTGGCCCGCGCCCACCACGGTTCGGTCAGCAAGGAGCAGCGCGCCCTGGTCGAGGAGGACCTCAAGCGCGGGCTGCTCAAGGCGGTGGTGGCCACCTCCAGCCTGGAACTGGGCATCGATATGGGCGCCGTGGACCTGGTGATCCAGGTGGAGGCGCCGCCGTCGGTGGCCAGCGGCCTGCAACGCATCGGGCGGGCCGGCCACCAGGTGGGCGAGGTGTCGCAGGGCGTGCTGTTCCCCAAGCACCGCACCGACCTGATCGGGTGCGCGGTCACGGTGCAGCGCATGCTCGCCGGCCAGATCGAGACGATGCGGGTGCCCGCCAACCCGCTGGACATCCTGGCGCAACAGACCGTGGCCGCGGCCGCCCTGGAGCCGCTGGACGCCGAAGCGTGGTTCGACACCGTGCGGCGCGCCGCCCCGTTCGCGACGCTGCCGCGCAGCGTGTACGAGGCCACCCTGGACCTGCTGTCCGGCAAGTACCCGTCCACCGAATTCGCCGAGCTGCGTCCGCGCCTGGTCTACGACCGCGATGCCGGGACGCTGACCGCGCGGCCCGGCGCGCAGCGGCTGGCCGTCACCTCCGGCGGCGCCATCCCCGACCGCGGGCTGTTCACCGTCTACCTCGCCACCGATTCCGAAAAGCCTTCGCGGGTAGGCGAACTCGACGAGGAGATGGTCTACGAGTCGCGGCCCGGTGACGTGATATCGCTGGGCGCCACCAGCTGGCGCATCACCGAGATCACCCACGACCGGGTGCTGGTGATCCCGGCGCCCGGGCAGCCGGCCCGCCTGCCGTTCTGGCGCGGCGACGACGTCGGCCGCCCCGCCGAGCTCGGCGCCGCGCTGGGCGCGTTCACCGGCGAGCTGGCCGCGCTGAACCGCGAGGAGTTCGACAAGCGTTGCGCCGCTTTGGGTTTCGACGCGTACGCCACCGACAACCTGTGGGGACTGCTGGACGAGCAGCGCGGCACCGCCGGGGTCGTCCCGACCGACACCACGCTGCTGGTCGAGCGGTTCCGCGACGAGCTGGGCGACTGGCGGGTGATCCTCCACTCGCCGCACGGCCTGCGCGTGCACGGGCCGCTCGCACTGGCGGTCGGCCGCCGGCTGCGCGAGCGCTACGGCATCGACGAAAAGCCGACGGCCTCCGACGACGGCATCGTGGTGCGATTGCCCGACACTTTGGATGAGTCCCCTCCTGGCGCGGACCTTTTCGTGTTCGATGCCGACGAGATCGACCCGATCGTCACCGCCGAGGTGGGCGGCTCGGCGTTGTTCGCGTCGCGGTTCCGCGAGTGCGCGGCCCGCGCGCTGCTGCTGCCCCGGCGGCATCCGGGAAAGCGCTCGCCGCTGTGGCACCAACGCCAGCGCGCGGCCCAGCTGCTGGACGTGGCGCGCAAGTACCCCGACTTCCCGGTCGTGCTGGAGACCATCCGCGAATGCCTGCAGGACGTCTACGACGTCCCGGCGCTGGCCGGGCTGATGGCCGGCATCGCCCAGCGCCGGGTGCGGGTGGTGGAGACCGAGACGGCGCGGCCCTCCCCGTTCGCGGCGTCGCTGCTGTTCGGCTACGTCGGCGCGTTCATGTACGAGGGCGACACCCCGCTGGCCGAGCGCCGGGCCGCGGCGCTGTCGCTGGACAGCACGCTGCTCGCCGAGCTGCTCGGCCGGGTGGAGCTGCGCGAGCTGCTCGACCCGGACGTCATCGCCGCGACGGGCCGGCAGTTGCAGCACCTGTCCGACGACCGGGCCGCGCGCGACGCCGAGGGCGTCGCGGACCTGCTGCGGCTGCTGGGCCCGCTGACCGAGGACGAGGTCGCCGCGCGGGCCGCCGGCGCGGAGGTCGGCGGCTGGCTGGAGGGGCTGCGCGCGGCCCGGCGCGCGCTGACGGTGTCGTTCGCCGGCCGCAGCTGGTGGGTGGCCGTCGAGGACATCGGGCGGCTGCGCGACGGGGTCGGCGCCGCGGTCCCGCCGGGCGTGCCGGCCGCCTTCACCGAGTCGGTGGCCGACCCACTGGGCGAGCTGCTGGGCCGCTACGCCCGCACCCACACGCCGTTCACCACGGCCGAGGCCGCCGGCAGGTTCGGCCTGGGCCTGCGGGTGACGGCCGACGTGCTCGGCCGGCTCGCCGCCGACGACCGGCTGGTGCGCGGCGACTTCGTGACGGCCGAGGCCAGCGCCGAACCGGGCGCGGGCGAGCAGTGGTGCGACGCCGACGTGCTGCGCATCCTGCGGCGACGGTCGCTGGCGGCGCTGCGAGCGCAGGTGGAGCCGGTGAGCACCGCCGCCTACGGGCGGTTCCTGCCGGCCTGGCACCACGTGGGCGCCGGCGCCACGTCCGGTCTCGACGGCCTGGCCGCCGCGATCGACCAGCTGGCCGGCGTGCGGATGCCGGCGTCGGCGCTCGAACCGCTGGTGCTGGCCCCGCGGGTCCGCGACTACTCCCCCGCGCTGCTCGACGAGCTGCTGGCCAGCGGCGAGGTCACCTGGTCGGGCGCCGGATCGATCTCGGGCAGCGACGGCTGGATCGCGCTGCACGCCAGCGACTCCGCGCCGCCGACCCTCGCCGGGCCCGCCGCGCTCGACCTCACCGACGTGCACCGCGCGATCCTGGACACGCTGGCCGGCGGCGGCGCGTATTTCTTCCGCCAGCTCGGCCAGGACGGCATCACCGAAGCCGCGCTCAAAGAGGCGCTGTGGGAACTGATTTGGGCCGGCTGGGTCACCGGCGACACGTTCGCGCCGGTGCGCGCGGTGCTGGCCGGCGCGGGCGCCCGCAAGCGGTCCCAGCCGGCGCACCGCACGCACCGGCCGCCGCGGCTGAGCCGCTACGCCGTCGCGCACGCCCAGCACCGCAGCGCCGACCCGGCGGTGGCCGGGCGGTGGTCGGCGCTGCCGGCCCCGGAGCCCGATTCCACGGTGCGCGCGCACTACCAGGCCGAGCTGCTGCTGGCCCGCCACGGCGTGCTCACCAGGGGCGCCGTGGCCAACGAGGGCGTGCCGGGCGGCTTCGCCACCCTGTACAAGGTGCTGAGCACCTTCGAGGAGGCCGGCCGGTGCCAGCGCGGCTATTTCGTCGAGTCGCTCGGTGGCGCCCAGTTCGCCGTCGCGTCCACCGTCGACCGGCTGCGCAGCTACAGCGACGGGATCGACCCGGAGCGACCGGAGTACCGGGCCGTCGCGCTGGCCGCCGCCGACCCGGCCAACCCGTACGGCGCCGCCCTGCCCTGGCCGGCAGCCAACGGGGATACCGAGGCCCCGGGGGCCCGGCCCGGCCGCAAGGCGGGCGCGCTCGTGGTGCTGGTGGACGGCGGGCTGGCCTGGTTTTTGGAGCGGGGCGGGCGCTCGCTGCTGACGTTCACCGACGACCCCGCCGCCGACCGGGCGGCGGCGGGGGCGCTGGCCGAGCTGGTCGCCACCCGCCGGGTCGCGTCGATCTTGGTCGAACGCGTCGACGGGACGCCGGCGCTGCAGCCGGGCGCGCCGCAGGCGGCGCTCACCGCGCTTTCCGAAGCCGGATTCGCCCGGACCCCACGGGGGATGCGGTTGCGGTGAACCATGCCCGAAGGTGACACCGTCTGGCACACCGCGGCCATGTTGCGCCAACACCTGGCCGGGCGCACGCTGACGCGCTGCGACGTCCGGGTGCCGCGGTTCGCCACCGTCGACCTGACCGGGCAGGTGGTCGACGAGGCGCTCAGCCGCGGCAAGCACCTGTTCATCCGCGTCGGGCCGGCCAGCATCCACTCGCACCTGAAGATGGACGGCAGCTGGCGGGTCGGCAAGCGGCCGGTGAAGGTGGACCACCGGGCGCGGATCGTGCTGGAAGCCAGCGGCGTTCGCGCCGTGGGCGTCGACCTGGGGGTGCTGGAGATCCTCGAGCGCGACCGCGACGGCGACGCCGTCGCGCACCTGGGGCCCGACCTGCTCGGACCGGACTGGGACCCGGTGCGGGCCGCGGCCAACCTGGCCGCGCGCCCGGACCGCCCGCTCGGCGAGGCGCTGCTGGACCAGCGGGTGCTGGCCGGCATCGGCAACGTCTACTGCAACGAGCTGTGTTTCGTCGCCGGCCACCTGCCCACCGCGCCGGTCGTCGAGGTCACCGATCCGCGCCGGCTGGTGTCCCGCGCCCGAGACATGCTGTGGGTCAACCGGTTCCGCTGGAACCGCTGCACCACCGGCGACACCCGGCACGGCCGGCAGCTGTGGGTGTACGGGCGCGCCGGGCAGCCCTGCCGTCGCTGCGGCACCCGCATCCGCTACGACGACGGCGGCGAGCGGGTGACGTACTGGTGCCCGTCGTGCCAGCGTTGAGCGAACTTTCGCGCGCCGGTGCCCGGCGTGCGATGATCGCGGGGTGACCCCCCGTGCGCTGCTGGCCGGCCTAGCCGTGGCCCTGGCGCTGCTCGGCGTCGCGGGAGGGCCCGGCCAGGCCGCGCACGCCGACGCCATGGACAACACCTTTTTGAACGCGATGAAGGCCCGGGGCATCGACTTCTCATCGCCGCAGGCCGCGCTCACCGCGGCGCATGAGGTCTGCCAGGAACTGGCCATGGGCAAGCAGAAGCCGGACATCGCCAACGAGGTGATGACCAACAGCCAGTTGGACGGCTATCACGCCGGGTACTTCGTCGGCGCGGCCATCGCCGCGTACTGCCCCGCGTACCGCTAGTCGCGGGCGTGGGCGAGGAAGAACTGGGCGATGACCTCCGAGGCGTCCACGGCGCGCGAGGTGCGCCCGATGATCGCCTGGGGCAGATACTGTTTGCCGCCCGGCCAGGTGTGCCCGCCGTTGTCGATTTGGTAGAAGACCACCGCGGTGGGCGCCGCGCACGCGGTGGAATCGAAGCGGTGGACGACGGTGCCGTCCCCGACGTTGGGTAACACCTGCGACGACGGGTCGCCCTGGCAGCCGTCGGCCGAGCGCCACGTGTCCACCATGCTGGTGGCCGCGATCGCGTGGCTGACCCCGCCGCGGCCGCGCACCTTCCCGCCGTTGAACGGCACCAGCGGGTCGGCGGTTCCGTGCGCGGCCAGCACGGCCACCGGGCGCGACGGATGGCAGGCCACGCCCGAGCCCAGCGTGCCCGCCACCGGCGCGATCGCGGCGAAGACGTCGGCGCGGTCGCACGCCAGCCGGTTGGACATGAAGCCCCCGTTGGACATCCCGGTGGCGAAGACATGCCCCGGCGCGATGTGGTAGTCGCTTTGCAGCTTGCCCGCCAGCGCTACCAGGAACCCGACGTCGTCGACGTGGTGGCGGTCGGCCGGCGACGCCCCCCGCCCGTCGGCCCAGCTCTTGTCGTAGCCGTCGGGATAGGCCACCACCAGGCCGTGGGCGTCGGCCACGGTGTCGAAGTCGGTCAGGCCGCGCTGGCCGTTGCCGGTGCCGCCGCCCCCGTGCAGGCTGAGCACCAGCCCGACCGGATCGCCGGGCGGCAGGTGCAGCGCGTAGGTGCGGTCCATGCCGCCGGACCGCAACGTGCCGGACAGGTCCCGGGCGCCGGCCGCCGCCACGTGACGCGCACCACACCCCACCAGGCACATCGCCAGCATGGCGAGCGACAACCAGCGCGTATACGGCATGCCGTCAAGCTACCGAGCGCGGCCGTGGATCGCGGGAGGCGGGCCGATCGCGCAGACCGCGCGCCGATTTAATGTCGCGATGTTTCTAATTATTTGCGGTGTTGGAAACGTCCGCGACCATTACACGATGCACAGCCGTAACCTGCTCGCAACCTTTGTGGGCGAGTCTGCAGGCATGCCGAACACCCGTACGCGCAGGCTCCGCCCCCTGTTGTCGGTGTTGGCCGCCGGATTCGTTCCGGCGGTCGCGCTTCTTGGTCCACTGGCCCCGGCCGCTCACGCCGACGGCACCGATGACGCGTTCATCTCGGTGCTGCACTCCAACGGCATCGCCCACGAGGCGCCGGCGTCCGCGATCGCGGCCGGCCACCTCGTCTGCCACCAGCTCGACATGGGCAAGACCCAGGATCAGATCGCGCTGGACGTGATGAACAGCAGCACCCTGGACGGCGACCACTCCGGGTTCTTCGTCGCCCTCGCCGAGCGCGCCTACTGCCCGCAGTACGCCGACGTCCCGTCGTAACGGCTCAACGCCCATCCCTTTGCGGCAGTTGCCGCGATTGCAATTCAGCCCTGGTCGCATTGTGCGAAGCTGAGTGCCGACTGCGCCGCGAGGGAGGATGCGACATGCGAAGCGCCCGTGTCCTGACGGCCGCACTCGCCCCCCTGGCGGTGGCGGTGGTCCCGATCGCGCACGCCGACGCCAGCGACGACGCGTTCCTGGCGGCGTTGAACGCCAAGGGTATCCACTTCGGCACCCCGGAGCAGGCCGTCGTCGCCGGCCACGAGGTCTGCGACGAACTCGACATCGGCAAGACCCCGAGCCAAGTCGCCCAGACCGTCATGGGCAACACCGATCTGGACGGCTACCACGCCGGCTACTTCGTCGGCGCGAGCATCCGCGCGTACTGCCCGAAGCACGCGTCTTAACGAAATCGCAACGCCGCGCTTGCGGGGACGCGACAATCGGCTGCCTAAAATTTCGGGGTGGCACCGAAACTCCTTGTCGGCGCGGCCCTTGCGGTCGGCGCCGCGCTGGCGGGGGCCGCACCGGCCGGCGCCGACCCCAGCGTCTTCAACGAATTGAGCTGCGCCTGCTCGCAAACGGTTTCCAGCGACGGGTCCTCCGTCGCGGACCAGATCGACCGGGGCATTTCGGCCGGCCTGTCCGGGGTGCCGGCCGGCCAAGCGCCGCAGTGACTTTCGGCGTCGATTCAGGTCAACCCGCGGCCGGCGGGCGGCCCAAGACGCGGGGGCGGAATCCGTAGACGGGGGCGCTGAACTCGTCGTCGGCCGCGTCGGCCATCCCCCCCAACGGCGCGCCCGGGATGCCCATCGGTCCGACGTCCTGCATCACCATTTCGGTGCCGCTCAGGCTCTGGTAGGCGCCCGCCCCGATGCGGGTCGTCGCAAAGGCCGGGCTGATCGCCGCCTCGGAACCGCTCCAGCTCGGCGGTACCGACAGGGCCCCGACCAGGTTTGCGCTCCCCATCCGCGCCGAAGCCAGCGTCACCGGCTGGCCGAGCGCGGCCACGCTCGACGTCTCCGACGCGCCGCCCAGCGCGTTGGACCCCGGCTCGAGGAAGCTGAACGCGGTTGCCGAGTCGATCATCGACGTCGGGTTCAGCAAGCCGCTGGTGGTGAACGCGTTGGTGAAGTTGCCGATCGACGCATTGGACAGCGAGCCCCCCAGCAGCGCGCCGTTGGACCCGCTGAGGTCGTTGAGGATCCCGGCCAGCCCGGTCTTGTCCTGGTTCGAACCCGGCGCGATCACCTCTTCGAGTTGACCCAGCACGTTCGAAAACGGCGACGACACCGTCGACTGCGCGGTGCCCGCCGGCGTGGTGGCCGCCTGGCTGACCGCGTTGGCCTGCTTGGCCGCACCGCCGCCCGATGCGCCGCCGGAGTTCGGCGCGCTCAACGGTGTCAACTGTGTCGCCGCGCTCGAGGCGCCGGCGTAGCCGTTCATCGCGGCGGCATCCTGGGCCCACATTTCCCCGTATTGGGCTTCGGTGGCCGCGATCGCCGCGGTGTTTTGACCGAAAACGTTGGTGGCCAACAAGTTTGACAGTTGGTCCCGGTTGGCCGTGATCGCCGCGGGGGGCACCGTCACGGCGAACGCCTGCTCGAAGGCGGCCGCGGCCGCGTTGGCCTGGGAGCCGGCCTGCTCGGCCTGGGCGGCGGTGGCGCTCAGCCACTCGAGGTACGGCGCAACCGCGGCCACCATCGACATCGCCGATGGACCGAACCAGCCTTCGCCGGTCAGCCCGGCGATCACCGCGTCGTATTCCGCGGCCGCCGAACGCATTTCGGCGGCCATCGTGTTCCATGCGGCGGCCGCGGACAGCATGGGCGCCGAGCCGGGACCGGAGTACATCCGGGCGGAGTTGATTTCCGGTGGGAATACCGCAAAGTCGATCATGGTGGTTTCCTCGAGTCTCTTATCCGGCGGCCGACGGCCGCGGCATCACGACGGGGCGGAACCCGTATTTGGGGATGGCCCGGCGCAGCCTGCGGCCCGCGCCCACGATCGGCGTGTAGGCCCCCGGCCCGCCGGGCCCGCCCGAGCCGATGTCGAGGCCGGTGGCCGGCAGCGCCGCTTCGGCGGGGCTCACGTTGGCCGCCGACGCCCAGGTTCCCGGCACCGACAGCGCCCCCACCAGCCGCGCATGGCCCATCGCGGCGGCACCCGCTCCGGGCAACCCGGCGGAGGCCAGCACGCCGGAGGCGGGGACAGCGGCGTTCGCCGCCGCCATGCCCGCGGTAGCGGCTCCTTTGCCGAACATGAAGTTGAACCCGGCGATGGTCTGCAGGATGAATTCCGGGTTGAACGGGCCACCGGCGAGCGCCCCGTTGACGATGCCGGTGCTGACGAAATTGGAATTGAAGAAGCTGTAGAGCGACGATCCGGAGCCTCCGTTCACCAACTGCGCCAGGTTGTAGAACGGGGAGGACGGGTCCGAACCGGTCGCGAGCAGGCTTTCCAGCCACGACAGCGCCGATCCGCCGGTGCCCGCGGGTGTTTGGCCCGCCTGCGCAACGGCGTTGGCCTGGTTGGCGATTCCACCGGCGCTGGCGGCGGACTGTGGCGTGTTGAACGGTGACAACGCCGATGCGACGTCCGAGGCGCCGGCGTAGCCGTTCATCGCGGCGGCGTCCTGCGCCCACATCTCGGCGTACTGGGCCTCGGTGGCCGCGATGGCGGGGGTGTTCTGCCCGAAGACGTTGGTCGCGACCAGCATCGCGAGCTGGGCGCGATTCGCCGCGACGACCACGGGCGGCACGGTCATGGCGAACGCCGCCTCGTACGCGGTCGCGGCCGCGTGGGCTTGTGTGCCAGTCTGCTCGGCCTGGGTGGCGGTGTTGCTCAGCCACTCGACGTACGGTGTAGCCGCCGCCAACATCGACAGCGACGACGGGCCGAACCAGCCCTGGCCGGTCAGCTCGGCGATCACCGAGCCGTAAGAAGCTGCGGCGGAACGCATTTCGGCGGCCATGGTGTTCCAGGCCGAAGCGGCGGCCAATATCGGCGCCGATCCCGGCCCCGAATACATTCTGGCCGAGTTGATTTCCGGCGGCAGCGCCGCGAAGTCGATCATCGCTCGCTCCTCGAGCGCTCAGCGGGTCGCGGCGGCGTTGACCGCCTCGGTGGCCGCATACGATCCGGCGCTGGTCTCCAAGGTGGAGACGAACAGCTCGTGCATCGCGGCGGCTTGAGCGCCCAGTGTCTGGAACGTCTGGGCGTGCACGGCGAACTTAGCCGCGGTCACCAGCGACACCTCATCGGCGGCCGCGGGCACTACGCCGGTCATCGGGGCCGCGGTGGCGGCGTGCTGGGCGGCCAGCGTGGAGCCGATCTGCTGCAGGCGGGTCGCGGCTGCGGCCAGCGATTCCGGCCGGGCGGTGACAAAATTCATGGGAGTTCTCCTGACAAATTGGGCGCGGCAAAGCCTGCGACCACGAAATCGAAAGCGACATAGGGCTTCTGACCGCAACGCAACCGGACGTCGAGCTGCCGACTACTTTGCGGACGAGAGGTGTCGAGGTGAGCCGTTCAGGCTGCCGGAACGGTGCCTGGTTCGGTTCGCAACGAAATGGTCGATCTGGAATACGGACTGTCGTCGGGACTCATTTCGCTCTCACCTCCTTACAGCCAGGGCACACGGGGATGCCATACAGTGCATGCCGGGGAGAAGGACCCGGGTGACAACGCCCGGGCGCCGCACCCCTCTCGTCAGAGCTTCGGCACCACACGGCGTATCCGGCTCGATGGAGCCGAAAGCCACTTGGGCTCAACCCTTAATCCGGGAAAAGCTGTCCTGACCCTGGGCGTCTTTCGACGTTCGAGGTCAGTGGCCTGTGTCCGTGCAGACGCCTCACCTAGCGAGGTGCTTGCAACGGCAATCGTTGCACCCGCGGGCTAGTGCGTCAACCCTAAGCACCACTCGATTCAACGCTTGACGCAGTGACTTTCGGCTTCAACCGGCCGAGGGCGGGCGGGTCATGAAGGTGCCCTTGAGCTCCAGCCCGTATTCGATGTCGTCATAGTCGCGGCCCTCGCGCTTGCGCTTGTCGCGCGGCGTCACCGGCGGCATCATCGGCGGCGGCATGAAGGGCGACCCGGATTCGCTTGCGGCGAGCGGGGATACCGCCGAGGCGAGCTGCACCGGCGTCTGGGAAGCGGTCAGCATCCCGACCGCGGCGGGGGGCATGATCAGCCTGCCCATCGAAACCCCGACGCCCACCGCCGCCGTCGGCGCCGAGCCGACGGACCTGACCGCGCCGGCCAGGTCCGCGCCGGCCGCCGACAGGGCCGAGGCGCCCTCGCTCAGGCCCTGGCCCAGGGTACTGCCGACGTTCTGCAGCGCCTGCGCGGTATTGCTCTGCGCCAGGTAGCTGAGCATGTTGATGGGGAACCCGCTGGCGATGAACTGATTGGCGTAGGTATTGGCCAATCCGAACCAGCCGTCGTGGGGGTTGAAGCCGCCGGGGCTGTCGAGGATCGACGTCAGGAAGTCGCCCAGGGGTGTGGATGCCGCCGGGGTGGCCGCGGCTGCGGACGCGGCGCCGGCTTGCGCGCCCGCCGCAGCCGGATTGGCGATCGCCGGCGGCGACGCGAACTGCGGCAGCCGGGTGGCCTGCGCCGACGTCGCCGCGTAGCGATACATCGCCGCCGAGTTGTTCACCCACATGCCTTCGTACTGGGCGTCGGTCTCGGCTATCGCCACGCTGTTGGTCCCGAGCCAGTTGCTGGCGATCAGCCGCGCCAGCCGGGTCCGGTTGGCGCTGACCTGCACGGGGAAAACGACTGTGCGGCTGGCTAATTCGAATGCCGTGGCGACGACACGCATCGAGTTGGCGAGCTGCTCGCACTGGTGCGCGGTGGTGCTCAGCCAGGTGACGTAGGGGTCGACGGCCGCCATCATCGCCCGCGAGGACGGGCCCTGCCAGGCCTCGGTCAGCGACGACAGCACCGTTGCGTAGTTGGGCAGAGCGTCCTCCACCTCGATGCCCAGCCGCTGCCACACCGCGGAGGCCTCGATCAGCGACCCCGCGCCCGGCCCCGAGTGGATCAGCGCCGCGGTGACCTCGGGGGGCAACGTCTGAAAATCCATGACGTCGGGCCGGCTCTATCCTGCTGACGGGGGCGGGTGGATCACCGAACCCTTGACCTGCTTGCCGATTTCGAGTTCCTCGGCCTTGGGCTGCTTGCGCTTTCGCCAGCCACTACCCGCCGAGATGGGCGGCGGCATCAACGGCGGGAGCATGCCGAACCCGGCGTCCCCGGCATCCAGCGGTGACGCCGCCGACGCCAGCTGGACCGGCGTTTGGGCGGCCGGTAACAGTCCCACCACGGCGGGCGGCGCGGTCAGCTTTCCCAGGGACACGCCGACGCCCAGCGACGCGGCCGGCGCCGATCCCATGCCCTTGATCGCACTGGCGAGGCCGATCTCCGACGCCCCGAGCGCCGACTCCCCCTCGGCCAGGCCCTGACCGACGTCGCTGCCCACGCTCTGCAGGGCCTGCGCCGACGTGCTCTGCGCGACGTAGCTGAGCAGGTTGATGGGGAAGCCGGACGAGATGAACTGGTTGGCATAGGTATTCGCCAGCCCGAACCAACCCTGGTTGGGGTCGAAGCCCAACGGGGTGCTCAGGACCGACGTCAGGAAGTCCCCGATCGGGGTCGATGCCGCCGGGGCGGCGGCGGCCGGTGCGGCGGTGGCTTGCGCGGCCGTCGCGGCGGGGTCGGCGATCGGCGGCGGCGAGGAGAAGCCCGGCAGCTCGGTGGCCTGCGTCGAGGCCGCCTGATAGCGCGTCAGGGCCGCGGAGTTGGTCGCCCACATGGCCTGGTACTCGTCCTCGGTCGCCGCGATGGCCGGAAGGTTGCTGCCGAACCGGTTGGTGGCGATCAACTGGGACAGCCGCGTCCGGTTGGCGCTGACCGCGGCGGGCGGGACCACCGCCGAGCGCGCGGCGTTGAACGCCGTCGCGGCGGCCTGCGCCGAGGACGCCATCAGCTGTGACTGCTGCGCGGTGCCGCGCAGCCAGGTGATGTAGGGCTGGACGGCTTGCAGCATCGCCGTCGACGAGGGGCCGCTCCACGACTCCATCAGCGCGTTCACCACCGAGGTGTACGTGCTGACCGTGTTCTCCAACTCGGTGCCCACGCGCTGCCACGCGGCCGACGCCTCGATCAGCGAGCCGGCTCCGGGCCCCGAGTGCATGAGGGTGGAGGTCACCTCCGGGGGCAGCGCTAGCAAATCCATGACATCTCACATCCCCTATGCGGGGAACGACCCCGGAACGTCGCGTTGACCGCGCCGCGACAATAGCGAAAACATTGCGCGTCGGCGCCCCACGTACCGGATCCTTCCCCCGTTGGTAACGGATGAGACGAACGATATACCGGTGGCGCTGGCGGGCGAAGCGATACGCACGCTTCGTTGAGCAGGGAGAACCCTTACACGGTGACCGAGGCGCCGCGCTCCAGCTTGACGATTCGCTCGGCCAGGCCGCGGCGCTGCATCTCGCCGACGAAGTCGGCCAGCGGTGAGGCGAAGACGCCGTAGTCGTCGAAGTGGACCGGGATCACCTCCGGCAACGCGAGCGCCGCCACCAGTTCCGCGCCCTGCCGTCCGTCCATAGTTACCGTCAGCCCGAACGGAAGCCGCCGCCCGGCCGGCAGCCGGGTCCCGCCGAGGTGCAGCACGCCCGCGTCGATCGCGTCGAAGCGCTCCGGAATCTCGTGGAGTTCCTCGACGAGCAGGGTGTCGCCCGAGACATAGAGGCGGCGGACCGACTCGTCGGCGGAGACGAATTCCAGCATGGTGCCCATCACCGGCGGCAGCAGCCGCTGCGCCCACCCCGGCGCGTGCCGCCCGGGCAGTGACGTGACGTGCAGCGTGGTGGTGCCCTTGATGATCGTGTGGCGCTGCCAGGTCGGCAGGCCGACCGCCTGGCCGAAGCCGCGGTGGTGCAGCCGCTTGGCCGCGTGCGGGGTGGTGACGACCGGAAGGCCGTGGTCGAGGCCCCGTTGCGACACCCGGTCCCAATGGTCGCCGTGCATGTGCGACAGCACCACGGCGTCGAGCGGCGGGAGCTCGTCGATGCTCAGGGCCGGCTCGTGGAGGCGCTTGGATACCAGCCCATAGCCCAGGTAGGCGTGCTGTCCGCGGTGCAGGAAATTCGGATCGGTCAACAGCGTCAGCCCGCCGGCGGCGATCAGCGTGGTGGCGTTGCCGACGAAGGTCACGGTGATGTCCATGGCGACGGGCTACCCGGTTTCCCGGTGTTCACGCCGGTAGCTGGGTCGTTGAGGCGCCGGGGCATCATCGCGCTGCGAGGTGGCGACATAGGGACGCCCGCCGGGCAGCGACCAGATGACGGTGCCGTTGGGCAGTTCGTGGTCGCGCCACCCACGGAACGTTAGCTCGAGTAGTAGTCCGCCTCGAGGATCACCGGCTGAACCGTCGGCTGCTTCCCGTGGCCTGCCCTCCGGCGCGCCGAGAACATCGCGCCGCGAGCGGTTTCGCTCGGAGCAAAACGGGCGAAGCCAATCAGCGGCTCGACATCGTCGTAGATCGCCTCCATGCCGCCGCTCATGAAGTATGTCTCATGCCAAAAGCCTGTTCCGCCGGAGTCTTTGAGAAAACCCTGCCACCGCAGCTTGTGCGGTTCGAAGCGGGTCCACCGCTCCAGGCTCTGAAGGTCTCGCCAATACTGGCGCATACCGAGATGCGGCGCAGACTCAACCAGAACGCTTAGGCATCGACGTACAAGTAACTATGTTGCCGTTGTACACTTCCCTTATGCATGTGGCGGTGAGTACGTTGCGGGCCGAGCTAGCGGACTGGATCGAGCGGGTGCGCGCCGGCGAGGAAGTCGTCGTCACCGATCGGGGAACGCCGGTAGTCCGGCTGGTGGCTGTGGACACCGCTCCGCTGCTGGAGCAGCTGACGCGGCAGGGTGTACTGAGTCGACCTCGATCAGCGGACCGGCCCACGGCTCGCAGGGCAACACGAGTGCGTGCTCGGGGATCGGTCTCTGACCTGGTGAGCGATCAACGCCGCTGACCCGTGCCGATCGTTTACTTCGACAGCAGCGCGTTCGTCAAACTCCTCGTTGAGGAGGACGACAGCGACATTGCCGCGGCACTATGGGATGGCTGCGACGCCGCGGTCTCTTCTCGGTTGGCGTACCCAGAGGTGTGCGCAGCGCTGGCGGCCGCAGGCCGTGCAGGCCGCTTGGGCGCCGAGGAACAACACCACGCCCAGGCGATGTGGGAAGAGTACTGGGCAGCCACTCGGGCGGTGGAGCTGACGGAGAATATTGCCCACCACGCCGGGCACTTAGCCACAGCGCACGCGCTGCGTGGCGCCGATGCGGTCCACCTTGCCAGCGTCCTCGCCCTAGGGGTCGACGACACCGTTTTCGCCGTGTGGGACCAACGGCTACGCACCGCCGCGCAAGATGCCGCTGTGGGGCTGGCTCCCGGGCAGTAGCCACACTCGCCGCCGGCAGCATTCGGGACATCACCCCGGACGTCGGCGACCAAATTCTGGTTCACTCAGGGACAAGCGCGGCGGCTGACGAATTCGCGGCGCGCGCCGGTCAGCGGGTCGTCGAACTCGATGCGCTGCGCCAGCAGCCCCAGCGGCGTGCTGAAGTCGTCGGCGGCCACGTCAATGACGTTGGGATACAACGGGTCTCCGTCGATCGGTATCCCGAGCGAGGCCATGTGCACCCGCAGCTGATGGGTGCGCCCGGTGCGCGGCGTCAGCCGATACAGGCCGTCAGAAACCAGTTCCACCAGCGTTTCCGCGTTGGGCGCACCCGGCTCGGTGACGGCCTGTAAAACCCCGCGGCGCTTCACGATGCGGCTGCGTACCACCCGCGGCAGCACCAGCGCAGGGTCGACCGCCGCCCGCGCCAGATAGGTCTTCGACACCAGGCCGCGGGCGAACAGCGTCTGGTACGCGCCGCGCACCTCGCGCCGCGCCGTGAACAGCAGCACCCCGGCCGTCAGCCGGTCCAGCCGGTGGGCCGGGGAAAGCTCGGGCAGCTCCAGTTCCCGGCGCAGCCGCACCAGCGCGGTCTGCGCGACGTGGCGCCCCCGCGGCATGGTGGCCAAAAAGTGCGGCTTGTCGACGACCACGATGTCGTCGTCGCGGTGAAGTACCGGCATCGAGAACGGCACCGGAACCTCGTCGCGCAGTTCGCGATACAGGTAGACAAACGAACCGGCCGGCAGCACCGTCGCCTCGTCGACCACGACCCCGTCGGCGTCGACGACCTCGCGGTCGGCCACACCGAACCGCGCGTTCAGCTCCGCCAGTACCGGCCCACCGCGCAGCCGCACCCGCGCGGGTCCGAGCCCGTCGCGCACCGGGAGCGGCGCCGGCCTCAACTCAGCGGGACCGGCTCGAGGATTTCCGCGCGCGCCTCGGGCGCGCTGGCCCGCAATTCGTCGGCCGAGACGTCGTCGGGCTGGGCCTGCGACAGGATCTCGGCCTCCACCCGGGCGGTGTAGTTGGCGACCTCGCGGTCGACGTCCTCGGCGCTCCACCCCAGCACCGGCGCCACCACGTCGGCCACCTCGCGGGCGCAGTCGACGCCGCGGTGCGAGTACTCGATGGAGATGCGCATCCGGCGGGCCAGGATGTCCTCCAGGTGCAGGGCCCCCTCGGCGGTGACCGCGTAGCGGGCCTCCACCCGCAGGTAGCCCGGCGCCTCCTTGACGGGGCTGAGCAGGTCCGGGGCGTCGGACGCCAGGCCCAGGACGTCGTCGATCAGCGAGCCGTAGCGGTCCAGCAGGTGCCGCACGCGATACGGGTGCAGACCCTGCAGCGTGGCGACGTGTTCGACCTGGTTGACCAGCGCGAAGTAGCCGTCGGCGCCCAGCAGGCTGACCTTCTCGGTGATGGACGGCGCCACCCGGGCCGGCACGAACTGGGCGGCGGCGTCGATGGCGTCGGCGGCCATCACCCGGTAGGTCGTGTACTTGCCGCCGGCGATCGCGACCAGGCCGGGCGCGGGCACGGCCACGGCGTGCTCGCGGGACAGCTTGGACGTCTCCTCGCTCTCGCCCGCCAGCAGCGGGCGCAGCCCGGCGTACACGCCGTCGATGTCGGCGTGCGTCAAAGGCGTGGCCAGCACGGTGTTGACGGTCCCCAGGATGTAGTCGATGTCGGCCTTGGTGGCCGCGGGGTGGGCCAGGTCGAGGTCCCAGTCGGTGTCGGTGGTGCCGATGATCCAGTGGCTGCCCCACGGGATGACGAACATCACCGACTTCTCGGTGCGCAGGATGATCGCGACGTCGCTGACGATGCGGTCGCGCGGCACCACCACGTGCACGCCCTTGGACGCGCGCACCTGGAACCGGCCGCGCTGCTTGGACAGCGCCTGGATCTCGTCGGTCCACACCCCGGTCGCATTGACCACGACGTGGCCGCGGACCTCGGTGATCGCGCCGTCCTCGGAGTCGCGGACCCGCACGCCGGTCACCCGGTCGCCCTCGCGCAGCAGCGCGACCACCTGGGTCGACGACCGCACCACCGCGCCGTAGTGGGCGGCCGTGCGCGCGACCGTCATGGTGTGGCGGGCGTCGTCGACGACGGTGTCGTAGTAGCGGATCCCGCCGATCAGCGAAGTCCGCTTCAGGCCCGGGCTCAACCGCAACGCGCCGGCGCGGGTCAGATGCTTTTGCGCCGGAACGGATTTCGCGCCGCCCAGGCGGTCGTAGAGGAAGATTCCGGCGGCGGTGTAGGGGCGTTCCCAGACCCGGTGCGTCAGCGGGAACAGGAACGGCATCGGCTTGACCAGGTGCGGCGCCAGCTTGGTCAGCGACAGCTCCCGCTCGTAGAGCGCCTCGCGCACCAGGCCGAACTCCAGCTGCTCGAGGTAGCGCAGCCCGCCGTGGAACATCTTCGACGAGCGGCTCGACGTGCCCGAGGCGAAATCGCGTGCCTCGACGAGCGCCACCTTGAGCCCGCGGGTGGCGGCGTCCAGCGCGCACCCGGAGCCCACGACGCCGCCGCCGACGACCACCACGTCGAACTGGTCGGCGCCCAGCCGCTCCCACGCCGCCGCGCGCTGCGCGGGCCCCAGCATGGATGCGTCAGGCAAATCGGTCACGACGAAGGGCTCCTATCGGTTACTCGTCGGTAGCAAGGCTGCACCCAGGCTAGTTGGTTTTCGGGCGGCTTTCAGTCCAGATCGTCGTGGGCCATCAGCCGGCGCGCGGCCTCGGTGATGGAACCGGACAGCGACGGGTAGACGGCCAGCGTCTGCGCCAGCTCGTTGACGGTGATGCGGTTTTGCACGGCCACGGCGATCGGCAGGATCAGCTCGGAGGCGATCGGCGCCACCACCACGCCGCCGATCACCACGCCGGTGGACTTGCGGCAGAAGACCTTGACGAAGCCCTGCCGCAGGCCCGACATCTTCGCCCGCGCGTTGGTGCGCAGCGGCAGCATGATCGTGCGGGCGGGCACCGAGCCGTCGTCGATCATCGACTGCGGCACCCCGACGGCGGCGATCTCGGGCCGGGTGAACACCGTCGCCGCCACCGTGCGCAGCCGGATCGGGCTGACGCCCTCGCCGAGTGCGTGATACATCGCGATGCGGCCCTGCATGGCCGCCACCGACGCCAGCAGCAGCAGCCCGGTGCAGTCGCCCGCCGCGTAGATGCCGGCCACCGACGTCCGCGACACCCGGTCCACCCGCAGGTAGTTGCCGCGGCCCAGCTCGATGCCGACCCGCTCCAGGCCCAGGCCGCTCGTGTTGGGGGTCGACCCGATCGTCATCAGGGCGTGGCTGCCCTCGACGGTGCGCCCGTCGGTCATGGTGACCAGGACCCCGGCGTCGGTGCGGGTGACCGACTCGGCCCGGGCGTTCTTGACCAGCCTGACGCCGCGTTCGGCGAAGGATTCCTCGAGCACCCGGGCGGCGTCGGCGTCCTCGTAGGGCAGCACCCGGTCCCGGCTGGCGGCCACGGTCACCTGCACGCCCAGCTCGGTGTAGGCGCTGACGAATTCGGCGCCGGTGACCCCGGAGCCCACCACCACGAGGTGCTCGGGCAGCGCCTCGAGGTCGTAGAGCTGCCGCCACGTCAGGATCCGCTCGCCGTCCGGCTCGGCCGACGGCAGGATCCGCGGGCTGGCGCCGGTGGCGATCAGCACGACGTCGGCGTCGTGCTCGCTGGTGGTGCCGTCGGGGGCGGTGGCCTTGACGCAGTGGCGGGCCAGGCCGGGCGTGGAGTCGACGAGCTCGCCCCGGCCGTCGACCACGTGCACGCCCATGCCGAGCAGCTGGGCCTTGATGTCGGCCGACTGCTCGGCGGCCAGCGTCTTGACCCGGGCGTGGATTTGCGGCAACGAGATCTTGGCGTCGTCGATGTCGATGTCGAAGCCCAGCCGCGGCGCCCGGCGCAGCTCGGTGCGCAGCCCGGTGGAGGCGATGAACGTCTTCGACGGCACGCAGTCGTCCAGCACGGCCGCCCCGCCGATGCCTTCCGAGTCGATCACGGTCACGTGAGTTGTGTCCGGATGCGAGGTCGCGGCGACCAGCGCGGCTTCGTAACCGGCCGGCCCCCCGCCGAGGATCACGATGCGGGTCACCACGTTTCCCAACCTAATGGACGCCGCGAAACCCTCGGGTGAATAGCGCGCGGGCGCGCGGCGTTTAAGCTTTCCCCGTGCCGCTCTACGCCGCGTACGGGTCGAACATGGATCCCGAGCAGATGCTCAAGCGCGCACCGCACTCGCCGATGGCCGGTACGGGGTGGCTGCACGGGTGGCGATTGACGTTCGGCGGCGAGGACATCGGCTGGGAAGGCGCGCTGGCCACGATTGTCGAGGACCCGGGTTCGAAGGTGTTCGTCGTGCTCTACGACATGACGCCGGCCGACGAGTACAACCTCGACCGCTGGGAGGGCTCGGAGTTCGGGGTGCACAAGAAGATCCGCTGCCGGGTGGAACGCATCTCGTCGGACACCACCACCGACCCGGTGCTGGCGTGGCTGTACGTGCTGGACGCCTGGGAGGGCGGCCTGCCGTCGGCGCGTTACCTCGGGGTGATGGCCGACGCGGCCGAAATTGCCGGTGCGCCAGAGGATTACGTGCACGGCCTGCGGACGCGCCCGGCCCGCAACATCGGCCCGGGCACCGGCGGCTAAAGCGCGACGAGAGCGGAGGCCACGCCATGTCGTTTGTTTTCGCGGCACCCGGAATGGTCGAGTCGGCGGCGACGGATCTGGCCGGCATCGGTTCGACGATCGCCACGGCCAGCGCCGCGGCGGCGGCCCCGACAACGGGGCTGGTGGCCGCGGCCGCCGACGAGGTGTCCCAGGCCGTCGCGGCGCTGTTGGGCGCGCACGCCGCCGAATACCAGGCGATCAGCGCCGGGGCGGCGGCGTTCCACGGCCAGTTCGTGCAGGCCTTGACCGCGGGTGCGGGGGCCTATGCCGCCACCGAGGCCGCCAACGCGTCGCCGCTGCAGGCCCTGGAGCAGGAGCTGCTGGGCGCGGTGAACGCGCCCACTCAGGCCCTGTTCGGACGCCCGCTGATCGGCAACGGCGCCAACGGGACGACGGTCGCCGGGGTGGGCCAGGCCGGCGGCCCCGGGGGTCTGTTGTACGGCGACGGCGGCAACGGCGGCGCCAGCACTTCGGCCGGGGTGCCCGGCGGCGCCGGCGGGCCCGGCGGGCTGTTCGGCAACGGCGGCGCCGGTGGGGCGGGCGGGGTCGGCGGGACGGGAGGCGCCGGCGGGGCCGGTGGGCTGCTGGTCGGCAACGGCGGGCCCGGCGGGCCCGGCGGCGCCAGCCCCGGCAACGCCGGGGCCGGCGGGCCGGGCGGCAACGCGGGACTCTTCGGCAACGGCGGGCTTGGCGGGCCGGGCGGGATAGCCGCCCTGGGCGGCAGCGGCGGCCTGGGCGGAGCCGGCGGCAACGCCGTGTTGTTCGGCAACGGCGGGGCCGCCGGGGCCGGCGGACAGTCCAGCACCGGCACCGCCGGCGCGGGCGGCATCGGCGGGGCCGGCGGCCTGCTGCACGGCTCCGGCGGAACCGGTGGTGACGGGGGCGTTGCGACGGGCACCGGCATGGGCGGCACCGGCGGCGCCGGCGGCGCCGCCGGGCTGATCGGCTCGGGCGGTGGTGGCGGTGCAGGCGGAGTCTCCAGCACCGGCAGCGGCGGCCCCGGTGGACACGGTGGCGTCGGCGGCATGCTCTTCGGCTCCGGCGGAGCCGGAGGTATCGGCGGGCTCAGCATCCTGGGCCCATTCGGCGGGATCGGTGGGGCCGGCGGGACGGCCGGGCTCATCGGCAGCGGTGGCACGGGCGGGGCGGGCGGATTCGGCGGGCTTATGGGAGGAAATGGCGGCCCGGGCGGCAACGCCGTACTGATCGGCATCGGCGGCAACGGGGGCGTCGCTGGGACCGGAGCAACCGATGGCGCGCCGGGCCCCGGCGGCACCGGCGGGCTGCTGTTCGGCGCCAACGGGCAGCCCTAGCCTCCGCTCGCGCGAGCGCCCGTGTCGGTACACCGACACGCCGGTGCGCCTGGCATTTTGCGGGCGCTCAGGCCACCTTCGCACGCCCCAACTGCGCGTCGAGCCGCTGCACCAGTTCGTCGGGCCGGTAACGGACATCCTCGAAAACGACCGGCACAATCGTCCAACCCAGCTCCTGAAGCGCGGCCGTCCGGAACCGGTCCCGCCGGAACGCCTCCGGCCCGCTGTGCCAATCCACGCCGTCGTATTCGGCGGCGACCCGATATTCCGGCCACGCGTAGTCGAGCCGCCAGACGCGCCCCCGCAAATCCACCACCTCGTACTGCAGAACGGGCGGGGGCAGGCCGCCGTCGATCATCACCAGCCGCGCTTCACTTTCCATCGGCGACTCGGCCAGCGGCGAAGCCAGATCCAGCAATTCGCGGACCATGACGATCCCGCGCCGGCCGGACTGCCGCCGGACGGCCCGGGTCAGTGCCGGGCGGTCGCACGTGCCACTGCGCAGCGCGGCGTCCAGCGTCGCCAGCGCCCTGGGCCGGCGCAGGGCCCGGGCGACTTCGATTGCCGTCCAGGCGGGCGTCGTCGCCGGCCGTCCTTCAACCAGGGTCAGCGGCGCCCCGTCGCGCCGGTGCACGAACAGCCCGTCGGCGGATCGCACGTGGCGGCCGCCGGGATTGAGGACGTGCAACTCCCCCGGTCGTTCGGTATCGAAGCCGTAAGCGGCCGCCGCGGTGCAGAGGCATACGGCGACTCTCGTGCGCGTCGAAAGGTCCAGCCCGCGCAATCGCAACGCAACGGTAACCTCGCCATGGCCGTAAATGCCATGCCAAACCTTTTGCAGTACACCGCATTTCAGCAGTTGCTCTAGTTCGCGGCGGGTGACAAACGCCAGCGACTGGGCGGATGTGACCACTCCGCCCTGTGCATCGAGTAATCGGTCGAGCCCTGAATGCATGCCGGCAATGGTCGAGCCAAACGTCAACGCCCACAATTCACCCGCCGAGCGACCCCAAAATGCCACCCGCACGCGGCGTGTCGCGTACAGACGCGCACGCTCGCGGATTAGAGGAGCTAGAAGAGCGCGGCTTGCTCGACGATGTTGACCAGCGCGCGCAGGCCGATCGCCAGGGCCCGCTCGTCGAGATCGAAGTTCGGCTGGTGCAGGTCCAACTGGGGCCCCACGCCCGACCACACGCCCAACCGCGCCATCGCGCCGGGGATTTCCTCGAGGTACCAGGAGAAGTCCTCGCCGCCGCCGGACTGCCGGGTGTCGGCCAGCGCGTCGGGACTGACGGCCTCGATCGCGTGGGTGAGGATGCGCGTCGACACATCCTCGTTGACCACCGGCGGCACGCCGCGGCGGTATTGCAGCGTGTGTTCGATCGCCAGCGGCGACAGCAGCGCCGTCACGGTCTCGCGGATGATCTCCTCGAGCGCCACCCAGGTGTGGCGGCTCGCGGTGCGCACGGTGCCGGCCAGCACGCCCGTCTGCGGGATCGCGTTGGGCGCCACGCCGGCGTTGACCGCGCCCCACACCAACACCGTGCCGTTGCGCGGGTCGATGCGGCGCGACAGCACCCCCGGCAGCCCGGTGATCAGCGTGCCCAGGCCGTAGACGAGGTCGGCGGTCAGGTGCGGGCGCGAGGTGTGCCCGCCGGGCGAATACAGCGTGATCTCCAGCTGGTCGGCCGCCGAGGTGATCGGGCCCTGCCGCACCGCGATCTTGCCCACCTCGAGCCGGGGGTCGCAGTGCAGCGCGAAGATCCGCGTCACCCCGGCCAGCGCGCCGGCCGCGATGGCGTCGATCGCCCCGCCGGGCATCAGCTCCTCGGCGGCCTGGAAGATCAGCCGCACCCCGACCGGCAGCTCCGGCACCGACGCCAGCGCCAGCGCCGTGCCCAGCAGGATGGCGGTATGCGCGTCGTGCCCGCAGGCGTGCGCGACGTTGGGCATCGTCGAGGTGTACGGCGCGCCGGTGCGCTCGGCCATGGGCAGCGCGTCCATGTCGGCGCGCAGCGCGATCCGCGGCTCGTGCTCGGGGCCGAGGTCGCAGATCAGCCCGGTCCCGCCGGGCAGGACCTTCGGGTTGAGCCCCGCATCCGCCAACCGCTCGGCGACGAACTGGGTGGTGGCGAACTCCTGCCGGCCCAGCTCCGGATAGCGGTGAATGTGCCGGCGCCACGAGACCAGGTCGTCGTGGTGCGCGGCCAACCACGATTCGGCGGTGTCGACGAGGCTCATGACGCCGCCCGTTGCTCGCGGGCCGCCAAAACACGGTCGCGCTGGCCGGGATCCGTGGCGAGGTGAACGACGGTGCGCGCCAACATGATTGCGCCGTCGACGACCGCGCGATCGGCGCTGGGTCCGGCGGCCGCCGCGGCGAAGGCGCGCTGGTGCACGGTGGCCCCGCCGGCGTCGACCCCGATCACCGGGTGGATCCCCGGCAGCACGTGCGTCACGTTGCCCATGTCGGTGCTGCCCATCGGAATCCCGGCCTCGATCTCGGGGGCCAGCGGCTCGCGCCCGAGCCGGCGCATCTCGTCGCGGCAAACGCCGGCCAGCCACGGGTCGGGCCGAAGTTCCGCGTATGGCGGTGCCGGGGTGTCGATTTCGTATTCGCAGCCGGCCGCCAACGCACCAGCGGCAAAGCACGCGAACATCCTGCCCTCCAGCTCTCGCAGCGAATCCGAGTCGACGGCCCGCATCGCATACTGCAACGTCGCGCGGCCGGGGATGACGTTGACGGCCTGCCCGCCGTTCGTGACGATCCCGTGCGCCAGCTGGCCCGGCGCCAGTTGCTGGCGCAGCACCCCGATGGCCACCTGCGCGACGGTCACGGCGTCGGCGGCGTTGACGCCCAGGAACGGCGCGACGGCGGCATGCGATTCCTTGCCACGGTAGTCCACCACCACTTCCGACAGGGCCAGGGAGCGGGCCGCGGCGATGTCGGTCGGCCCCGGATGCACCATCACCGCCGCCGCGACGTCGTCGAAGGTCCCGGCCTGCAGCAGCAGCGCCTTGCCGCCGCCGGCTTCCTCGGCCGGGGTGCCCAGCAGCGCCACCCGCAGACCCAGCTCGTCGGCCACCTCGGCCAGCGCCAGCGCGGCGCCCACGGCCGACGCCGCGATGATGTTGTGGCCGCACGCATGCCCGATCTCCGGCAGCGCGTCGTACTCGGCGCACACCCCGACCACAAGCGGCCCGCTGCCGAAGTCGGCGCGAAACGCGGTGTCCAGGCCGCCGGCCCGCGCGGTGACCTCGAAGCCGCGCTCGGCGACCAGCGCCTGGGCCTTGGCGCAGCTGCGGTGCTCGGCGAACGCCAGCTCGGGCTCGGCGTGGATGGCGTGGGACAACTCGACGAGATCGCCGCCACGCCGCCGCACGAGGTCCTCGACCGTGTCCAGGGGGTCTATCGGGGCGGTGGGCACCCTCGCAGTATCCCACCGCCGCGATCCCGCCCGGTCAACCAAACCGTTCAACCTGCTGTAGCGCGTTCGAGTGGACTGAAAGTATGTAATTCTGCTATCTATATGACGTCTGTTCAATTAGCCGGTCTCCAGCAGAAGGGATCCCCGATGAGTTTTTTGGTGCTGCCCCCCGAGGTCAACTCGTTGCGCATGTTCATCGGGGCGGGGTCGGCACCCATGCTGGAGGCCGCGGCGGCCTGGGACGGGCTGGCCTCCGAGCTGGCGACGGCGGCGTCGTCGTTCGCGTCGGTGACCTCCGGCCTGACGGGTCAGGCGTGGCAGGGCCCGGCGTCGGCGGCGATGATGGCGGCGGCCACGCCGTACGCGGGCTTCTTGAGCGCGGCGTCCGCCCAGGCCCAGAACGCGGCCGCGCAGGCCCAGTCGGTGGCCGCGGTGTTCGAGTCCGCGCTGGCGGCGACCGTGCACCCGGCGGTGGTCGACGCCAATCGCAGCGGACTGGTGTCGCTGGTGATGTCGAACCTGTTCGGCCAGAACGCCCCCGCGATCGCGGCCACCGAGGCCGAGTACGAGCAGATGTGGGCCCAGGACATCGCCGCGATGGTCGACTACCACGCCGGCGCGTCCGCGGCGGCCGACCAGATCGCGTCGTGGCCGCCCCTGAAGATGCTGGACAACTTCTTCGGGCCGCTGGACAACATCCCGGGCATCAACATCGGGGGCGTCGGCAACCTCAAGCTGTTGACCCTGGGCATCGGCAACCAGCTCGCGTGGAACCTGGGCAGCGGCAACGGCGGCTGGCTCAACCTGGGCAGCGGCAACCTCGGCGACGTCAACCTGGGCAGTGGCAACTTCGGCTTCTGGAACCTGGGCAGCGGCAACATCGGCAACCTGAACTTCGGCAGCGGCAACATCGGCGGCTACAACCTGGGCAGCGGCAACAACGGCAGCTACAACCTGGGCTTCGGCAACTTCGGCGGCAACAACTTCGGCTTCGGCAACCTCGGCAGCGGCAACTTCGGCTTCGGCAACACCGGCAACGGAAACATCGGCATCGGGCTCAGCGGCGACCACCAGATCGGCATCAACTTCGCCGGCGGCCTGAATTCCGGCGTCGGCAACATCGGGTTCGGCAACTCGGGCACCAACAACATCGGCTTCTTCAACTCGGGCACGGGCAACATCGGCATCGGCAACTCGGGCCAGTTCAACTCGGGCCTCGCCAACGCGGGCAACTTCGCCACGGGGTTGTTCAACTCGGGCTCGACGGACACGGGGCTGTTCAACTCGGGCGACTACGCCACCGGCGCGTTCAACGCGGGCAACTACAACACCGGCTTCTGGAACTCGGGCAGCATCAACACGGGGATCTTCAACTCCGGCGACCTGAACACCGGGGTGGGCCACCTGTTCACCGGGCCGGGCGTCAGCTCGGGCTTCGGCAACGCGGGCGTGGGCAGCTCCGGCTTCGACAACTCCGGCGACAACGCCTCCGGGATCGGCAACACCGGCGACTACGTCTCGGGCGTCTTCAACTCGGGCCTCGGCGCGATCAGCGGCCTGCTGAACTCGGCGCCCACCGGCTTCACGTCGGGCATCTCCAACCTGCGCGACGCGCTGGCGGGCTTCTTCGGCAACTAAGCTCGCCCAGTGTGAGCGACCCCTACGACCTGGCGCGGCGGGCGGCGGTCGCGATCGCCGAACGCACCGGGGTCGACGAGCACGACGTCGCCGTCGTTCTCGGGTCCGGCTGGCGGCCGGCGGTGGAGTCCCTGGGATCCCCGACCGCCGCCCTGCCCCAGGCCGAACTGCCCGGCTTCGCGCCACCGACCGCCGTCGGGCACACCGGCGAGCTGCTGTCGATGCGCATCGGCGCGCACCGGGTGCTGGTGCTGGTCGGGAGGGTGCACGCCTACGAGGGGCACGACCTGTGTCACGTTGTGCACGCGGTCCGCGCGGCCTGCGCGGCCGGCGTGCGCACGGTGGTACTCACCAACGCCGCGGGCGGGCTGCGCCCCGACCTCGCCATCGGCGAGCCCGTGCTGATCAGCGACCACCTCAACCTCACGGCCCGCTCGCCGCTGGTCGGCCCGCGCTTCGTGGACCTGACCGACGCCTACGCGCCGCGCCTGCGCGACCTGGCGCGCGAGACCGACCCGCGGCTGAGCGAGGGCGTCTACGCCGGCCTGCCCGGCCCGCACTACGAGACGCCCGCGGAGATCCGGATGCTGGGCGTCCTGGGCGCCGACCTGGTCGGCATGTCCACGGTGCACGAGACGATCGCGGCACGCGAGGCCGGCGCCGAGGTGCTGGGGGTGTCGCTGGTGACCAACCTGGCCGCCGGGATCACCGGAGAGCCGTTGGCCCACGCCGACGTGCTGGCCGTCGGGACCGCGTCGGCCGGCCGGATGGGCGCACTGCTGGCCGGCGTCGTGAGCCGGCTGTAGGCACGTGACCCCCGAGGAGTGGATCGCACACGATCCGGACCCCGGGACGGCGGCCGAGCTGGCCGCCTGCGGCCCCGAGGACCTCGCGGCGCGGTTCGCCCGCCCGCTCACGTTCGGCACGGCGGGGTTGCGCGGCCCGGTGCGCGGCGGGCCGGACGCCATGAACGTCGCGGTGGTGTCGCGCGCGACGTGGGCGGTGGCCCGCGTGCTCACCGAGCACGGCCACGCCGGCGCGACGGTGATCGTCGGCCGCGACGCCCGGCACGGCTCAGCGGCGTTCGCCACCGTCACCGCCGAAGTGCTTGCCGCCGAAGGGTTTTCCGTCCTGCTGCTGCCGGGGCCGGTGCCCACGCCGGTGGTCGCGTTCGCGGTGCGCCACACCGGCGCGGCCGCCGGGGTGCAGATCACCGCGTCGCACAATCCGCCGGCCGACAACGGCTACAAGGTGTACTTCGATGGCGGCGTCCAGATCGTCTCCCCGACCGACCGCCGGATCGAGGCCGCGATGGCCGCCGCTCCCCCGGCCGACCGGATCGCCCGCACACCCGTCGCACCCACCGACGGCGACCTGGTCGAGCGCTACGTCGCGCGCGCGGCCGCGGTGCGCCGCGCGACGGGATCGGTGCGGGTGGCGCTGACCGCGCTGCACGGGGTGGGCGGCGAGGTGGCCGTCGAGGCCCTGCACCGCGCGGGATTCGAGCAGGTGCACACCGTCGGCGCCCAGTTCGCGCCCGACCCCGACTTCCCCACCGTCGCGTTCCCCAACCCCGAGGAACCGGGGGCCACCGACGCGCTGCTGGCCCTGGCCGCCGAGGTGCGCGCCGACGTCGCGATCGCGCTGGACCCCGACGCCGACCGGTGCGCGGTCGGCATACCCGAAGCCACGCGCTGGCGGATGCTGTCCGGCGACGAAACCGGTTGGCTGCTGGGCGATTACCTGCTGTCGCAACAGCAGCCACTCGGGACGCCGGTAGTCGCCAGCACGGTGGTGTCGTCGCGGATGCTGGCCGCGATCGCCGCGCGCTACGGCGCCACCCACGTCGAGACCCGCACCGGTTTCAAGTGGCTGGCGCGCGCCGACGCGGAAGTGCCCGGCGGCACCCTGGTCTACGCCTACGAGGAGGCGATCGGCCACTGCGCCGACCCGGACGCCGTGCGCGACAAGGACGGCATCAGCGCCGCGGTGCTGGTGTGCGACCTGGTGGCCGCGCTGCACGGGGCCGGCAGTTCGGTGCCCGACCGGCTCGACGAGCTGGCGCGAATCCACGGCGTGCACGACGTCGCCGCGGTATCGCGCCGCGTCGCCGACCCCGCCGAGGCGGCCGAGCTGATGCGGCGGCTGCGGGCGGCCCCGCCGGACAGCATGGCCGGCTTCCCCGCGACCGTCGACGACATCGGCGACGCGCTGATCTTCACCGGCGGCGACGGCGACACGTCGGCGCGGGTGGTGGTGCGCCCGTCGGGAACCGAGCCGAAGCTGAAGTGCTACTTGGAGATTCGCCGCACCCCGACCGACGACCTGCCGGCGGCCCGGGCGAGGGCGCGCGCCCTGCGCGACGCACTGGTGGCCGAGGTGCGCCGCTGGTGAGTCAGCGCGGACCGAACTGGCGGTCGCCCGCGTCGCCGAGACCGGGCACGATGTAAGCGATCTCGTTGAGCCCGTCGTCGACGGCCACGGTGAACAGCCGCGCGTCGGGCGCCGCTTTGTCCAGGGCGGCAATGCCTTCCGGCGCGGCCACCACACACAACACGGCGATCCCCGACGCGCCGCGGCGGTGCAGCAGGTCGATCGTGTGGGTCATCGACCCGCCGGTGGCCAGCATCGGATCGAGCACCATCACCGGCAGGCCGGCCAGGTCGTCGGGCAGCGACGCGAGATAGCCCGTGGCCCGGTGGGTTTGCTCGTCGCGGGCGACCCCGACGAACCCCACCCGCGCCTCCGGCAGCAGCTCGAGCGCCTCGTCGACCATGCCGAGCCCGGCGCGCAGCACCGGCACCAGCAGCGGCGGGTTGGCCAGCCGCACCCCGAGCGTCTCGGCGACCGGCGTGCGGATCGGGAAGGTCTCGCGGCCCGCGTCGCGGGTGGCCTCGTACACCAGCATCCGGGTCAGGTCGCGCAACGCGGCGCGGAAGGCGGCGTTGGGAGTGCGTTCGTCGCGCAGCGTGGTCAGCCGGGCGAGGGCCAGCGGGTGATCGACGACGCGCACCTCCACGGGGTTTGACCCTATATAACGATCCGGCCCCGGTTGGCTAAAGCCGCGCGGACACGCTCGCGTCGGCGCCGGCTCAGCGCCGAATGCGCCCATATACTCCCCGCGTGCTGAGCCGAATCGAGGGTGCGCTGCGGCTGGTCGGCGCGGTCACGCTGGCGGCGCTGGTGACCCTCGTGTCGATGTCGCCGCGGGTGGCGTTGCGGGCGGCCGCGCTGCCGCATCCGGCGCACGTGGTGATCGTCATCGAGGAGAACCGCTCCCAGACCAACATCGTCGGCAACAAGTCGGCGCCGTTCCTCAACGCGCTGGCCGCAAACGGGGCCATGATGGCGCAGTCGTTCGCCGAGACGCACCCGAGCGAGCCGAACTACCTGGCGCTGTTCGCCGGCAGCACGCTGGGGGTGACCAAGGACGTGTGCCCGGTCAACGCCGGCGCGACCCCCAACCTGGCGTCCCAATTGCTTTCCGCCGGTTACACATTCGTCGGCTACGCCGAAAGCCTGCCCGCCGTGGGCTCGCCGGTGTGCAGCGCGGGCAAGTACGCGCGCAAGCACGTGCCCTGGGCCAACTTCAGCAACGTGCCGCCGGCCGCCTCGGTGCCGTTCTCGGCCTTCCCGATGGGCAACTACGCGAGCCTGCCAACGGTGTCGTTCGTCATCCCCAACAACGACAACAACATGCACGACGGCTCGATCGCGCAGGGCGACGCGTGGCTGGGCCGGGCGCTGTCCGGGTACGCCAACTGGGCGGCGGCCAACAACAGCCTGCTCATCGTGACGTGGGACGAGGACGACGGCAGCCCCCGCAACCAGATCCCGACGCTGATCTACGGCGGGCACGTTCAGCCCGGCACCTACACCGAGCAGATCAACCACTACAGCGTGCTGGCCACGCTCGAGCAGATGTACGGGCTGCCCAAGATCGGTTACGCGGCCGGAGCGGCCCCGATCGCGACGATCTGGGCCGCCTGACACCGGGCGCCGTGATGGCCGAGCCGGGCACCTTCGCCGTCCGTCGCTATTCTGTGCCGCATGGCTGCTGACCTCGTGCCGATCCGCCTGAGCCTGTCCGCCGGTGACCGCTACACCGTGTGGGCACCCCGTTGGCGCGACGCCGGCGACGAGTGGGAGGCGTTTTTGGGCAAGGACGAGGACCTCTACGGTTTCGAGTCCATCGCCGATCTGGTGGCATTCGTGCGCCGCGACACCGACAACGACCTGGTCGACCACCCGGGGTGGCCGGACCTGACGTCGGCGCACGCCCACGCCTTCCAGCCCGCGGCGGACAAGCAGTTCGACCTGGTCGCCGTGGAGGAGCTGGTGTCCGAGAAGCCGACGGAGGAGTCGGTGACCTCGCTGGCGGGCGCGCTGTCCATCGTGTCGTCGATCGGGTCGGTGTGCGAGCTGCCGGCGGTGGCGAAGTTCTTCAACGGCAACCCCAACCTGGGCACGGTGGCCGGCGGGATCGACACCTTCACCGGGAAGGCGGGCCAGAAGCGCTGGAATGCGATCGCCGAGGTCATCGGGCGCAGCTGGGACGACGTGCTCGCCGCGATCGACGAGCTGGTCAGCTCCCCCGAGGTCGACGTCGAGTACTCGGCCAAGGCCGCCGAGGAACTGGCGGAAGAACCCCCCGAAGAGCCCGAGGAAGACGAAGTCGAGGAGGCGGTCGAGGAGTCCGCGGCAGAACCCGAGGACGCCGCGGACGACGAGGACCCCGAGGAAGACGAGACCCGCGCGGCCGGCGACACCGTCGTGCTGGGCAGCGACGAGGACTTCTGGGTCCAGGTGGGCATCGACCCGATCCGGATCATGACCAGCGCGGGGACGTTCCACACGCTGCGCTGCTACCTGGACGACCGTCCGATCTTCCTGGGCCGCAACGGGAGGATCAGCGTGTTCAGCTCCGAGCGGGCGCTGGCGCGCTACCTCGCCGACGAGCACGACCACGACCTGGCCGACCTGAGCACCTACGACGACATCCGCACCGCCGCGACGGACGGTTCGCTGGCCGTCGAGGTCACCGACGACAACATCTACGTGCTCAGCGGCCTGGCCGACGACTTCGCCGACGGGCCCGACGCCGTGGACCGCGACCAGCTCGACCTGGCCGTCGAGCTGCTCCGCGACATCGGCGACTACTCCGAGGATCCCGCGGTCGACAAGGCGCTGGACGCCGGGCGGCCGCTGGGCAAGCTGGTGGGCCACGTGCTGGAGCCTGATGAGGTCGCCAAGCCCACGCCGCCGTACGCGGCGGCGGTCCGCGAGTGGGAGAAGCTCGAGCAATTCGTCGAGGGTCGGCTCAGGCGGGAATAGGCACGTGTCGCTTCCCGGGATCGGGCCACTGCCGCTGTACGGGTTTCACCGCCCGGGCATGCTGCTGTTCGCCCTCGTCCCGGTGGCGCTGCTCGCGTTCTACGTCGTGGTCCAGGCCCGGCGCCTGCGCCGACTGCGCCGGTTCACCGAGGCCGAGGTGCCGCAGTCGTGGTGGCGGCACCTTCCGATCGCGGCCGCGCTGCTGTCCCTGCTGCTGCTGACCATCGCGCTGGCCACCCCCACCCACGACATGCGCATCCCGCGCAACCGCGCCTGCATCGTGCTGGTCATCGACATGTCGAACTCGATGCGGGCCACCGACGTCGAACCCAACCGGCTCAAGGCGGCCGAGCAGGCGGCCACCCAGTTCGCCAACCAGCTGACGCCGGGCATCAACCTCGGGCTGGTCGGCTTCGCCGGCACGCCCTACCTGCTGGTGCCCCCGACCCCGCAGCACCAGGCGACGATCGACGCGCTGAAGAAGCTCGAATTCGCCGACGGGACCGCCACGGGCGAGGCGATCTTCACCGCCCTGCACGCCGTCGGCGCCGCGGCCATCACCGGCGGCGACACCCCGCCGCCGGCGCGCATCGTGCTGCTGTCCGACGGCGGCGAGAACAAGCCCACCAACCCCAGCGACCCGCACGACGGCGCCTACACCGCCGCGCGGCTGGCCAAGGACCAGGGCGTGCCCATCTCGACGATCTCGTTCGGCACCAAGGGCGGCGAGATCGAGATGGACGGGCAGCGCGTCGCCGTTCCCGTGTCCACGGACCAGATGAAAACGATCGCCCGGCTCTCCGGCGGCCAGTCCTACACCGCCACCAACCTCGGCGAGCTCAACAAGAGCTACGACGCCATCGAGAACGACATCGGGTTTCGGGTGGTGCCCGGGCCCGGCAGCGCCGGGTGGCTGCGCCTGGGGGTGATCGCTGCGCTGATCGCCACGGCGCTGGCCCTGTTGATCAACCGGCGCCTGCCCGTTTGATTGCGGTTGATTCTGCGCCCGCGCAGGAAAAGTGCGAGTGGGGCCCGCCGTCAGCGCAGACTCAACGCCTCAAGGCTCACGACGGCAGCCTGCTGTTCAGCGCCAGGCCGGCCAGGACGGCACCGGCCAGCAGCACCGCCCCGAGCAGCATCCAGGCCGCGCTGGCGTCGCCCTTGACGGTCTCGTAGCCGATCTGGCGCTGCAGCGTCGAATACACGCTCTCCAGCGATTCCAGGCTGTCGGCATGGAACGCCTGGCCGTCGGTGATCTTGCAGATCTCCTGCAGCGTCTGGTCGTCGACGGGGACGGGAATCGTGGCGCCCTCGTACTCGACGGTGCCGTACGGCGTGCCGAAGGAGATCGTCGAGATCTGCACTTCCTCGGCCTTGGCCGCCCGCGCGGCGGTGAACGCGCCCTGCGGGGCGTTGGGGTCCAGCGGCACGTTCTCGGCGCCGTCGGACTCCAGCACGATCCGCGCCGGGGGCGGCCCCTCGCCGCCGCCCATCACCGAGCCGACCGTGGCGATCGCCTGCAGCGCGGTGAAAATCCCTTCCCCCGTCGCGGTTTTCGGCATCGGTTTGAGGCTGTCGATCGCCGCCTTGACCGCGCCGCGGTTGGTCGTCGGGGAGACCAGCAGCGAGGCGTTGGCCGCGAACGAGACCAGCCCGAGGTTGATGGCCGGGGTCAGCTCGTCGGCGAACTTCTTGCCGGCCTCCTTCGCCGCGGCCAGCCGGGTCGGGGCGACGTCGTTGGAGGCCATGGATTCCGAGATGTCGATCACCAGCATCACGACCGCGCGGTTGAGCGGAATCCGGATGTCCGACGTCGGCCCCGCCATGGCGGTGGTCAGCAGCACCAGCGACGTGGCCAGCAGGATCGTCGGCACGTGGCGCCACCGCCCGGAGCGCAGCGGCGCGACCCGTTCCAGCACCTCCATGTTGGCGAACCGCAGCACGCGGCGGCGCCGCGCGAACTGCACCGCGACGTAGATCCCGATCACCAGCAACACGACCAGCAACACCAGGAAGAACCAGGCGTTCTGGAAGCCGGTCAGCGACACCGGGCCCAGCAGCGGCAGCCTCATGTCGAGTCAGCCTATTCGTCAACCGGCGGCGGCGCATGGGCCCGGCCGAATTGTGTTACAAGCGCGGCGGTTAGGGGAACCCGCTGTCGTAACGGCGCCCACTCGGGGAGCCGCGACAGCAGGAGCAGCAAGGGAGCAGCAATGATTGGCTCAATCATCCTGGCGATCATCGTGGGCGCGATCATCGGTGTGGTGGCGCGTCTGGTCATGCCAGGCAAGCAAGACATCGGAATGATCATGACGGTCCTCCTCGGCGCCGTCGGCGGGCTGATCGGTTCGGTTGTGGCCGGTCAGTTCGGTTACCACAACGCCAACGGCGGAATCGCCTGGATTCCCTTCTTCATCGGGGTCGGCGCCGCGGTCGTGCTGATCGCGATCTACGAGGCACTGATGGGCCGCCGTTCCGGCACCCGGTTGACGCGCTAGCCGATCAGCACCGCGTACCGCGGCTTGATCACCTCGTCGATGATCGCCAGCCGCTCGTCGAACGGGATGAACGCCGACTTCATCGCGTTGATGGTGAACCGCTCGAGGTCGCTCCACCCGTAGCCGAAAGCCTCGACGAGCCGCGACATTTCGAGGCTCATGGTGGTGTCGCTGATCAGCCGGTTGTCGGTGTTGACGGTGACGCGGAACCGGGTACGGGCGAGCAGGTCGAACGGGTGCTCGGCGATGCTGTTGACCGCGCCGGTCTGCACGTTCGAGCTGGGACACAGTTCCAGCGGAATTCGCTTGTCCCGCAAGATCGATGCCTGCCGGCCCAGCCGTACCCGCCCGTCTTCGGCGACCTCGATGTCGTCGACGATGCGCACCCCGTGGCCCAGCCGGTCGGCGCCGCAGAACGCGATCGCCTCGTGGATGGACGGCAGCCCGAACGCCTCACCGGCGTGAATGGTGAAGCGCGCGTTGTGGTCTCGCATGTATTCGAAGGCGTCCAGGTGCCGCGTCGGTGGGTTGCCGGCCTCGGCGCCGGCGATGTCGAACCCGACGACGCCCTTGTCCCGGAACCGGATCGCCAGCTCGGCGATCTCGCGGGACACCGCGGCGTGGCGCATCGCGGTGACCAGCAGCCGCACCTTGATCGGGCGGCCGGCCGCGGCGCACGCCTTCTCGCCGGCGGCGAAACCGTCCAGCACGGCGTCGACGATCTCGTCGAAGGACAGGCCCCGGTCGATGTGCAGCTCCGGGGCGAAGCGGACCTCGGCGTAGACGACGGAGTCGTCGGCCAGGTCTTCCACGCACTCGTAGGCGACGCGGTACAGCGCGTCGGGCGTCTGCATCACCGCGACGGTGTGCGAGAACGGCTCCAGGTAGCGCTCCAGCGAGCCGCTGTGCGAGCGGGTGCTGAACCACTTGGCGAGCTCGTCGACCTCGGTGGCGGGCAGCCCGTCGTAGCCGGTCTGGCCGGCGATGTCGATCACGGTCGACGGGCGCAGGCCGCCGTCGAGGTGGTCGTGCAGCAGCGCCTTGGGGGCTTTTTTGATCTGGTTCAGGTCCAGTGGTGATGTCACGTGGCGATCCGATCGATGATCAGCGGCCGCGCGGCCGGGGGCTCCTGGTCGACGCTGTAGCCGCCGTCCAGTTCGGCCAGCGCGGCGCCGAGGCGTTCGGGGGTGTCGGTGTAGAGGGTAAACAGCGGCTCACCGGCCGCGACCGGGTCCCCGGGGCGGCGGTGGATCCGGATCCCCGCGCCCGGCTGCACCGGATCGCCCGGACGGGACCTGCCCGCGCCGAGCCGCCAAGCCGCCAGCCCCACCGCCATCGCGTCGATATCGCCCATTCTGCCGCCCCGGGCGGCGGTCACGGTCTCGGCACACGAACCGACCGGCAGCGGCACCGACAGGTCGCCGCCCTGGGCGGCGATGAGCTGGCGGAACCGGTCCATCGCGGTGCCGTCGCGCAGCGCCGCGGCGGGATCGCGGTCACCGATCCCGGCCAGCTCGAGCATCTCGGCGGCCAGTCGCAAAGTCAGCTCGACCACGTCGGGAGGGCCGCCGCCGGCCAGCACCTCGAGCGCCTCGGCCACCTCGAGCGCGTTGCCGACGGTCGCGCCCAGCGGGCGGTTCATGTCGGTCAGCAGCGCCCGGGTGGGCACCCCGTGCGCGGCGCCCAGCTCCACCATGGCGTGGGCCAGCTCGCGGCTGGCCGCCTCGGAGGCCATCAGCGCCCCGGAGCCGACCTTCACGTCGAGCACCAGCGCGCCCGCCCCCTCGGCCAGCTTCTTGCTCATCACCGAGCTGGCGATCAGCGGCAGCGACTCGACGGTCGCGGTGATGTCGCGCAGCGCGTACAGCTTGGCGTCGGCCGGGGCCAGCTCCCCGGCGGCGAAGATGGCCGCGCCGACGCCGGCGAGTTGGTCGCGCACCCGCCGGTTGGACAGCCGTGCGGTGAACCCGGCTATCGACTCCAGCTTGTCCAGGGTGCCGCCGGTGTGCCCCAGCCCGCGGCCCGACGCCTGGGGCACCGCGGCGCCGCAGGCGGCGACGAGGGGCACCAGCGGCAGGGTGATCTTGTCCCCCACGCCGCCCGTCGAGTGCTTGTCGACGGTGGGCACGCCCAGGTCGCCGAAGTCCAGCCGGTCCCCCGAGGCGAGCATCGCCGCCGTCCATCGGGCCAGCTCGCCGCGGTCCAGGCCGCGCCACACGATGGCCATCAGCAGCGCCGACATCTGTTCGTCGGCGACGCGGCCGTCGGTGTAGGCGTCGATGACCCAGTCGATGGCGGCGTCGGAGAGCCGCCCGCCGTCGCGTTTGATCCGGATCACCGTCGGCGCATCGAATTTCACGGGCGCTCCCGCGGCAGGTCGGCGGTGAAGGCGTCGGGCAGCAGGTCGCCGAGGCGGCGCGGCCCGGCCGGATGGTCGACGAGCAGCCCGGGGCCGCCGTGCTCCAGCAGCACCTGCCGGCAGCGCCCACACGGCATCAGCGGGCGTCCGTCCGCGCCCACGCACGCCAGCGCCACCAGCCGGCCCCCGCCGGTGGAGTGCAGGGCGCTCACCACGCCGCATTCGGCGCAGAGACCAAGGCCATATGAGATGTTTTCCACATTGCAGCCGGTGACGACGCGCCCGTCGTCGACCAGTGCGGCCGCGCCCACCGGGAATCGCGAGTAGGGTGCGTAGGCCCCCGCCGCCGCCTGGATCGCCTTGTCCCGCAGCGCATTCCAATCGACTTCGGGCATACCGACCACCTCACCGTATCGGCCCAGTTGTGAGAGCCACCCTAACCCTGACACGACAATTCGCCTGCGGGACTGTTCGGCGGCGGCCGCCACTGGCAGGGTTAGGCTGAATCGGCTGGCTGGAGTTCGTCCGAAGGGGTGAGGACTTGGTGAGCACGCAGGCGCCGGCGCCTTCGCGCAAGCGGCGACCACCCCGGACCCTGTACCGGGGCGATCCCGGCATGTGGGCGTGGGTGTTGCACCGCATCAGCGGCGCGACGATCTTCTTCTTCCTGTTCGTCCACGTCCTGGACGCCGCCATGCTGCGGGTCAATCCGCAGACCTACAACGCCGTGATCGGTGACTACCAGACCCCGATCGTCGGGCTGATGGAATACGGCCTGATCGCGGCGGTGCTCTTCCACGGGCTGAACGGGATCCGGGTCATCCTGATCGACTTCTGGTCACAGGGTCCCCGCTACCAGCGGCTGATGTTCTGGATCGTCGGCATCGTGTTCTTGCTGCTGATGGTGCCGGCCGGCGTGGTCACCGCCATCCACATCCTGGAGCACTTCCGGTGAGCCCCGACCTGCAGCTCGGTCGCGGCCAGCAGGCCCCGGTCAGGCAGCGCTTCTACGACCGCCCCGCCAGCCTGGACAACCCCCGCTCGCCGCGCCGCCGGGCGGGCATCCCCAATTTCGAGAAGTTCGCGTGGCTGTTCATGCGGTTCTCCGGGATCGCGCTGGTGTTCCTGGCGATCGGGCACCTGTTCATCATGCTGATGTGGGACGACGGCGTGTACCGCATCGACTTCAACTACGTGGCGGCGCGCTGGCATTCGCCGTTCTGGCAGATCTGGGACATGGCGCTGTTGTGGCTGGCGCAGCTGCACGGCGGCAACGGCCTGCGCACCATCATCGACGACTACAGCCGCAAGAACTCCACCCGGTTCTGGCTCAACAGCCTGCTGCTGCTGTCGATGGGGTTCACGTTGGTGCTGGGCACCTACGTGCTGGTGACATTCGACGCGAACGTCTCGGGATGAGCATGATCCAAGAACACCGATACGACGTGGTGATCGTCGGCGCGGGCGGGGCCGGCATGCGCGCGGCGGTAGAGGCGGGTCCGCGCGTCCGCACCGCGGTGCTGACCAAGCTCTACCCCACCCGCAGCCACACCGGCGCCGCCCAGGGCGGCATGTGCGCCGCGCTGGCCAACGTCGAGGACGACAACTGGGAATGGCACACCTTCGACACCGTCAAGGGCGGCGACTACCTCGCCGACCAGGACGCCGTCGAGATCATGTGCAAGGAAGCCATCGACGCGGTGCTCGACCTGGAAAAGATGGGGATGCCGTTCAACCGCACCCCCGAGGGCCGCATCGACCAGCGCCGCTTCGGCGGGCACACCCGCGACCACGGCAAGGCCCCGGTGCGCCGGTCCTGTTACGCCGCGGACCGCACCGGCCACATGATCCTGCAGACGCTGTACCAGAACTGCGTGCGCCACGACGTGCAGTTCTTCAACGAGTTCTACGCGCTGGACCTGGTGCTGACGCAGACCCCGACCGGCCCGGTGGCAACCGGCGTGGTGGCCTACGAGCTCGCGACGGGCGAGATCCACGTGTTTCACGCCAAGGCCGTCGTCATCGCCACCGGCGGCTCGGGCCGGATGTACAAGACCACCTCGAACGCGCACACCCTGACCGGCGACGGCATCGGCATCGTCTTCCGCAAGGGACTTCCGTTGGAGGACATGGAGTTTCACCAGTTCCATCCGACGGGTCTGGCCGGACTGGGCATCCTGATCTCCGAGGCCGTGCGCGGCGAGGGCGGCCGGCTGCTCAACGGCGAGGGCGAGCGGTTCATGGAGCGCTACGCGCCGACGATCGTCGACCTGGCGCCGCGCGACATCGTCGCCCGCTCAATGGTTTTGGAGGTGCTGGAGGGCCGCGGCGCCGGCCCGCACAAGGACTACGTGTACATCGACGTCCGCCACCTCGGCGAGGACGTGCTGGAGGCCAAGCTGCCCGACATCACCGAGTTCGCCCGCACCTACCTGGGCGTGGACCCGGTGCACGAGCTGGTCCCGGTCTACCCGACGTGTCACTACGTGATGGGCGGCATCCCCACCACGGTCACCGGACAGGTGTTGCGGGACAACACGTCCACGGTGCCGGGCCTGTACGCGGCCGGCGAGTGCGCGTGCGTGTCGGTGCACGGCGCCAACCGGCTGGGCACCAATTCGCTGCTGGACATCAACGTCTTCGGCCGCCGCGCCGGCATCGCGGCCGCCGCGTACGCGCGGGGCCACGACTTCGTCGACATGCCGCCGGAGCCGGCGGCGATGGTCGTCGGCTGGGTGGGTGACATCCTGTCCGAGCACGGCAACGAGCGCGTCGCCGACATCCGCGGCGCCCTGCAGCAGACCATGGACAACAACGCCGCGGTGTTCCGCACCGAGGAGACGCTGAAACAGGCGTTGACGGACATCCACGCGTTGAAGGAGCGGTACTCCCGAATCACCGTGCACGACAAGGGGAAACGCTTCAACAGCGACCTGCTGGAAGCCATCGAGCTCGGCTTCCTGCTGGAGCTGGCCGAGGTCACCGTGGTCGGCGCGCTGAACCGCAAGGAGTCGCGCGGCGGGCACGCGCGCGAGGACTACCCCAACCGCGACGACGTGAACTACATGCGCCACACCATGGCCTACAAGCAGGGCACCGACCTGCTCAGCGACATCGCGCTGGACTTCAAGCCCGTCGTGCAGACCCGCTACGAACCCAAGGAACGGAAGTACTGATGTCGGTCGAGCCGGACGTCGAACCTTTGGAGCCGCCCCTGCCGCCGGTCCCCGACGGCGCGGTGATGGTGACCGTCAAGATCGCCCGGTTCAACCCCGACCAGCCCGATGCGTTCGCGGAAACCGGTGGCTGGCAAAGCTTCCGGGTGCCGTGTCTGCCCAGCGACCGGATGCTCAACCTCCTCATCTACATCAAGAGCTACCTCGACGGGACGCTGACCTTCCGGCGCTCCTGCGCCCACGGGGTGTGCGGGTCGGACGCCATGCGCATCAACGGCGTCAACCGGCTGGCCTGCAAGGTGCTGATGCGCGACCTGCTGCCCGAAAAACCCGGCAAGTCGCTCACCATCACCGTCGAGCCGATCCGCGGGCTGCCGGTGGAGAAGGACCTGGTGGTCGACATGGAGCCGTTCTTCGACGCCTACCGGGCGGTGAAGCCCTACCTGATCACCACCGGCAATCCCCCGACGCGGGAACGCATCCAAAGCCCGACCGACCGCGCCCGCTACGACGACACCACCAAGTGCATCCTGTGCGCGTGCTGCACCACCAGCTGCCCGGTGTTTTGGCACGAGGGCAGCTACTACGGGCCGGCCGCGATCGTCAACGCGCACCGCTTCATCTTCGACAGCCGCGACGAGGCCGCCGCCGAGCGCCTCGACATCCTCAACGAGGTCGACGGCGTGTGGCGGTGCCGCACCACGTTCAACTGCACCGAATCCTGCCCGCGGGGCATCGAGGTCACCAAGGCGATCCAGGAGGTCAAGCGCGCGATCATGTTCTCGCGCTGATTTCCCGGCGCGAGCAGACGCAAAAGCACCATTTTCCTCGGCGCGCCGGGTGCTTTTGTGTCTGCTCGTCACACATCAGGGACCTGTCTCGTCTGACGGGTATGACACAGAAAACCCGCCTCGAACCCCTGCCCCCCAAGCGCGCCGGGCTGCTGACCCGGGCCATGTACCGCGTCGCCAGGCGGCGCTACGGCCAGGTCCCCGAACCGTTCGCCGTGGCCGCCCACCATCGCAAACTGATGATCGCCAGCGCCATCCACGAAACCCTGGTCGACCGGGCGTCGAAGACCCTGCCGCCCAGCGTGCGCGAGCTCGCGGTGTACTGGACCGCGCGCCAGATCGGCTGCTCGTGGTGCGTCGACTTCGGGTCGATGCTGCAGCGCCTCGACGGCCTGGACATCCAGCGGCTCAAGAACATCGACGATTACGCCACGTCTACGGCCTTCAGCGCCGACGAGCGCGCGGCCATCGCCTACGCCGCCGCGATCACCACCGACCCGCACACCGTCACCGACGAGCAGGTCGCCGACCTTCAGGCCCGGTTCGGCGACGCCGGCGTCTTCGAGCTGACCTACCAGATCGGGCTGGAGAACATGCGGGCGCGGGTCAACGCCGCGCTGGGCATCACCGAGCAGGGCTTCAATTCCGGTGACGCCTGCCGGATTCCGTGGGCCGAGGCGGCGCGGCGCTAGAGTGGCGGCATGCAGGTCTGGGACTTGGGGCCCGGCCGGCTCATGGTGGCCGGTGTCTTCTCCGACCTCGCCGTACACCATCACCCCGCGGTTCAGGTCACCGTCGGCGGTCGGGGTCCGCTGACGGTCGCCGCCGACGGCGGCCGCCGCGACGTGGCCCGGCTGGTCGTCGTCGGCAGCGGGGTCCGCCACGCCGTGCGCTCGGATCGAAATTCCGCGGCGCTGACGCTGTACCTCGGCCCCCAGACGTCGCCCGGCGCCGCGCTGAACGCGTTGAGCCACAACCGCGGTCGGGGCATCTGGATCGTCGACGACGGGCGGGAACTGGCCGCCGCCACGGCGCGGGCGCTGGCCGCCGACGGCCCGCGCGCCGCGGCCGACCTCCTGCTCGACGGGCTGTGTGGGACCGCAGACCCGCGGCCGATGCACCCGCAGCTGCGGCGGGCGATCGAGGTCGTGTCGGACCGGGTGCCGAGCCCCGTCGACGTGGCCTCCGTCGCGGACGCCATCGCCCTGTCGCCGGATTACCTGGGGCGGCTGTGCCGCCAGCAGACCGGGGTGTCGCTGTCCGCCACGATCCGCTGGGCTCGGCTGGTGACGGCCATGGGTCACCTCATCGAGGGTCGCTCGGTCACCGATGCGGCGCACATGGCCGGCTTCGCCGACGGCGCGCACGCCAACCGGGTGTGCTGGGAGATGACGGGTTCGGCCCCGCGCGACCTCGCGCGGGCGGTTCGCGAATCCGTTTGACGGATCCATACAAGCGTTCGGGCCGAGACCGGCCCACGCTGGGGACATGGCAGCACAGCTCGGTATCCACGCTCAGGCCGCCGCGCTCCGCGCCGTGTTCGCACTGCCCGGGCCGGTTCGACGGTTCTTGGCGGGCCCGCCGGTGCGCATCGACGGCCAGGAACTGGCGCTCGACGCCCAGCTGATGATCCGTCTCAAAAACCGTTCGGGCTCCGACGTTTTCGCAGACCCCGTGGACAACGCGCGGGCGCGCTATGAGCAGCTGCCGCGGCTGATCGCATACGAGCCACCCAACCCGGTCGCGACGCGCGAGGTCGTCATTCCCGCCGACCACGGCGAGATCCCGGCCACCCTGTACACCCCGGCGGACCCGCCCGAGCCGCCGGGGCTGCTGGTGTATTTCCACGGCGGCGGCTTCTGCGTCGGCTCACGAATCAGCCACGACCCCGTCGCCCGCTACCTGGCCGGCCACGCGGACGTCCGCGTGCTGTCGGTCGAGTACCGGCGCGCGCCCGAGCACCCGTTCCCCGCCCCCGTGCAGGACGCGATGGCCGCGTTCGACTACGCGCACCGCCACGCCGCGGAGCTGGGCGCGGAACCCGGCCGGGTCGCGGTCGGCGGCGACAGCGCCGGCGGGAACTTGGCGGCCGTCACCGCGCAACAGGCGGTGCGACGAGGCGGCGCCGTCCCCGCGTTTCAGCTGCTGATGTACCCGGCGACGGACCTGAGCGCGCGCCGGCCTTCGCACGACCTGTTCGCCGAGGCCTCGACCTTCACCGACCGGAACCTGCAATGGGCGCTGGACAATTACCTCCCGTCGGGCACCGACCGGAGCGACCCGCGCCTGTCACCGCTGCGCGGCGACGTGACCGGCGGGCCGCCCGCGTACGTCGGCATCGCCGGCTTCGATCCGCTGCGCGACGACGGCGTGGCCTACGCGGACACCCTGCGGGCCGGCGGCGTAGCGGTGGTATCGAGCCTGCAATCCGACCTGCCGCACGCCTACCTCAACTTCGTCGGGCTGGGCGGCCGGTTCGCCGAAGCCGCCGCCGAGGCGGCCGCCGCGCTGCGCCTCGGCCTCGCCCTGGCGTCAGGATCGGCGCCGCAAGGGGGAGCCGGTGAACTTGTCGAGGTTGGCGATATCCCATAGGGCGCAGACCTTTCCGTCGCGCACCGTCATCGCCAGGATCCGCGGCAGCATCTCGCGGTGGTCGCCATCGCCGGGGCTGCCGGCCGTGTAGACGCCGAGTTCGCCGTTGACCAGCCCCAGCTGGTTGGCGGTGAAGAACGCCGGGCCGTACCGGCGCGCCAGGCCGAAGATGAACCGCGCCACCTTGTCCGCCCCGTTGATGACGTGAACCGCGGTGGGCGCCTTGCCATTTGAATCGCCGGTGAAGACCACGTCCGGGTGCAGCAGCCCGACCACGGCCTCGATGTCCCCTGCCGCCATGGCGGCCATCAGCCGGCCGACCACCTCGTTGTGCGACGGGTCGGGCTCCGGCGGGGGTTGCGCGGCGACGGCCTTGCGCGCCCGCGACGCCAGCTGCCGCGCGGCGGCCTCGTTGATCCCCAGCACCTCGGCCACTTCGGCGAAGGGCACGGCGAAGCCGTCGTGCAACACGAACGCGACCCGCTGGTCGGGCGACAGGCGCTCGAGCACCACCATCGCCGCGAACCGCGCGTCCTCGCTGGCCACCACGGCCGACAGCGGATCGGCCTGGTCGAAGCCGGTGACGACCGGCTCGGGCAGCCAGTTGCCGGTGTAGGTTTCGCGACGGTGCGCGGCCGAGCGCAACCGGTCCAGGCCCAGCCTGCTCACCACCGTGGTCAGCCACGCCCGCAAATTGGCGATCGGTTGGTCGTGGGCGTCCCAGCGCAGCCAGGCCTCCTGCACGATGTCCTCGGCGTCGGAGAACGTGCCGGTCAGGCGGTAGGCAACCGACAGCAGCTGGGAGCGCAGCGCCTCGAATTCGTCGACTCGCTGGGCGGCGGTCATGACGCCAGCTTACGAGTCAGCCCTTGAGCGATCCGACCCGATCGGGCGTGAAATGCGCGGCGCACGCGGTGGTGTGGTTGTTCATGTACTTCCAGTCGGTCCCCGGTCCCCACGTGACAACCTGAACCTTGGGGTCGCGGCTGGCCGCCGGCGAATACGTCTGCAACTCGGCCTTGCAGCGATCCTTCAGCGCGTTCTCGTCGCCGCCGCCGTCCGGGAAGCGCGACAGCGTCAGCACCGCGAAAACCTCGTCGGAATGCGGCTGATCGCAGCCGACCGAGGTGTTGATGTCGGGGTCGAAACACTGACCGACCCGCACCAGCGGCGACGATTGGGCCGTACCGGTGACCAACGGTTTGCCCATCAACCCGATCACCGCCGCGACGATGGCCGCCACCACCCACAGGGCGGAGAGCACGATGCCGGCGATGGCCAGCCCGCGCCCGGACCGCCTCCCGCCCTTGGTTTGGCCCAGCCCGATGATCCCGAAGACCACACCCAGCGGCGCGCAACTCAGCAGCCCGAGCACGAACCCCGCGACCGCCCAGCCGCTGGTGGTGCGCTGCGGCGGGTCCGGCTGCGGATAACCCGGTGGTTGTGTCATGTAGCTGAGGATCTTAGTTACGCTCGCGGGCAGAATGTCGAGAAATCTGTGGTTGCACTTCGCCCGGCACGGGCCGGACATCGCGCCGCCGATCATCACCCGCGGCGAGGGCGTCACCATCTTCGACGACCGCGGCAAGAGTTACCTCGACGCGCTGTCCGGTCTGTTCACCGTGCAGGTCGGGCACGGCCGCACCGAACTCGCCGAGGTCGCGGCGCGCCAGGCCGGCACGCTGGCCTACTTCCCCCTGTGGGGGTATGCCACCCCGACGGCGATCGAGCTCGCCGAGCGCCTCGCGCGCTACGCCCCGGGCGATCTGAACCGGGTCTTCTTCACCACCGGCGGCACCGAGGCCGTCGAGACCGCGTGGAAGGTGGCCAAGCAGTACTTCAAGCTGACCGGCAAACCCGGTAAGCACAAAGTGATTTCGCGCGCGGTCGCCTACCACGGCACCACCCAGGGGGCGCTGGCGATCACCGGGCTGCCGTTGTACAAGGCGCCGTTCGAACCCGTGACGCCCGGCGGCTTCCGGGTCGCTAACACGAACTTCTACCGCGCGCCCGAGCCGTTCCGCAACGACCCAAAAGCCTTCGGGCAGTGGGCCGCCGACCGCATCGCCGAGGCGATCGAGTTCGAGGGACCCCAAACCGTCGCCGCGGTCTTTTTGGAACCGGTGCAAAACGCGGGCGGCTCGATCCCCCCGCCCCCGGGCTATTTCGAACGGGTGCGCCAGATTTGCGACGAGTACGACGTGCTGCTGGTCTCCGACGAGGTGATCTGCGCGTACGGCCGGATCGGATCGATGTTCGCCTGTGCCGATTTCGGCTACGTGCCCGACATGATCACCTGCGCCAAGGGACTGACGTCGGGCTACTCACCGCTGGGCGCGATGATCGCCAGCGACCGAGTGTTCGAGCCGTTCAACGACGGCAAAACCATGTTCCCGCACGGCTATACGTTCGGCGGCCACCCGGTGTCGGCCGCCGTCGCGCTGGCCAACCTCGACATCTTCGAGCGCGAGGGGCTCAACGACCGCGTCCGGCAACACGCGCCCGCGTTCCGCGCCACCCTGGAGCGGCTCTACGACCTGCCCATCGTCGGCGACGTGCGCGGCGAGGGATACTTCTACAGCGTGGAGCTGGTCAGGGACCAGGCCAGCAGGCAGACCTTCGGCGACGACGAACGCCGCGCGCTGCTCGGGCGGGTGTCGGCGGGGCTGTTCGCGGCGGGCCTGTACTGCCGCACCGACGACCGCGGCGACTCCGTCATCCAGCTGGCGCCGCCGCTGATCAGCGGCCAGGCCGAGTTCGACACCATCGAGGCGGCGTTGCGCGGCGTGCTCAGCGACGAGTCGGCGCGCCTCTGACCGGCGCCGGTGCTAGCCGACCGCGAGGACCCGATTGACCTCGTAGACGGCCAGCAACACCTCCCGGGAATGCGCGGGAGACGGGTTGTTCGCCAGCCGCGATTGCGCGTTGCACAGCCAGGTGAGCGCGGAGCGCAGGTCGGCGTCGGGGGTGGCGTCGCGATGCTGCTCGAGCTCGGCCAACACGCGGTCGGCCGAGCGGTGCCGCACCTGGGTCCCCTTCTCGACCTGCTTGAGCAGATCATTCAGCGATCGCGAGCCATCACCGTCGCGCCGCCATCTCGAGAAGAATCGATTGTTTTGGATGGTGTCAGCGTAATGCACCGGCGAGTTTGTCACATCTGCCCCACCGGCCACAGCGCGGCTCCCCGGAATTGGGCGGCCGATCGCCTAGTCTGCACACACGATGAGCTTCCTACGTTCGATGTCGTGCCTGGTCGCGGCCGTTTTCGTCGCTCTGGCCCCGGTCGCTCGGGCCGAACCCGGCGCCGGCCCCAACGCGGGGCCGCCGGCCTGCCCGTACCAGGTGAACACCCCGCCCGCGGTGGACTCCTCGGAGGTCCCGGCGGCCGGCGACCCGCCGATCCCGCTGGCGGTGCCCCCCAAGCCCGTCGGCGGGGAGGCGCTGGGCGGCTGCGGCATCGTCGTCGCGCCGGGCACCCCGCCGTTGCCGGGCGACGTGTCCGCCGACGCGTGGGTGGTGGCCGACCTGGACAGCGGCGCCGTCATCGCCGCCAAGGATCCGCACGGCCGGCACCGCCCGGCCAGCGTCATCAAGGTCCTGGTCGCGATGGCGTCCATCAACGCGCTGCCGCTCAACAAGTCCGTCGAGGGCACCGCCGACGACGCGGCCGCCGAGGGCACCAAGGTCGGCGTCACCGAAGGCGGCGTCTTCACGGTCAACCAGCTGCTGCACGGGCTGCTGATGCACTCGGGCAACGACGCCGCCCACGCGCTGGCCATGCAACTCGGCGGCATGCAGCAGGCGCTGGACAAGATCAACGTGCTGGCCGCCAAGCTCGGCGGCCGCGACACCCGGGTGGCGACGCCGTCGGGGCTGGACGGGCCCGGCATGAGCACGTCGGCCTACGACATCGGCCTGTTCTACCGCTACGCCTGGGGCAACCCCACCTTCGCCGGCATCGTCGCCACGCGCACCTTCGACTTCCCCGGCCACGGCGACCACCCCGGCTACGAGCTGGAAAACGACAACCAGCTGCTCTACAAGTATCCCGGCGCGATGGGCGGCAAGACCGGCTACACCGACGACGCCGGTCAGACCTTCGTCGGCGCGGCCAACCACGACGGACGACGGCTGATGGCGGTGCTGCTGCACGGCACGCGCCAGCCGATCGCCCCGTGGGAGCAGGCCGCACACCTGCTGGACTACGGCTTTTCCACGCCGCAGGGCACCCAGGTCGGCACGCTGATCGAGCCCGACCCCTCGCTGATCAGCACGCGCCACGACGGCGCTGCCGACCGGCCGGGCGCCGCGCCCCAGGCCGCCGGGCTGATGCCGAGCGCGGACGCGCTGCCGGTGCGGGTGGGTGTCGCGGTGATCGGAACGATCATCGTGTTTAGTTTGATCATGGTCGCTCGCTCGATGAACCGCCGACCGCAACACCGTTGACGTCGCGGCCCGCCGTCTCGCGGCGCAGCCTGCTGGTCGGGCTCACCGCGGCCAGCGTCGGCGTCGTCTACGGCTACGACCTGTCCATCATCGCCGGCGCGCAACTGTTCGTCACCGAGGACTTCGGGCTGTCCACCCGGCAGCAGGAGCTGCTGACGACCATGGTGGTGATCGGCCAGATCGCCGGGGCGCTGGGCGCCGGGGTGCTTGCCAACGCGATCGGGCGCAAGCGTTCGGTGGTGCTGATCCTCGCCGCCTACGCGGCCTTCGCCCTGCTGGGTGCGGTGTCGGTGTCGCTGCCGATGCTGCTCGCGGCGCGCTTCCTGCTGGGCCTGACCCTGGGCCTGGCGGTGGTGGCCGTCCCGGTCTACGTGGCCGAATCGGCGCCGGCCGCGGTGCGCGGGTCGCTGCTGACGGCCTATCAGCTGGCGATCGTCGGCGCGCTGATCGTCGGTTACCTGACCGGTTACCTGCTGGCCGGCACCCACAGCTGGCGGTGGATGCTGGGCCTGGCCGTGGTGCCCGCAATGCTGTTGCTGCCGTTGGCGATTCGGCTGCCCGACACCGCCCGCTGGTACCTGATGAAGGGCCGCGCCGACGACGCCCGCCGCGCGTTGCTGCGCGTGGAGCCGGACGCGGACGTCGACGCGGAGCTCGCCGAGATCCAACGCGGCCTGGGCTCGGACCGATCTGGCCGGGGCGGGTTTTCCGAGATGCTGCGCCCGCCGTACCTGCGGGCCACCGCGTTCGTGATCACGCTCGGCTTCCTGATCCAGATCACCGGCATCAACGCGATCATCTACTACAGCCCCCGGATCTTCGAGGCCATGGGCTTCACCGGCAACTTCGCGCTGCTGGGGCTGCCCGCGCTGGTTCAGGTCGCCGGGCTGGGGGCCGTGGGCGCCGCGCTGCTCCTCGTCGACCGGGTGGGCCGCCGCCCAATCCTGTTGTGCGGCATCGCCATGATGATCGCCGCCGACATCGTGTTGGCGGTGGTGTTCGCCGCCGGCCTGGGCGGCGCCGGACTGGTATTCGGGTTCGCCGGCATCCTGGTGTTCATCATCGGCTACACCATGGGCTTCGGCTCGCTGGGCTGGGTGTACGCCAGCGAGAGCTTCCCGTCGCGGCTGCGGTCCCTCGGGTCTTCCACGATGCTCACCTCCAACCTGGTGGCCAACGCGATCGTCGCCGCCGTCTTCTTGACCCTGCTGCACTCCCTCGGCGGCGCAGGGACTTTCGCGCTGTTCGGTGTGCTCGCGGTGATCTCCGCCGGCGTCGTCTACCGCTACGCGCCGGAGACCAAGGGCCGCCAACTCGAGGAGATCAGCCACTTCTGGGAAAACGGCGGCCGGTGGGACTGATCTCCGCGGGCACCATGGTCCTCGACGGGCGGGTCGCCCGGCCGGGATGGCTGGAGGCGTCCGATGGGCGCATCCTCGCCTGCGAGGCCGGCCCGCCGCCCCGGCCGGCCGACCGGGAATTCCCGGATTGCGTTGTGGTTCCGGGCTTTGTCGACATGCACGTGCACGGCGGGGGCGGCGCCTCCTACACCGACGCCGACGGGATCGCCGCGGCCGCCGCGTTTCACCGGCGGCACGGCACCACCACGACGCTGGCCAGCCTGGTCACCGCCGCGCCGGACGAACTGATCGCCGGCGTGCGGGCGCTGGCCGAGGCGACGCGGGCGGGCACCGTGGCGGGCATCCACCTGGAGGGGCCGTGGCTGAGCGCGGCGCGCTGCGGTGCGCACGACCCGGCCCGGATGCGCGACCCGGACCCCGCCGAGATCGACGCCGTCCTCGCCGCGGGCGGCGGCGCGATCCGGATGGTCACGCTCGCCCCCGAACTAACGGACGCCGAGGACGCGATCCGGCGTTTCCTGGACGCGGATGTCGTTGTGGCCCTGGGGCATACCGACGCGACCTACGAGCAGACGAGGCGGGCCATCGATATCGGCGCCACCGTCGGCACCCATCTGTTCAACGCGATGCCGCCGCTGCACCACCGCGAGCCGGGGCCCGCGCTCGCGTTGCTGCAGGACCCGCGGGTGACCGTCGAACTCATCGACGACGGCGTGCACGTGCACCCCGAGGTGGTGCGCGCGGTCACCGGCGCCGCGGGACCCGACCGCGTCGCCCTGGTCACCGACGCGATCGCCGCCGCGGGCTGCGCCGACGGGGCGTTCCGGCTCGGCGCGGTGCCGATCGACGTCGCATCCGGTGTGGCCCGGGTGCGCGGGGCGTCGACGATCGCCGGCAGCACCGCCACCATGGACGAGCTGTTCCGCACGATCGCGAGGCTGGCCGGGTTGGCCGCCGCGGCGCGGATGACCGCGGCGACGCCGGCGCGGGCGCTCGGGCTGGACGGCGTGGGCGCGCTGCGACCCGGCTTTGACGCCAACCTCGTGGTGCTCGACGACGATCTGCGCGTGGCCGCCGTCATGGCCAGGGGCGACTGGCTGGCCGACGGGTAGCCCGGCGCGGCATGTCACATGTCGCGCCGCCGCCTCGTCATACCTGTGAACCGCCATCGACCACGGAGGGTTTACATGAATACGTTGCTATGGACGTTGCAGGGCCTGCTCGCCGCGATCTTCCTCGCCTCCGGGCTGGCCAAGATCAGCATGCCGAGGGACCGGCTGCTCGCGACCGGACAAACGGGCATCGCGCCCTTCCCCATGCCGGTGGTGCGCGCCACCGCGTTCTGTGAACTGCTGGGCGCCATAGGGCTTGTGCTGCCGCGGCTCGTCGGCATCGCGGAGTTCTTCATCCCGGCCGCCGCCGGCGGGCTCGCGATCGTCATGGTCGGCGCCATGGCCGCGCACGCGCATCTGCGCGAACCCCGCAGCGTCGCGGTGAACGTCGCGATCTTCGTCGCCGCCGTCACGGTGGCCGTGGGCAGGGCGGTCGGGCTGTGAGCCCGCACCCCTTCCGCGCCGCCGTCGAGTCCGGTGAACTCGCCGACATCGGACGCGTGTTCGCCGAGGACGCGGTGCTCAACAGCCCGATCGCCCACCGGCCCTACCACGGCCGCGGCGCGATCGCGGCCATCGTCGCCGCGGTCGGCGAGGTGCTGGAGGGCTTTCGCTTCGACAAGGAGCTGCCCGCGGGCCGCGATCACGCGCTGCTGTTCGGCGCCACGGTGGACGGGCTGCGAATCCAGGGCTGCGACTTCGTGCACACCCGCGACGACGGCCTGATCGACGAGATCACGGTGATGGTGCGCCCGCTGAAGGCGGCGATCGTGTTCGCCGAAAAGATGCGCGCGGCCCTCGGCGCGTAGGCTAACGCAGCCGCCGGGCCAGCCGGGAAAATGCCAGCGCCCCAACGGCCCCCAGGCCGACCGCGGTCAGCGTCTGACGCGTGCTGAGCCCCTCGTCCACCTGCACCCGCGGCGCGATGATCGCCGGCGGCGGGGGCTCGACGGACTCGGCGCGCGGATCGTCGGACGCGGTGGCCGCCCAGGCGGCGGCGAACAGGACCAGATACGCGGTGATGTAGGCGAACACCATCAGCCCCAGCACCGGCCCGAAGGTGGCGCCCGCGGGGCTGCGCAGCACCGTCTTGAGGTAGAGCGACGCCACCTGCTTGAACACCTCGAAGCCGACCGCCGCGAGCAGCCCGGCCCGCATCGAGTCGGCGACGTTGACCTTCTCCCGCGGCAGCCGCGCGATCATCCAGGTGAACAGCATCCACGACACCAGCAGCGAGATCAGGATCGAGATCAGCCGGAACAGCCAGTCGAACACCGAAAACTCGGGTATTCCAAGCCATCTCAGCACCGCGGCCATGGGAGCGGCGTGCCCGAGCGCGGTCAGTACGACGGTCGCCAGCGCCACCACGAACGTCCCCACCATCGCCAGCAGGTCCGAAAGCTTCTCGCGCACAAAGCCCGGCGACTCGACGCGCTGAGACCACCACATCTCGGTCACCGCCCCGCGTAGATGCGAGATCCAGCCCAGGCCGGCCCACGCCGCGGTCGCCAGGCCGATCACACCGACCGAGGTCCGCGCCTCGATCGCCGAGTTCATCAGGTCCACGAGCTGTTGGGAAAGGGAGCCCGTCACCGCGGACCGGATGTGGTCGTCGATCGTGGCCAGCAGCTGCGGGCGGCGCGTCAGCAGGAACCCGAACGCCGCGAAACCGACCATCAGCAACGGGAATAGCGCAAAGATCGTGTAGTACGAGAGGCCGGCCGCGTAGAAGCCGCCGTTGCGGTCGCCGAAGCGCTGGTAAGCGCGCACGACATGGTCGAGCCACCCGAACCGGGCCCGCAGCCGGTCGAGAATCCCCGGCTTGGTCGGCGCGCTCATGGTCAACCTATTCGGCTAGCGGAAGAAAACCCAACCGATCGTAAACCCGCCGAACGGTTTTGCCGGCCACATCCTCGGCGCGCTGCGCGCCCGCCGCGAGCACCGACTCCAATTCGGCGCGGTCGGCCATCAATTCGTCGACACGCGCCTTGATCGGCCCGACGAACTCGACGACGGCGTCGGCGGTGTCCTTCTTCAAATCGCCGTAGCCGCGCCCGGCGTAGCCCTCGACGAGCTTGTCGATGCCGACCCCGGTGACCGCCGACTGGATGGTCAGCAGGTTCGACACACCGGGCTTGGCCGCTGTGTCGTAACGGATCTCGCGCTCGCTGTCGGTCACGGCGGAGCGAATCTTCTTGGCCGACAACGCCGGGTCGTCGAGCAGGTTGATCAGCCCGGCGTCGGTGGCCGCCGACTTGCTCATCTTCGACGTCGGATCCTGCAGGTCGTAGATCTTGGCGGTGACCTTCGGGATGAGCACGTCGGGAACCACGAAGGTGTCCGGGAAGCGGGCGTTGAACCGCTGCGCGATGTCGCGCGCCAGCTCCAGGTGCTGACGCTGGTCCTCCCCCACCGGCACCAGGTCGCTGTCGTAGGCCAGCACGTCCGCGGCCTGCAGAACGGGATAGGTGAACAGGCCCACCGTCGTCGAGTCGCTGCCCTGGCGCGTCGACTTGTCCTTGAACTGCGTCATCCGCGACGCCTGCCCGAAGCCGGTGAAGCAGCCCAGCACCCACGCCAGCTGGGCGTGGGCGGGCACGTGGCTCTGCACGAACACGGTGCTGCGGCCGGGGTCGATGCCCAGCGCCAGGTACTGGGCGGCGGTCACCAGGGTGCGGCGGCGCAGGGCCTCGGGGTCCTGCGGAATCGTGATCGCGTGCAGGTCGACGACGCAGAAGAACGGGTCGTGGTCGTCCTGCAGCCCGACCCACTGCGTGATCGCGCCCAACGCGTTGCCGAGGTGAAGCGAGTCGGACGTGGGCTGCACGCCGGAGAAGATCCGGCTGGATCCGGTAGCGGTGCTCATGATGCCGTTGATCTTTTCACGACGGGCACCACGGGCTTCGACCACTGGTCACCCCTTGTTGCGGTACCGGCGGTACCGCCTTTACTGTCGGGGAATGACGTCTAGAGCGCCCATCCACCTCGGCTCCGGGGAACCGGTGTTGTTCCTGCACCCCTTCCTGCTGTCCCAGAACGTGTGGGAGGACGTGGCGCAGCGGGTGGCCGACACCGGCCGCTACGAGGTGTTCGCCCCCACCATGGCCGGTCACAACGGCGGCCCGTACGCCGGCACCTGGTTGCTGAGCTCCGCGGTGCTGGCCGACGGCGTCGAGCGGCAGATGGACGAGCTGGGCTGGAAGACCGCGCACATCGTCGGCAACTCGCTGGGCGGCTGGGTCGCGTTCGAACTCGAGCGGCGCGGGCGCGCCCGCAGCATCACCGGCATCGCGCCGGCCGGCGGGTGGACGCGCTGGACCCCGGGCAAATTCCAGGTGATCGGCAAGTTCGTCGCCTTGATGCCGATCCTGCTGGCGTCTCGGTTGCTCGGGCAACGGGCGCTGCGGCTGCCCTTCAGCCGTCGGCTGGCGACCCTGCCGTTGAGCGGATCGCCGGACGGCGTCAGCGAGCGCCAGCTGTCCGGCATCGTCGACGACGCCGGGCACTGCCCGGCCTACTTCCAGCTGATGGTCAAGGCGCTGGCGCAGCCCGGGCTGCTGGAGTTGGCCGAGACGGCCGTCCCGGCCCACCTGGTGCTGTGCGAGAAGGATCGAATCTTCCCGCCCAAGCGGTTCAGCCGGCATTTCACCGATTTCCTGCCCAAGTCAACGAAGGTGACGACGCTCGATGGCGTCGGTCATGTCCCGATGCTGGAGGCACCCGAGCGCGTCGCCGGGGTGATCACCGACTTCCTCGACGGATGCACCGAGGGCGAGGCGCCCCGCCGGGAGTCAGCCGGCTAGCGCCTTCTCCAGGTTCTCGGCGATCGAATTGAGAAAGTCCTCGCTGTTCTGATACTCCTGATCGGGCCCGATCAGGATGGCGAGGTCCTTGGTCATCTTGCCGCCCTCGACGGTGGAGATCACGACCTCCTCCAGCTTCTGGGCGAAGTCGGTGACCTCGGGGGTGTCGTCCAGCTTGCCGCGGTGCTGCAGCCCGCGCGTCCAGGCGAAGATCGAGGCGATCGGGTTGGTCGACGTCGGCTTGCCGGCCTGGTACTGGCGGAAGTGGCGGGTGACGGTGCCGTGCGCGGCCTCGGCCTCCACCGTCTTGCCGTCGGCCGTCATCAGCACCGACGTCATCAGGCCCAGTGACCCGTAGCCCTGCGCGACGGTGTCGGACTGCACGTCGCCGTCGTAGTTCTTGCAGGCCCACACGTAGCCGCCCTCCCACTTGAGGCAGGCGGCCACCATGTCGTCGATGAGCCGGTGCTCGTAGGTCAGGCCCTCGGCCTCGAACTGCTCCTTGAATTCCTCGTCGTAGATGCGCTGGAACTCGTCCTTGAACATGCCGTCGTAGGCCTTGAGGATGGTGTTCTTGGTGGACAAGTACACCGGCCATTTGGCGTTCAGGCCGTAGGTGAACGACGCCCGCGCGAAGTCCTGGATGGACTGCTTGAAGTTGTACATCCCCATCACGACGCCGCCGTCCTCGGGGATGGTCACCATCTCGTGCACCATCGGCTCGCTGCCGTCGGCGGGGGTGAACGTCAGCGAGACGGTGCCGGGCTTGTCGACCTTGAAGTTGGTCGCCCGGTACTGGTCGCCGAAAGCGTGACGGCCGATGACAATCGGCTTGGTCCAGCCCGGAACCAGGCGCGGCACATTGGAGATCACGATCGGCTCGCGGAAGATGGTGCCGCCCAGGATGTTCCGGATGGTCCCGTTGGGCGACAGCCACATCTTCTTCAGGTTGAACTCGGCGACGCGGGCCTCGTCGGGGGTGATGGTGGCGCACTTGACGCCCACGCCGTGCTTCTTGATGGCATAGGCCGCGTCGATCGTCACCTGGTCGTCGGTGCGGTCGCGGTGCTCCATGCCCAGGTCGTAGTACTCCAGGTTGATGTCGAGATGAGGCAGGATCAGCATGTCCTTGATGAGCTTCCAGATGACGCGGGTCATCTCGTCACCGTCGAGCTCGACTACCGGGCCCTTGACCTTGATCTTGGATTCGCCTGTCATATCGAGCTCGACTTCCTCTCGCGGCCCTTAGTTTTGCGAAGCTGCCAGCGCTTCGTTGAACGTCTTGCTCGGCCGCATCACTGCAGTCGTCTTGTCCGTGTCCGGGCGGTAGTAGCCACCGATGTCGACCGCCTCGCCCTGCGCCGCCGCGAGTTCGGCGACGATCGTGTCCTCGTTGCGGCTCAATTCGTCGGCCAGCGCGGCGAAGTGCTCGCGCAACTGTTCGTCGTCGGATTGCGCGGCGAGTTCCTCGGCCCAGTACAGCGCCAGGTAGAACTGGCTGCCGCGATTGTCGAGTTCGCCGGTCTTGCGCGACGGGCTCTTGTTGTTCTCCAACAGCTTGCCGATCGCCGCATCCAGCGTCTTGCCCAAAATTTTGGCGCCCTCGTTGCCGGTCTTGATGCCGACGTCCTCGAAACACGCTCCCAGAGCAAGGAACTCACCGAGGGAATCCCAGCGCAGATGGTTTTCCTCGACGAGCTGGTGGACGTGCTTCGGTGCCGAACCGCCGGCTCCCGTCTCGTACATCGCGCCGCCGGACAACAGCGGGACGATGGACAGCATCTTGGCGCTGGTGCCCAACTCCAGGATCGGGAACAGGTCGGTGAGGTAGTCGCGCAGGATGTTCCCGGTCGCGGCGATGGTGTCCTGCCCGCGCATCGCACGCTCCAGCGTGTACCTCATGGCCCACACCTGCGGCATGATCTGGATTTCCAGGCCCTCGGTGTCGTGCTCCTTCAGGTACGCCTTGACCTTCCTGCGCAGCTCGACCTCGTGCGGCCGTTCGGTGTCCAGCCAGAACACCACCGTCATGCCCGAGTTTCGCGCCCGGTTGACGGCCAGCTTGACCCAGTCGCGGATCGCCTCGTCGGTGACGATGGGCATCCGCCAGATGTCGCCCTCTTCCACGTTTTGGCTGAGCAGGACCTCCCCGGTGTCGAGGTCGACGATGTTGGCGACGCCGTCCTCGGGGATCTCGAATGTCTTGTCGTGGCTGCCGTATTCCTCGGCCTGCTGCGCCATCAGGCCGACGTTGGGCACCGTGCCCATCGTCGTCGGGTCGAACTGCCCGTGGGTTTTGCAGAAGTTGATGATCTCCTGGTAGATGCGGGAGAAGGTCGACTCGGGGTTGACGGCCTTGGTGTCCTTCTGCCGGCCGTCGGCGCCCCACATCTTGCCGCCGGCGCGGATCATCGCCGGCATCGACGCATCCACGATGACGTCGCTGGGCGAATGGAAGTTGGTGATGCCCTTGGCCGAATCGACCATCGCCAGCTCGGGACGGTGTTCGTGGCAGGCGTGCAGGTCGCGAATGATCTCCTCGTGCAGCGACGCCGGCAGCGACTCGATCTTGTCGTAGAGATCGACCAACCCGTTGTTGACGTTGACGCCGAGTTCGTCGAACAGCTCCTGGTGCTTGGCGAACGCGTCCTTGTAGTAGATCTTCACGGCGTGGCCGAAGACGATGGGATGAGAGACCTTCATCATGGTCGCCTTGACGTGGAGTGAGAACATCACGCCGGTCTCGTAGGCGTCCTGCAGCTGCTCCTCGTAGAACTCGCAGAGCGCCTTGCGGCTCATGAACATGCTGTCGATGACGTCGCCGTCGCGCAGCTCGACCTTTTCCTTGAGCTCGAGGGTCCGGCCGCCTTTGGTTTCCAGCACCATCTTCACGTTGCGCGCGTGATCCAGCGTCATCGACTTCTCCCCGTGGTAGAAGTCGCCGTGCCGCATGGTCGCGACGTGGGTGCGCGCCGCCGGCGAAAACTCCCCCATGCTGTGCGGGTGCCTGCGCGCGTACTCCTTGACGGCCTTGGGCGCGCGCCGGTCGGAGTTGCCCTCACGCAGCACCGGGTTGACCGCGCTGCCAAGGCATTTGGCGTAGCGCTCACGAATCGCCTTGTCCTCGTCGGTCTTCGGATTCTGCGGAAAGTCCGGGACCTTGAAGCCCTTTGCCTGCAGCTCCTTGACCGCGGCGATCAACTGCGGCACCGAGGCGCTGATGTTCGGCAGCTTGATGATGTTGGTGTCGGGCCGCTTCGTCAGCGCGCCCAGTTCCGCCAGGTCGTCCGGCACCCGCTGCTCTTCGGTCAGGTGATCGGGAAATTCGGCCAGGATCCGGGCGGCCAGGGAGATGTCAGCGGTCTCGATCTTGAGGCCCGCCGGCTCGGCGAAGGCCCGCACGATCGGCAGGAAAGCGTAGGTCGCCAGCAGCGGCGCCTCGTCGGTCAGCGTGTAGATGACGGTCGGCTGTTCGGCGCACACGGTCCATCTCTCCCGGCGTCATTGATCAGATATCGATGGGGCTCAGCGTTCTGCTTGCCACGTTATCAAGGGTGTTTGGACAGGTGTCGACCGCAGGCCAGCGCGCTGAACTGCGGCACCGGCGGACGCCGGGCCCTCGGAGCCGGCTCGAGTTGGCGGGGACTCGCCGCTATGAGATAGGCTTCACATCGGTCATGAGCGCCAGCGCTAAGCCCCGGCTTGCTGGCCGGCAACCCTCCAACCGCGGTGGGGTGCCCCGGGTGAAAGACCAGGTCTAGTAGCCACAGGCTGCGCGGCAAGCGCGGGTCCGCCATACCGGGCCCCCTGACTAGAGGGGAAACGTGATGTGCATTCATCAAGCTCATTCGCGGCGTTTTGCCTGCCGTCGCTAGTCGACCGCGCACTTCCGATGCCCGAATTCATGCCCTTCCGAGAAGAAAGCACCACCGCACGTGAGCTCTGAGAACAGCGAGACCGATACCACCGACCCGACCGCGCATTGGTCGTTCGAGACCAAGCAGGTGCACGCCGGCCAGCAGCCCGACCCGACCACCCACGCCCGCGCCCTGCCGATCTACGCCACCACCTCCTACACCTTCGACGACACCGCACACGCCGCAGCGCTGTTCGGGCTCGAGGTTCCCGGCAACATCTACACGCGGATCGGCAACCCGACCACCGACGTCGTCGAGCAACGCGTCGCCGCGCTCGAAGGCGGGGTCGCCGCGCTGTTCCTGAGCTCCGGGCAGGCGGCTGAGACATTCGCCATATTGAACCTCGCCTGTGCCGGGGATCACATCGTCTCCAGCCCGCGGCTCTACGGCGGCACGTACAACCTGTTCCACTACTCGCTGGCCAAGCTCGGCATCGAGGTCAGCTTCGTCGACGATCCCGACGACCTCGATTCGTGGCAGGCCGCCGTCCGGCCGAACACCAAGGCGTTTTTCGCCGAGACCATCTCCAACCCGCAGATCGACGTGCTGGACACCCCCGGGGTCGCCGGGGTGGCCCACGCCAACGGGGTGCCGCTGATCGTCGACAACACCATCGCCACGCCGTATTTGATCCAGCCGTTCACCCAGGGCGCCGACGTCGTCGTGCACTCGGCGACCAAGTACCTGGGCGGGCACGGCTCGGCGATCGCGGGCGTCATCGTCGACGGCGGGACGTTCGACTGGACGCAGGGCCGCTTCCCCGGGTTCACCACGCCCGACCCCAGTTACCACGGCGTGGTGTACGCCGAGCTGGGGCCGCCGGCGTACGCGCTGAAGGCCCGCGTGCAGCTGCTGCGCGACCTGGGTTCGGCCGCGTCGCCGTTCAACGCGTTTTTGGTGGCCCACGGTCTGGAGACACTGAGCCTGCGCATGGAGCGCCATGTCGCCAACGCCCGACGGGTCGCCGAATTCCTGGCCGGCCACGACGGGGTGGTGTCCGTGAACTACGCGGGGCTGCCCAGCTCGCCGTGGTACGAACGCGGAAAGAAGCTGGCGCCCAAGGGAACCGGCGCCGTGCTGGCGTTCGAGCTGGCCGGCGGCGTCGACGCCGGCAAGGCGTTCGTCAACGCGCTGCAGCTGCACAGCCACGTCGCGAACATCGGCGACGTGCGCTCGCTGGTGATTCACCCGGCGTCGACCACCCATGCCCAGCTGAGCCCCGAGGAGCAGCTGACGACGGGAGTCAGCCCCGGCCTGGTGCGGCTGGCCGTCGGCATCGAGGGCATCGACGACATCCTGGCCGACCTGGAGCTCGGTTTCGCGGCGGCACGCAAGTTCAGCGGTGATTCGCACAGCGTGGCGGCGTTCTGAGGACCTGACATGACGATCTCCGAGGTTGGAACCCAGACCCTGCCGGCTGAGGGCGAAGTCGGGTTTGTCCACATCGGCTCGCTGCGGCTGGAAAGCGGTGAGGTGATCGACGATGTCTGCATCGCCATCCAGCGCTGGGGCGAGCTGTCGCCCACGCGCGACAACGTGGTGGTGGTGCTGCACGCGCTCACCGGCGACTCGCACATCACCGGGCCCGCCGGGCCCGGGCACCCCACGCCGGGCTGGTGGGACGGCGTGGCCGGGCCCGGCGCGCCGATCGACACCGAGCGCTGGTGCGCGGTGGCCACCAACGTGCTGGGCGGCTGCCGCGGCTCCACCGGCCCCAGCTCGCTCGCGCGCGACGGAAAGCCTTGGGGCTCACGGTTTCCGCTGATCTCGGTGCGCGACCAAGTGGCGGCGGACATCGCGGCGCTGGCCGCGCTGGGCATCGACCAGGTGGCCGCCGTGGTGGGCGGATCCATGGGCGGCGCAAGGGCTTTGGAGTGGATCGTCGGCCATCCCGAGCGGGTGCGGGCCGGGCTGCTGCTGGCCGTCGGCGCGCGTGCCACCGGTGACCAGATCGGCACCCAGACCACGCAGATCGCGGCGATCAAGGCCGATCCCGACTGGCAGGGCGGCGACTACTACGAGACGGGCAGGGCGCCGGCCGCCGGCCTGACGATCGCGCGCCGGTTCGCGCACCTGACCTATCGCGGCGAGGCCGAGCTGGACACCCGGTTCGCCAACGACAGCCAGGGCGACGAGGACCCGGCGAACGGAGGCCGCTACGCCGTGCAGAGCTACCTGGAACATCAGGGCGACAAGCTGCTGGCCCGCTTCGACGCCGGCAGCTACGTCATCCTGACCGAGGCGCTGAACAGCCACGACGTCGGCCGCGGCCGCGGCGGCGTCGAAGCGGCGCTGCGCGGCTGCCCGGTGCCGGTGGTGGTGGGCGGCATCACCTCCGACCGGCTCTACCCGCTGCGCCTGCAGGAGGAGCTGGCCGAGCTGCTGCCGGGCTGCGCCGAACTGCATGTGGTCGAGTCGATCTGCGGGCACGACGGGTTCTTGGTGGAGTCCGAGGCCGTCGGCGAGTTGATCCGCAAGACTCTCGGATTGGCCGACGCACGGTGACCCGGGCCGGCCAAGACCGCTCGCTGTCGTTCGGCTCGGCGGCCGCGGCCTACGAGCGCGGCCGACCCTCCTATCCGCCGGAGGCCATCGACTGGCTGCTGCCGCGCGGGGCGCGCCAGGTGCTCGACCTGGGGGCGGGCACCGGCAAGCTGACCACCCGGCTGGTGGAGCGCGGCCTGGACGTGGTGGCCGTCGACCCGATTCCCGACATGCTGGAAGTGCTGCGCGCCTCGCTGCCGGAAACCCGTGCCCTGCTGGGCACCGCCGAGGAGATTCCGTTGGAGGACAACAGCGTTGACGCCGTGCTGGTCGCGCAGGCGTGGCACTGGGTCAATCCCGAGCGCGCGATTCCCGAGGTGGCCCGGGTGCTGCGGCCGGGCGGGCGGCTCGGGCTGGTGTGGAACACCCGTGACGAACGGCTGGGCTGGGTGCGCGAGCTGGGCGAGATCATCGGCTCCGACGGCGACGGCCGCTTCGACGTCAGCCTGTCCGAGTCGTTCACGTTGCCGGAGCGGCATCAGGTCGAGTGGACGAATTACCTTACGCCGCAAGCGCTGATCGACCTGGTGGCCTCGCGCAGCTACTGCATCACCTCGCCGACCGAGGTCCGCGCCCGGACGCTCGAGCAGGTGCGCGAGTTGCTGGCCACCCATCCGGCGCTGACGAATTCGACCGGTTTGGCCCTGCCGTATGTCACCGTCTGCATCCGCGCGGCGCTGGTGGGGTGACGGTCTAGGGCAAGCCGACCAGTGCGCCTTGGGAGAAGTACGGTCCGGCGCCCGGCGTCAGGGACGAATAGCCGTAATCGACGATCGGCCGCAGGAACCCGTTGAGGTCGTTGACGATTGGTTGTGGGACACCGAGCTGCTGAAGCGGCAACAACATCGGCAAAGTCGGTGACGGGACCATGTACGTGGTGACCGTGCCGCCCAGCGAGGTGGTCGTACTGGACACCTCCACCGCGTCCGAGAGCGAGGCCAGCGACGTCGTGTTGTGGTGGTAGATCCCGCCGAACAGCGAGTTCACCCAGGCCGGCAGATCCCACGGCCGGTCGGGCGGATTGCCGAAGAAGTCATACTGCCCGAACACCACGCTGACGTCGTATTGGGTGTTCGGCAGTCCCTGCGCCGTGTAGTCGACGAAAGGCACGGTAAACCCATTCGGCAAATACGTGCGGAACAGGCCGGTCTCGGGGCCGTTGAACTCGGCGAACTGCAGGGCGCTGCGCGGTGGCGCGGTCGGATCGGCTGCCAGGTAAGCCAATTCGCGGTTGACGACGATGGTTCCCTCCGACAGCGCGGCGATGTGCACCGGCGAACCATTGCCGTTCAGAAACGCATTCATGATCTGGTCGTTGAGCGCCCGCTGCCCCATGGCCACGGCGGCGTTGACGCCGGGAGCGGCCAGGCTACCGCTCACGATGCCGATGCTGGCCGGGTAGTTGACCACCTGAGCGGTGGTGCCCGGGAACCAGTTCTCCCCGATGGCGTGGTTGAGCAGGTCGTAGCCCTGCAGCACCGAGAGGGACAGCGGCCCCGGGATGCTGCCCGCATATACCAACTGCCCCAGGTAGGGCAGCTCGGTGATGAAGTTCGGGTAGTAAAGCGGTCCGGCGCCGGGAACCGTGATCCGCGTACCCGCCGCCGCGACCGGGGCCGGCGGGCCCCCCAGCAGCGTCTCGGCCGTCGCGATATCGGTGGTCAGATAGGTGTTCGCGTTCGCCGCCACGGTGTGCACGAACATTTCCTGCGCCTGCGCCGCTTGGGCGGTGAGCGCCTGGAACTCCCGGCCATGCGCCCCGAACAACCCGGCGATGCAGGCAGACACCTCGTCGGCGCCCGCGGGCACCAGCGACGTCGTGGCATTCGCAGCCGCCGCATTCGCCGTGTCGACCGCGGACCCGATGCCGCCCAAGTCCTCCGCAGCAGCCGACAACCATTCGGGTGTTACGAGGACGTACGACACTGGCGCCTCTTTGCGGGAGCGAACACGGGTGGCTGTGAGGGTACTCGCGGCCGGGACGCCAGGCGTGACTTTGGGCGCAGCAGGCGGTGAGGACCTACGGCCGGAGCGCGTCGAGAAGCCGGTCGAGGTCTTCGTCGGTGTTGTACAGGTGGAATCCGACGCGGGTCGCGCCCGCGCGCGGCGATGCCCGGATGCCGGCCCGCTGCAGGGCATCGGTCGCGCGGTCGGCGGGGAAGGCCACGATCGCCGATTCGGATGCCGCCAACCGCAGTTCGTCACGCAGCCGGTTGGCCAATCGCAGCGTGTGGGCCTGCACCGCGGCCCGATCCATCGAGGCAAGCCACCTCAACGAGATCGCCGCGCCCAGCACGCTGAACCACACCGGCGACGCGTCGAACCGCCGTGCGTCGCCGGCCAGCCGCATCGGCAGCCCGTACAGCGACGCCCACATGTCGGCGGCCGCGTAGGGGTTGGCCGCGTGCGGCACCATCGCGTCGAACATGCGCTGGCTCAACGACATCCACGCGACCCCGCGCGGGCCGAGCAGCCATTTGTAGCTCGCCGCGACCGTGACGTCGACCCACGGCAGCGTGACGTTCTTCCAGCCCAGGGCCTGGCTCACGTCGAGCACGGTGATGGTGCGCGATTCCGCGACGTTGGCCCGCAGGGCCTCGAGATCGAGCACGGCGCCGTCGGCGGACTGGACCAGGCTGGCCGCCACGACGTCGAAATCGCCGGCCGCTGCCTCGAACCGGCCGGGTGCCAGCTCGGTGACGGTGACGCCGCGTGCGGCCTGGGCGGCGAACGGGAAGGTGACGCTGGCGAACTCGCCGCGCAAGGTCGCCACCCGGGCGTCGTCGGGGATCGCCGCGGCGACCAGGCCGATCGACGACGACACGCTGGTCCCCACCGCGACCCGGTGCGTGTCGGCGCCGACCAGCGACGCGTACGCCGCCCGGCTGGCGCGCAGCGGCTCGTCGAAGGCGCCGATCTGTAGCTCGCCCTCTTCCCATTCGCGGATGCAGTCGCGCAGCGCCCCGGTCGTAAACCGCGGCGGCAGCCCGAATGTGGGCGTGTCGAGGAATCCTTCGGCGCCGACGAACTCCGCACCGAACGCTTCGCGGGTCATCTTGTCGGCCCCGTTCGTCATTCCACTTTTGACATAAGCGCTATGGCGGCGTTCGTCACAGAGGAGTTATTCCGAATCCGTGCAGCGGCAATAGCCTGCGGGCTGTGGCAGCGAAGTTGGGAACGCCGCTGGCCGCCAGCGCATCGAGTAGCCGGTGTGCGCTGAACGGCGGATTCCGCCACGCTGCCATCATTCCAGAAAGCGCTGCGCGCGTTGCCTCCTCATAGAGATCGAGCTGGTCGAGCAGGAACTCGTCCGGGTGCCGCACTTCGATGTTGTAGGGTGCGACGGCCGCGGCGGGAAATCCGGTCCTGTCCGTCGTGACGATTACCTCGGTACGCTCGCGGACCGCTGCGGCAAGCACATGTCGGTCCTTCTCGTTGTTGCGCATGGCGGAAATCAGCTCTTGATAGCCGGTGACTTCGGCATCGATGAAGTTGCTTCGCATCGCATGCAGGCGTTTGTCGGCCTTGTTCGGAGATACGCCCAACTTCTCGACCATGGTGCGCCGAGTCTCGTTGAGTACGTCTTCGGACCACAATGGCCGGTAGATCCCCTCGTCGGCCAGGCGGAGCAGAACATCGGCAAGTGGATACGGGGCGAGTACACAAGCGTCCAACAAAACTGGAAACGCCATATACTCCGAATCCCTACTGTTCCTTGAGGAGTGCAGCTATCTCTTCCGCAGAATCCCGGGTCATGTCGTCCAGGGCTGCACGTCGTCGAGTCCTGGTCTCCCGCTGGTATTGCAGCAATGCATCGAGGCTGACCTTGCGGTGTCGCCCCGGCTTCTCATATGGGATCAAGCCGGACTCAAGCAGTTTCACCAAAGTTGGACGGGATATATTCAGGAGGTCGGCCGCTTCTTGCGTAGTCAATTTCTGCTGACGCGGCACCAGTGTGATGCCCTTGCCGTCAGCGAGCGCGCAGACAACGCTGTACAGCGCCTCACGTACCGGCGCGGGAAGGATGATCGGCTCGCGATCACCCGCACAAACCGAGACCTGCCCCGACGCAAGCGCCGCCAGCAGCGGGGTTAGGTCCGTAGGCTCCGGGGGCGGCAATACGGTCCGTTCTTCTACGGTTGGGGCGGCAGTCACGGAATCCAGAGTAAAACGAAAGAAACGAAAAGTCGAGGAACGATCCCTCACATCGAGCCGGAGCCCGGCGCGCTCACAAGTTCAATCCCGAGAACATGACGCGGTTGGGATCGTACTTCTGGCGCACCGCCGTCAGCTGCGACAGGTTCGGGCCGAAGTACCGCGATGCCGCGCTGTTGGCCTCCAGATAGTTGACGTAGCCGCCCACCGAGAACTGTTGCACGGCTTGGTGTGCGGAGCTGAGCCACTGCGTCGCCGCGGGCACCTGGTTGGCCGCCGGTTCGACGTACCACTGCAGCAGCGCCGACTGCTTGCGCCACGGGAAGGCCGTGTCGCCCGGCGCCACGTCGCCGACGGCGCCGTCCAGCGGGTCGACGAGCACCGACGCCTTGCCGGCCGAGGCCGGCCACTGCCCGATCGCCGTCGCGATGGCATGGGCCGCAGCGGAATTGATCGTCGTGAGCACGTCGGAGCCGGCCACGAACCCGACGGGCGAGGTCGTCGAGCTGCCACCGGCCAGATACGTCACCAGGTCCATGTGGCCGAGCGTCTTGTTCTGCACCGCCGTGGGCGCGACCCCGACCGCGGTCTTGATGGCGTCGACGACACCGGGGCCGGCGCCCGCCGGGCAGGTCGCCAGCACGTGGCAGTTCGGCTGGTTGCCGATCGAGAGATGCACTATCCCCCAGGTGTTTCGGTCCGCGGCGCTGAGCCACGACTGCCAGCCGCCCAGCACCTGCACCGCCGAAGCCGGCGGGAAGTCCAGCCGCACCACGTCGCTGTCGGCGGTCGCGAACGTCGCGAACGTCATCGAAGTCGTCACCCCGAAATTGCCGCCGCCCCCGCCGCGCAGCGCCCAGAACAGGTCCGGGTGGTCGGTCGCGGACGCGGTGACGACGTCACCACTGGGCAACACCACGGTGGCCGACTGCAGCGCGTCGCACGTCAGCCCGGCATGGCGGCAATCGGCGCCCACCCCGCCGCCCAGCGCCAGACCCGCGATGCCGACGCTCGGGTAGGTGGCGGTGGGGATCGCGCGGCCGGCTCCGGCCAGCGCCTGGTGCACGGCGTACAGGGTGGTCGCCGGCGTGACCGTCGCGTTGCCGGCGCCGTCCACGTTCGCGCCGCCGGGCAGCCCGCGCAGGTCGAGCACCATCGTCCCGTTGGCGCTCGACGCGCCGATGTAGGAATGACCACCGCCGCGCGGGGCGACCTTGAGCCCGTTGGCCGTCGCGAACGAGACCGCCTTCTGCACGTCGGACTGCGACGACACGGTGATCACCGCCGCCGGGTTGGAGTTGTTGTACAGCGAGTTGAAAACTTGCTTGCCCGTGGCGAATTGAGCGCCGTTGCCGGGCAGCACCACGCTGCCGCCGATGGAGGAGGCCAAGCCGCCCCAGCCGGTGGCGGGGTCCGCGGCCGCGCGGGCGCCCCCGAATGCCGCTCCGGTGGCGAGCATTCCGACGGCGCCGCGAAGAAACGTCTGGCGCGAGATCGCATGGGCCAGCGGACGGCCGTGATTCGTCGTCATGGGCCGGATTCTGGTCCAATCGGCACCCGAAAATCCGGCGCCCGCGCGAGTGTCAGGTAACAGTGTGGCCTCGATCGCGTGGCGGCTGCCCGCCCGTGAGTCGGCCCAATAAGCGACGTCACGGCCGCGCGGCGCTCACAAAACGCTTATTGTGCAAACCTTTACCGCACCGTGTTGTAAACGTGACAGTGATAGATCAGAGTTCCTGAAGTGACTCGAGTGCCCTCAGTGCACTCCGCGACGGATGGGGACTGGCATGAAGGCACTGGCGGCGGAAACTCAGCGTTGGATCTGGTCGTTTCGCCACCAGCCCCTGACCATCCGCCTGCTGGCCGTGGCGGCCGGCCTGCTCACCGTGGCCGCCGCCTTCGCCGCGCCGGCCGAGGCGGACCCAGCCACCGACGACGCCTTCATCGACGCGCTCAACCACGCCGGGGTCGACTTCGGCGAACCGGGGAACGCGATGTCGGTGGGTGAGTCCATCTGCCCGATGCTCGCGCAGCCGGGCGGGAATTTCGCGGGGGCCGTGGCGAGCGTCAGCCACCGGGGCATGTCGCCGCAGATGGCGCAGATGTTCACCACCATCGCCATCCAGATGTACTGCCCGCAGGAGATCGCCAACATCGCCAGCGGCAACCCGACCGCGGGCCTGCCCGGCGTGCCCGGCAACCTGGCCGGCGGCCTGCCCGCCAACCTGCCCGGCGCCCTCGGTCAAATCCCCGGCGTGCCAGGCATTTAACGCGTCCCCAGCGGGTCGATGGTCCACGCGATGTAGGCCATCGCCGCCGCGACGGCCGCGGTGGTCACAAAGTCCAGGCCCTTGCCGCGGACCACCAGCAGGCCGGCGCGCTCGTCGGATAGCAGCAACCGCAGCAGTGCCGCCACGCCGACCCCGATGCCGATCAGCAGGGCGCCGCGACGCCAGAAGTTGGCCGCCACCAACACGAACGCGGCGGAGAAGATCAGCTCGACCAACAGGATCGGCCACTGGGCCCTCAAGATGGCGCGCACGTCTTACTGCCGTCCCTCGGCCAGCTCGACGACGTTGGTCAACAGGAACGCGCGGGTAAGTGGGCCCACCCCACCGGGATTCGGTGACACGTGGCCGGCGACGTCCCACACGTCCGGGTGCACGTCGCCGACGAGGCCGTCGTCCGTGCGGCTGACCCCCACGTCGAGCACCGCGGCGCCCGGACGCACCATGTCGGGCGTCAGCAGGTGCGGGACCCCCACGGCCGCGACGATGACGTCGGCCTGCCGGGTCAGCGCGGGCAGGTCGCGAGTTCCGGTGTGGCACAACGTGACCGTCGCGTTCTCCGAGCGCCGGGTCAGCAGCAGCCCGAGCGGCCGACCGACCGTCACGCCGCGGCCGATGACGACCACGTGCGCCCCGGCGATCTCGACGTCGTAGCGGCGCAGCAGGTGCACGATGCCGCGCGGCGTGCACGGCAGCGGGGCCGGGTTGTTGAGCACCAGCCGGCCGAGGTTGGTCGGGTGCAGGCCGTCGGCGTCCTTGCCGGGGTCAATGCGCTCCAGCGCCGCGTTCTCGTCCAGGTGCTTGGGTAGCGGCAGCTGCACGATGTAGCCGGTGCACTCGGGGTTGGCGTTGAGTTCGTCGATGGTCTCGTTCAGGGTGGCGGTGCTGATGTCGGCGGGCAGGTCGCGGCGGATAGACGTGATGCCGACCTTGGCGCAGTCCGCGTGCTTGCCGCGGACGTAGGCCTGCGAACCCGGGTCGTCGCCGACCAGGATGGTGCCCAATCCGGGGGTGCGGCCCGATGCGGTCAGTGTGGCCACCCGCTGCTTGAGGTCGACGAAGATCTCGTCCCGGGTGGCCTTGCCGTCCAGCGTGATTGCTCCCACGCCGACAGTCTGGCACGCTCCCCGTATGTCTACCCCTCCGGACGTGTTCAGCCTCGCCAGGCTCGGTCCGATCACGCTGCGCAACCGCACCATCAAGTCGGCGACGTTCGAGGCGCGCACGCCCAACGCTCTGGTGACCGACGACCTCATCGAGTACCACCGGCTGCCGGCCGCGGGCGGGGTCGGAATGACGACCGTCGCCTACTGCGCCGTCTCCCCCGGCGGGCGCACCGAGGGCAACGGCATCTGGATGCGGCCCGAGGCGGTGCCCGGCTTCCGGCGGCTCACCGACGCCATCCACGCCGAGGGCGCGGCGGTCAGCGCGCAGATCGGCCATGCCGGACCGGTGGCCAACGCCAAGTCCAACAAGGCCAAGGCCCTGGCGCCGGTCCGGTTCTTCAACCCGATCGGGATGCGCTTCGCCAAGAAGGCGACCCGCCAGGACATCGACGAGGTGATCGAAGGGCACGCCAACGCCGCCCGGCTGGCCATCGAAGCCGGCTTCGACGCCGTCGAAATCCATCTGGGCCACAACTACTTGGCGAGTTCGTTTTTGTCCCCGCTGATCAACCGCCGCGACGACGAGTTCGGCGGCTCGCTGGAAAACCGCGCCAAGGTCGCCCGCGGCATGGTGCTGGCGGTTCGGCGCGCGGTGGAAAAGGAGGGCACGCCGATCGCGGTCACGGCCAAGCTCAACATGGCCGACGGCGTGCGCGGCGGCATCAGCACCGAGGAATCGCTGACGACCGCGAAGTGGCTGGAGGAAGACGGCGGGCTGGACGCCATCGAACTCACCGCGGGCAGCTCGCTGGTCAACCCGATGTACCTGTTCCGCGGCGACGCCCCGCTCAAGGAGTTCGCGGGCGCGTTCAAGCCGCCGCTGCGCTGGGGCATGCGGATGACGGGCAAGAAGTTCCTGCGCGAGTACCCCTACCGCGAGGCCTATCTGCTGCGCGACGCCAAGCTGTTCCGCGCCGAGCTGAAGATGCCGCTGATCCTGCTCGGCGGCATCACCAACCGCGAGACGATGGATCTGGCGATGGCCGAGGGATTCGACTTCGTCGCGATGGGCCGGGCGCTGCTGGCCGAGCCGGACCTGATCAATCGGATCGCCGCCGACGGCGCCGCGCACAGCGTGCATTCGGCGTGCACGCACTGCAATCGGTGCATGCCGACGATCTACACCCGCACCCACTGCGTGGTGACGGGCGCGCCCGACGCCTTGGCGCGCTGACGGGGTGAACTTCCGGTCGCGAGGGTGAGCTCACGGCCGGTGCGTGCGCTCACGCCCACGGGGTGAAAACAGCAGCACCCGCTAGAGTTGTGGCGATGACTGCAGCAGCCCCGCCAGCGCTAACCGTTCGTCACGACGGATCGGAACGCACGTTCGCAGCGGGCCACGACGTGGTGGTCGGGCGGGACCTGCGGGCCGACATGCGCATCACCCACCCGCTGATCTCGCGCGCCCACCTGTTGCTGCGCTTCGACCAGGGCCGGTGGCTGGCCATCGACAACGGCTCGCTCAACGGGACTTTCGTCAACGGGCGTCGGGTGCCGGTGGTCGACATCCACGACGGTCAATCCATCAACATCGGGAACCCCGACGGCCCGCAGCTGACCTTCGAGGTCGGGCGCCACCAGGGCCTGGCCGGGCGTCCGCCCCGGACCGAGTCGATGGGCATCGCGGTGCCGGCCCACCAAGGGGGCTCGGCGCGGCCGGGCCAGGCTGGCCCGCCCGGTCCCCCGCCCGGACCGGGCGGCCGGCCGCCCGGCTGGGCCGCGTCGGTGGCGCGGCGACCCCACCACGTCGCCCCCCCGCACCCGCCGGGCCCGGGCGGCTATCCGGGCGGCCGCCCACCCGTGCACCCGGGCGCCGCGCCGGCGCCGGCCAGTTTCCAGGCCCACCCGCAGATGTCCTCGCCGGCGGCGCCGCACACGCAGATGTCGCCGACGGCCGCCAAGCCGCCGGAGGTCGCCAACCTGGCGACCAAGATGTTCCAGGCGTTGTTGCCGTCGCGGTCCGGGGCGATGCAGAAGCCGAGCGGGGCGCAGACGATCGGGCGCGCCACCGACAACGACATCGTCATCCAGGACGTCCTGGCGTCGCGCCATCACGCGTTTTTGACGCAGACGCCGCTGGGCACCGAGATCCGCGACGCGCACAGCGTCAACGGCACCTTCGTCAACGGCGTCCGGGTCGGGTCCGCCGTGCTGACCGAGGGCGACGTGGTGACGATCGGCAACGTCGACCTGGTCTTCACCGGCGACACCCTGGTCCGCCGCACCGAGGCGGCGACGCGCACCGGCGGCCTCGAGGTCAACGCCGTCTGCTTCACCGTCGACCACGGGAAGCAACTGCTTGACCACATCTCGCTGACCTGCCGCCCCGGCACGCTGACCGCCATCATCGGCGGGTCGGGCGCCGGGAAGACCACGCTGTCGCGGCTCATCGCCGGGTACACCAGCCCCACGTCGGGCACAGTGACGTTCGAGGGCCACAACATCCACACCGAATACGCGTCGATGCGCAGCCGGATCGGGATGGTGCCCCAGGACGACGTGGTGCACCGCCAGCTGACCGTCAACCAGGCCCTGGGCTACGCGGCCGAACTGCGGTTGCCCCCCGACACCAGCAAGGCCGACCGGGAACAGGCCGTCGCGCAGGTGCTCGAGGAACTCGAGCTGACCAAGCACGCCGACACCCGCGTCGACAAGCTCTCCGGCGGCCAGCGCAAGCGCGCCTCCGTCGCGCTCGAACTGCTGACCGGCCCGTCGCTGCTGATCCTCGACGAGCCCACCACCGGCCTGGACCCCGCGCTGGACCGTCAGGTGATGATGATGCTGCGCCAACTCGCCGACGCCGGGCGCACGGTGCTGGTGGTCACCCACTCGGTGTCCTACCTCGACGTCTGCGACCAGTTGCTGTTGGTGGCGCCCGGCGGCAAGACGGCCTTTTTGGGCCCGCCCAGCCAGATCGGCGCGGCCATGGGCACCACCAACTGGGCCGACATCTTCGCCAAGGTGGGCGCCGACCCCGACGAGGCCAACCGCCGCTTCCTCGCCGAGAACAAGCACCTGGCCGAGAAGCCATCGGATTCCCGGCCGGGCGATCTGGGCGAACCCGTACACACCGACCTGTTTCGCCAGTTCTCCACGGTCGCACGCCGCCAGGTGCGGCTGGTGGTCTCCGACCGCGGCTACACGGTGTTCCTGGCGTTGTTGCCGTTCCTCATCGGCGTGCTGAGCCTCACGGTTCGCGGCAAGACCGGCTTCGGCATGTCGGACCCGATGGGCAACAACCCCGCGCAGCCCGACCAGATCCTGGTCATGCTCAACGTCGGCGCGGTGTTCATGGGGACCGCGCTGACGATCCGCGACCTGGTCAACGAGCGCCCCATCTTCAAGCGCGAGCAGGCCGTCGGCCTGTCGACGGCGGCCTACATGGCCGCCAAGATCGTGGTGTTCAGCGTGTTCGCGATCTTTCAGGCGGCGATCGCCACGACGATCTCCGTAATCGGCTGGGGCAAGCCGATTTCCGGTGCCGTGCTCCTGGGAGACGTCAGGTTCGAGCTGTTCGTCGACGTGGCCGCGACCTGTGTGGTGTCGGCGCTGCTCGGTCTGGCGCTGTCGGCGATCGCCACCTCGCAGGACCAGATCATGCCGATGCTGGTGGTGTCGATCATGTCGCAGCTGGTGTTCTCCGGCGGCATGATCTGGGTCACCGACCGGATCGTGCTCGACCAGTTGTCGTGGGGCACGCCCGCGCGGTGGGGCTTCGCGGCGTCGGCGTCCACGATCGACACCCACCGGCTGATACCGGGCCCCACCGACCCCAAAGACCAGCACTGGGACCACAAGGCCAGCGCATGGCTGTTCGACATGTTCATGCTCGGGGTGTTGTCGGTGGTCTACAGCGCCATCACGTGGTGGAAGATCCGGCTCAAGCGCCACTGAGTTATTAGACCGAACGCAGGGTTTGGGGCCCCCGCCACCGGATATCCCTCTGGCTGGGATGAATACGATTGCGCCGCCCGTCCTCACCGTGTTGGGCAACGGGTCGAAACACACCTTCCGTGCAGGTCACGATGTCGTCGTCGGCAGCGACCTGCGTGCGGACGTGCGCATCAGCCACCCCCTGATCTCCCGCACGCACCTGTTGCTGCGCTTCGACAAGGGCAGGTGGATGGCGATCGACAACGGATCGCCCCGCGGCACGTTCGTCGACCGGCGGCGCGCGCGGGTGATCGACATCTGCGACGGCCGGCGCATCAACATCGGCAACCCCGACGGACCGGCCCTGGTCTTCGAGATCGGGCCGGACGTGGCTACCGGCGGCGCACCACCGGCAACGGATCCGATCCGCGCAGTTCCGCCGCCACGAAACCGCCGGCTGCCCCGCCCCCCGAGGCGGGTCCGCGGGGAACGGGATACGTCCTCGCCGCCGCGCCCGACCCCTGATCCCCCCACCCTTCCGTCGCCGGCGCCGGCCCCGCGTCCGAGCCGGCCCGCCCCGGAGCCCCGGACGGGTCCGGTCAACGCGACGCAGCCGGCGCCCGTTGTACCGCCCGTTGCCCCGGAAGAGCCCGTCGTACAGCGCTCGGCCGGCGACCCGGAAAAGCCAGAGGGTTTCGCGACGATCGGTCGCGCGACGTCCAACGACATCGTCGTCTACGACGTCATGGCGTCGCGACATCACGCCATCATGGTCCCCAGCCCGCAGGGCACCGAAATTCGGGATGCCCGCAGCGTCAACGGAACGTTCGTCAACGGAGTCAGGGTCGGGTCGGCGCTGCTCAACGAGGGCGATGTCGTCACCATCGGCAACGTCGACCTGCTGTTCACCGGCAACGATTTGGTCCACCGGACCGCGGACGCGGCGGGTACGGGCGGCCTCGAGGTCGACGGTGTCCAGTTCCAGATCGACGGCAAGGAACTGCTCGACAACATCTCGCTGACCGCCCGGCCCGGCACCCTGACCGCCATCATCGGTGGGTCGGGCGCGGGCAAGACCACGCTGGCCAGGCTGATCGCCGGATACACGCGCCCCAGCGGCGGGTCCGTCACGTTCGAAGGACACGACATCCACGCCGAGTACGCCACGCTGCGGACCCGGATCGGGATGGTCCCGCAGGACGACGTCGTGCACCGCCAGCTGACCGTCAACCAGGCGCTGGGCTATGCCGCCGAGCTGCGCCTGCCGCCGGACACCAGCAAGGCCGACCGCGAGCAGGCCGTCGCGCGGGTGCTCGACGAGCTGAACCTGACCGAGCACGCCGACACCCGGGTCGACAATCTGTCCGGAGGCCAGCGCAAGCGCGCCTCGGTGGCCCTCGAGCTGCTGACCGGGCCGTCGCTGCTGATCCTCGACGAGCCGACCACCGGCCTGGACCCGGCGCTGGATTCCCAGGTCATGATGATGCTGCGCCAGCTCGCCGACGCCGGCCGCACGGTGCTGGTGGTGACGCATTCGGTGGCCCACCTCGACCTCTGCGACCAGCTGTTGCTGCTGGCGCCCGGCGGCAAGACGGCGTACTTCGGACCGCCGGGCGAGATCTCGTCGGTCATGGGCACCACGGTCTGGGCCGAGATCTTCGTCAAGGTGGGCGCCGACCCCGACGAGGCCAAGCGGCGCTTTTTGGCGCAGAAGCGGCCGAAGCCCGAGCCGCCGCGGGCCCAGCCGCGGGACCTGGGTGAGCCGGTCAACATCGATGTGCGACGCCAGTTTTCGACGATCGCGCGCCGCCAGGTTCGGCTGGTGGTCTCCGACAGCTGGTACACGGTGTTCCTGGCGACCCTGCCGTTCGTCATCGGGTTGCTGGCGCTGACCGTCCCGGGGAATACCGGGTTCGGCCTGGCCGATCCGCACGGCAAGACGCCCGCCGAGCCCGCACAGATACTGGTCCTGCTCTGTGTGGGCGCGGTCTTCATGGGCACCGCGCTGACGATCCGCGATCTGGTCGGTGAGCGCCCCATCTTCCGCCGGGAACAGGCGTTCGGATTGTCGACCTCCGCCTACCTGCTGGCGAAGATCGCCGTGTTCTGCGTCTTCGCCATCGCCCAGGCGGCGTGCGCCACCACCATCACCATCCTGGGCAAGGGCACGCCGACCCGGGGGGCCGTGCTGCTGGGAAGTCCCACCGTCGAGCTGTACGTCGCGACCGCGGGAACCTGCATCGTCGCGGCGATCATCGGCATGGTGTTGTCGGCGCTGGCCCGCACCAGCGACCACATCCTGCCGTTGCTGGTCGTGGCGATCATGGCGCAGCTGGTGTTCTCCAGCGGGGTGATCCCGGTGACCAACCGGCTTTTGATCGACCAGCTGTCCTGGTTGACGCCCGCGCGATGGGGTTTCGCGGCATGCGCGTCGACGATCGACCTGAACCAGGTGGAGCCCAGCCCGTTCAGCCCGAAGGACAGCCACTGGAACCACACGGCGGGTGCGTGGTCCCTGGACATGGCCATGCTGCTGGTGCTGTCGGTGGTCTACTCGGCGATCGTGTGGTGGCGAATCCGGCTGCGGCGCTAGCTCGCGGCCAGGGTTTCCAGTGCGTACTCGCTGACGGCGATCAGCGCGTCGGTCGCCGACCTGCGGTCCCGGGCGTCGACGGTGATCACCGGGATGCCCTTGGGCAGGGTGAGCGCCTCGCGCACCGCCTCGACGGGATAGCGTGGCGCGCCGTCGAATTCGTTGACCGCGATCAGGAACGGCAGGTTGCGGTGTTCGAAGAAGTCGACGGCGGCGAAGCTGTCCTGCAGGCGCCGGCAGTCGACCAGGACGATCGCCCCGATCGCGCCGCGCACCAGGTCGTCCCACATGAACCAGAACCGCCGCTGCCCCGGAGTCCCGAAGAGGTAGAGCACCAGCTCCTCGTCCAGGGTGATGCGGCCGAAGTCCATCGCGACGGTGGTGGTCCGCTTGTCTGGGGTGGCCTCGAGCATGTCGACGCCGGTGGACGCGTCGGTCAGCATCGCCTCGGTGCGCAACGGCATGATCTCCGACACCGCCCCGACGAACGTGGTCTTGCCGACCCCGAAGCCGCCGGCGACCACGATCTTCGTCGACGCGTGGGCACTGGCGGGGTGCGCGTCAGAGTGCCTTAAGGCCACGCAGGGTCCTTCCTATGAGTTCGTGGCGCTCGTCGCGGGTGGAACGCTCGGTCAAAGTCCTATGCACCCGAAGGTAGCCGGACAGCACCAGATCGCCGACCAGGACGCGCGCGACACCGACCGGTAAATCCAGCCGGGCCGAGATCTCCGCGACCGACGGGCTGCTGGTGCACAGCTGAATGATCTTGCCTCTCGCGTCGTTGGGCGGCCACGGGTGGGCCAGGCCCGCCCCCAACGTCTCTATCGGCGCTTCCAGCGGAAGGTCGACGTCGGTGCCGGTCCGCCCGGACGTCAGGGTGTACGGACGGACCAGGTTCGCCTCACGGGACGGCGGCCAGGTCTCGCGTCTGTCCATGGCGGCTCACGAGTGCGTAGCGGTCCGGCGGGTGGACTGGACCACGCCGCCCACCCGTTCGACGAGGATGGCCATCTCGTAGCCGATCTGGCCGATGTCGCAGGAACTCACCGCCAGCGTGGCCAGATGCGAACCGTCGCCGACCCGCATCAGCAACAAATAGCCGTTGGCCATCTCGACCACCGACTGCAACACCGGGCCGCCCTCGAACAGCTGCGCGGCGCCCGTCGCGAGGCTGGCCAGCCCCGAGGCGACGGCCGCCAGCTGGTCGGCGCGTTCGCGCGGGAGATGTTCGCTGGCGGCGACCGGCAGCCCGTCGACGGACACCAGCAACGCGTGCGCGACCCCGGGAACCTCGCGGGCGAACTTCGTCACCAGCCAGTCCAGCGTGGGGGCACCGCCCGCTTGCGGGGGATTGCCAGCCGACGTCATTCCTGATCAGACCCTTCGTTCGTCTCGCGCGCGTGCGACCGTCCCGAGCGCACGCCGCCGAAATGGCTGCTGAACGAGGCCCGAACCGCCTCCGGGTCGCGCCCCGCGGCCGCATGCTGCGGCCGCCGCGCGGGCGCGGTTCGGCCGTTGGATCCGACCAGGGAGCCCTGGTCGTCGTCCGGCTGGTCCCCTTCCGTCGCGCCGGTCCCGTTCGCCGTGCCCGGCACCAGCCGGGCACCGGGCTTGCGGATCGGTAGCCCGTGCTCGGTTTGCGACTCGACCGGCTTGTCCTCGGCCGCGGCCGCCAACGTCCAGCCCCGGTCCCACACCGACTCCCAATCCAGGTCGGGGCTGTTGACCAGGTCGTGCGGATCGCCCAGCATCTCCGCCAGCATCCGACGGTAGATGACGTCGTCGTCGGCGGGGGGCGCCGGGGCCTTCGGGACTTTCGGGATCGACGGGCGTTCCTGCGTGGCGGGCGGCGGCGACACGTCTTCCGGCTCTGCCCGAACGCTTGGGGAACGCGCGGCGAAGAACGCCGACGTGTCCGACACCGATTTGGCCGGGGCGGGTTTCGGCTCCGGCGCCGGCTCGGGCTGTGCCGGCTCCGGCTGGGCCTGCTGACCGCCCTCCCACCACGGCGTGGCGAGTTCGCGCCGCTGCCGGCGGGGCAACTCGGGGGCCGGGGACGCGGGGACATCGGCTATCCCGCTCGAGCCCGGGCTGCGTCGCGGCAGCAACGTGACCGACGGCTCGGCGCCGTTCTGGTTCACCGGCTCCGGCGCGGACGGTTCGGCGGGCGCCTCGATCGCGGTGGCGAGTTTGGCGCTGGGCGAGGAGACCGCCCGTCCCCGGCCGCCGGGGGCCGCGCCCGGGGGCGCCGCCAGGCCCTCGAGCACCCCGGGCGGCAGGTAGATCTCCGCCGTCGTGCCGGCGCCGGCCTCGTGCCCGGACGGGCCGCGCAGCCCCACCCGGATGCCGTGCCGGGCGGCGATGCGGCCCACCACGAACAGGCCCATGTGGCGGGCGTTGTCGGGCGTGGGGTCCGCGGTGTCCTCGCCGCCGGACTGCAGCCGCATGTTGGCCATGCGCCGATCGGCGTCGTTCATGCCCAGGCCGGAGTCGGAGATCCGCAGCATGACCCCGCCGCGGGCCCCGTTGCCCCCCAGCGACGCGGAGATCCGGACCGTCGTCGTCGGCGGCGAGTAGCGCAGGGCGTTGTCGATCAGCTCGGCGAACAGGTGGATGACCCCACCGGCGGCCGCACCGACCAGCGCGCAGTCGGGCAGGCCGGTCACCTCGACGCGGCGGTAGTCCTCGACTTCGGACACCGCGGCGTTGATCACCGTCGACAGCGGCACCGGGTCGCGCTGGTCCCGCGCCAGCTGGGCGCCCGCCAGCACCAGCAGGTTGGCGCTGTTGCGGCGCAGCCTGGCCGCCAGGTGATCGAGCCGGAACAGGCTGTCCAGGCGTTCGGGATCCTCCTCGTTGCGCTCCAACCGGTCGATCAGCGCCAGCTGCTGGTCGACCAGCGAACGGCTGCGCCGCGACATGGTCTCGAACATGTCGTTGACCAGAAGCCGCAGGCGCGCCTCGTCACCGGCGAGCAGCAGGGCCTGGGTGTGCAGCTCGTCGACCGCGTGGGCGACCTGGCCGATCTCCTCGGTGGTGTACACCGGCAGCGGCTGCGGAATCGGTTCGGCGCCACCGGCTTTGACCCGGGCCACCTCTTCCTCGAGGTCGGTGTGGGCGACCTTGAGCGCGCCGTCACGCAGGACGCGCAGCGGCCGCACCAGGGCGCGGGCCACCAGCAACACGACGATCAGCGCGATCACGATCGCGGCCAGCACCAGCACGGTGTCGAGGACCGCGGAGTTGCGGCGGTCGGCGGCCTCGGCGTGCACGGACTTGGTCACCGACGCGGTCGCGTCGGTGATGACCTGCTCGGCGATCCCGTCGGTGGTGTGGATCGAGCGCAGCAGCTCGGGGTTGTCGACGAGCACGCTGGCCGGGTCCGACATGATCGCCATCCGGGTCACCATCTGCTGCTGCAGCGTGTGGGCCTCGGGCGAGCCGGCGCCCAGCACCTCGCTCATCCCGAACAGCGTCGACGGCTCGGTGCCGGCCAGGGTGATCATGGACGTCCGCAGCTGTGGCTCGGGCAGGTCAGAGCCGCGCGTCACCAGGATTTCCTGCATCGTCATCTGCCCGCGCGCGCCGACGGCGCGGCTCAGGCCCTGCGCCTCCGCGCGGATCCGTTCGTTGTCGACGCGCACCGACGCGTTGATGACGTCCTCGGCGGTCAGCAGGAGCGGGGCGTAGGTGGTGACGCGGTCCCGCAAACCGATGCTGTTGTCGGCCACCTTGTCCAGCAGCCCCTGGCCGCCGTTCAGCAGGGTGTTCACTCCGGACCGGACGTCGGCGGTGACGTCGGTGTGCGCCAGCCGCTGCTGCAGCTCGTAGCGGCGCGCCTCGTAGTTCTTCTTGGCGCCCTCGACGTCGCGTCCGGTGGAGCTCGCCAGCAGCGCCACGTCCAGCGCCGACATGTACTTGGTGATCGCCGGCAGCACGTCGGCGCGGGCGGCGGCCAGCTTCAGGCCGCCGGAATTGGCCATCGCGTCCTTGATGCGCAGCCCCCCGAAAGCCGTCGCCAAAACCAGCGGGACCAGCACGATCGCCAGGACCTTGTAGCGGACGGGCCAGTTGCTCGGCGACCAGGACGGCGGGCGTTTGGCCCGCGGCGCCGCGGGCTGCCGGGACGGGGCCGGGGCCGCCTCGGCCGCGTGGGCCGGGCGGGTGAACATGGTCATGTGCTGGCGGCCGCGCGACCGGCCGGCGCGCCGATTCTCAGCGCGTCCAGAAACGAGAGGCTCATGGGACTTCCTGCTTTATTCCGCCTGTACCCCGCAGATGGGCGCGGGCGATAACGCCTGGCAATCCGACGAGTATGACAGCCCGCGGCCCAGGTCTCCACAATTCTTACTGAGTACGCAGAGCTCTCTCAGGTCTGGCCGTGCGCGGGTGCGCAAGTCTGGCAAACAAATCTGTTTGTCATGATCGGCTGATGTTCCGGCTGCTGTTCTACTCCCCGCGCATCGCGCCGAATACCGGCAACGCCATCCGGACGGCGGCGGCCACCGGCGCCGAGTTGCATCTGGTCGAGCCGCTGGGCTTCGACCTGTCCGAACCCAAGCTGCGGCGCGCCGGCCTGGACTATCACGACCTCGCCTCGGTCACCGTGCACGCGTCGCTGGCCGCCGCCTGGGACGCGCTGGGCGCGGCGCGGGTGTTCGCCTTCACCGCGCACGCCACCACGTCGTTCGCCGAGGTCGGCTACCGGGCCGGCGACGTGCTGATGTTCGGCCCGGAACCCGACGGGCTGGACGCGGCGACCCTGGCCGACGCGCACATCACCGGCCAGGTGCGCATCCCGATGCTGGCGGGCCGGCGCTCGCTGAACCTGTCCAACGCCGCGGCGATCGCGGTCTACGAGGCCTGGCGACAGCACGGCTACGCCGGGGCGGTGTAGCGCCTACCAAGCGTTCCAGTGGGTCAGCTGCTCGGCGGGCAGCCTCTTGGCCGGGCGGAAGTCGGTGCCCTTGGTGTAGGCGATCGGGAACAGCCCGCCCTGGCTGTAGTTCTCGTGGGGGATGCCGAGCACCTCGGCGGCCTGCTTTTCGCCGTCGCGCAGTAGGTGCAGCGTCGTCCAGCACGAGCCCAGCCCCCGCGAGCGCAGCGCCAGGCAGAAGCTCCACACGGCCGGGAACAGCGACGCCCAGAACGACACCCCGCCCAGCGGCGTCTTGTCTTCCCGGCCTTCGATGCAGGGGATCAGCAGGACGGGCGCCTCGTGCATGTGCTCGGCGAGGTAGGTCGCAGAATCGCGGACCTTGCCCATCCGCTCGCCGCGGATGTCGCCGTCGGCGTACTGAGCCCCGGGCGCGCTGAGGTAGCCGCGGGCGTTTGCCAGGTAGATCTCGCCGATCGCCTTCTTCTTGTCGGCGTCCTCGACGAACACCCACTGCCAGCCCTGTGAGTTGGAACCCGTCGGCGCCTGCAGCGCCAGGTCGAGGCATTCCATGAGCACCTCGCGGCTCACCGGCCGGTCGAAATCGAGGCGCTTGCGCACCGAGCGGGTGGTGGTGAGGACTTCGTCGACGGACAGGTTCAGGGTCATGACGTGGAGGCTACCTTCGGCGGCGCCCCTCCTCCCGCGAGCGCGCGTGTCTGCACACGACGCGCCGGCCACCATTGGCAGTTTGGGGACTCTCGCGGCAACTAGGGCGGCGGTGGCGGGGCGGGCTGGTCGGGCGGGATCGCCCCACCGCAGCCACCGGGCGGCGGCGGCCCCGGGAGGGGTTCGTCGCCGCCGACGCAGTCGTAATAGAACTGGGGGCCGACCAGCCAGGTCTTCATCCACTGATGCCAGAACGATCCGTCGGGGTACTTCTCCCCGTCGCACACGGCCAAATTGCCGTAACCCCAGCGACCTCCCGGACAGAAGCCCTTCGTCATGTCCGGCTGGTGCGGGTCGGGCGGATCAGCGCTGGCAACCGCAGGAGAAAGAACAAGCGCCGCAGCGCAACTCAATATCGCAGCGCCGTGGCGGGCAAGCTTGAACTTCATTCGACTCCCGATTCCAAGCAATGAGGCGTAGGGGGACAATCCTTTCCGCATTTCGAATGGTCGATGACGCGCTTTCGAAAGAGTTTACGATGCGGCGGATCGGCGATGTCAGCTTTCGCGATTTTCGGGATTTCTAGCGGAAGTCGCGCGAGCGCGAGCCGACCGCCAGGGTGATGCGGCCCAGCCGCTCGGCGACGACGGTGATTGCGCCGCTGGCGTTTTGGACCTGGCCGCGCACCAACAGCGCCGGCGCCGTGTTGGCCAGCTTGCGATGCCGCTCCCACACCCCCGGCGTGCAGAGCACGTTGACCATCCCGGTCTCGTCCTCGAGGTTGAGAAACGTCACCCCCTGGGCCGTCCCGGGCCGCTGCCGGTGGGTCACCGCGCCGGCGATCAGCACGCGGTCGCCGTCGGGCACCGATCCCAGCGCCGCGGCGGGCACCACGCCCATCGCGTCGAGGTCGTCGCGCAGGAACTGCGTGGGATAGCTGTCCGGTGAGACGCCGATGGCCCACACGTCGGCGGCGGCCAGCTCCAGCTCGCTCATCCCCGGCAGCGCCGGGATGTGCGACGACGACCCCACCCCCGGCAGCCGGTCGGGGCGCTGGGTGGCCGCGGCCCCGGCCGCCCACAACGCCTCCCGCCGGGACATGCCGAAGCAGGCCAGCGCACCGGCGGTGGCCAGCGCCTCGGTCTGCGGCACGCTCAATTGCAGCCGCGACGTCAAATCCAGCAGGGAAGCGAACGGGCCGTTGGCTTTTCGCTCCTCGACCAGCCGTTCGGCGAGGTCGTCGCCGATGTGGCGGACCGCGCCCAGGCCGAGACGGACCTCCAGCCCGGCGTTCTCGAGGGTGGCGTGCGCCAGGCTGGCGTTGACGTCCGGGCCGTGCACCACCACGCCGTGCCGGCGCGCGTCGGCCACCAGCGACTGGGGCGAGTAAAAACCCATCGGCTGCGCGCGCAGCAGCGCCGCGCAGAACGCCGCCGGGTGGTGCAGCTTGAACCACGACGAGTAGAACACCAGCGACGCGAAGCTCAACGCGTGGCTTTCGGGGAAGCCGAAATTGGCGAAGGCTTCCAGCTTTTCGTAGGTGCGGTCGATCACGTCGTCGGCGGCGCCGTGCAGCGCGCGCATGCCTTCGTAGAACCGCCCGCGCAGCCGTCGCATGCGTTCGGTCGAGCGCTTGGAGCCCATCGCGCGGCGCAGCTGGTCGGCCTCGGCGGCGGAAAACCCGGCGCAATCGACGGCGAGCTGCATCAACTGCTCCTGGAAAAGCGGCACCCCCAGCGTCTTTCGCAGCGCCGATTCCATGGACGGGTGGTCGTAGACGACGGGGTCGACGCCGTTGCGCCGCCGGATGTAGGGATGCACCGACCCGCCCTGGATGGGCCCGGGGCGGATCAGCGCGACCTCGACCACCAGGTCGTAGAAGGTCCGCGGCCGCAGCCGCGGCAGGGTGGCCATCTGCGCGCGCGACTCCACCTGGAACACGCCGACGGAATCGGCGCGCGACAGCATCTCGTACACCGCCGGCTCGGTCAGGTCGAGGCGGGCCAGGTCCACATCGATCCCCTTGTGCTCGGCCACCAGGTCGATGGCGTAGTGCAGCGCCGAGAGCATGCCCAGCCCGAGCAAATCGAACTTCACCAAACCGATTGCGGCGCAGTCGTCCTTGTCCCACTGCAGGACGCTGCGGTTCTCCATGCGCGCCCACTCCACCGGGCACACGTCGGCGATCGGGCGGTCGCAGATCACCATGCCGCCGGAGTGAATGCCCATGTGCCGCGGCAGGTTCCGGATCTGGGTGGCCAGGTCGATCACCGGCTCGGGGATGTCCTCGATATCGGGTGAATCCGCCACCCCGTTCCAGGTGCTGATCTGCTTGCTCCACGCGTCCTGCTGCCCCTGCGAGAAGCCCAGCGCGCGGGCCATGTCGCGCACCGCGATCCGGCCTCGGTAGGTGATGACGTTGGCGACCTGGGCGGCGTAGTCGCGGCCGTATTTGTCGTAGACGTACTGGATGACCTTCTCGCGCTGGTCGGACTCGATGTCCATGTCGATGTCGGGCGGCCCGTCGCGCGCCGGCGACAAAAAGCGCTCGAACAGCAGCTCGTTGGCCACCGGGTCGACCGCGGTGACGCCCAGGGCGTAACAGACCGCGGAGTTGGCCGCCGATCCCCTGCCCTGGCACAGGATGTTGTTGTCCCGGCAGAACCGGGCGATGTCGTGCACCACCAGGAAGTAGCCCGGAAACTGCAGCTGTGCAATGACTTTGAGCTCGTGCTCGATCTGCGCGTAGGCGCGCGGCGCGGCGTCGGGGAGCCCGTAGCGGTCGCGCGCCCCCGCCATGGTCAGCTGCCGCAGCCAGCTGTCCTCGGTGGAGCCCGCGGGTACATCCGGGAACGGCGGCAGCTGCGGGGCGATCAGCGCCAGCCCGAACGCGCACTGCTCGCCGAGCTCGGCGGCCGCGGTCACCACGTCGGGCCGCCGGCCGAACAGCCGCGCCATCTCCTCCCCGGACCGCAGGTGTGAGCCGCCCAGCGGGGCCAGCCACCCGGCGGCGGCATCCAGGGACTGCCTCGCGCGGATGGCGCCCATCGCCATCGCCAGCCGCCCTCGCGACGGGTCGGCGAAATGCGCGCCGGTGGTGGCGACGACCCCGACGCCGAAGCGCGGCGCCAACCCGGCCAGCGTCGCGTTGCGTTCGTCGTCGAGCGGGTGACCGTGATGGGTCAGCTCGACACTGACCCGGTGCGCGCCGAACCGGTCCACCAGATCGGCCAGCGCCCGCGCCGCGGCGTCCGGCCCACCGTCGGAAAGCGCCTGGCGCACATGGCCTTTGCGGCACCCGGTCAGGATGTGCCAGTGCCCGCCGGCGGCCTCGGTCAGTGCGTCGAGATGGTAGCGCGGCTTGCCCTTCTCCCCGCCGGCCAGGTGCGCGGCGGCCAGCTGCCGCGACAGCCGCCGGTAGCCTTCCGGGCCGCGCGCGAGCACCAGCAGGTGCGGGCCGGCCGGGTCCGGCGTCTCGGTGCGGGCCTCGCCACCCAGCGACAGCTCGGCGCCGAACACGGTGCGCAGCTCGAGTTCGGCGGCGGCCTCGGCGAACCGCACCGCCCCGTACAGGCCGTCGTGGTCGGTCAGCGCCAGCGCGCGCAGGCCCAGCCGGGAGGCCTCCTCCACCAGCTCCTCCGGGGTGCTGGCCCCGTCGAGGAAGCTGAACGCCGAATGCGCATGCAGCTCGGCGTAGGGGATGCAGGTGTGGGCCGGGCGCGTGTCGCCCGGCGGCCGGTACGCGCCGCGCTTGCGCGACAGGGGGGCGTCCTCCGGGAGCTCCGGCGGCGCGCCGGCATGGCGCGGCTTGCCGTCGAGCACCCGCTCCATTTCCGCCCAGCTCGGCGGCCCGTTAAACCAACCCATACCAGCCCACATGGCGAGTCTATCGAAAGTTTGTTCGATCATTGACCCTGCACTGGGTACCGGCAATCTTTGCTAGCATCAAACGATGGCACGAACGATCACTTTGCGCCTGTCGGATGCCGCGTACGAGGCCGTTAAAAGCTACGCCGAGTCCGATCAGCAGTCGATGAACTCATGGATCGAAAACCTTCTCGATATCGAGGACATGCGGCGGCGCTGCGCCGCACACCACCAGTGGATGCTGACGCACCCCGATGCCACCGCGTTCAGCGAAGCCTGGGCCGACCGCAATCTCGACGAACTCACCGCGCCTTGACTCAAACCCCGCGCCGAGGCGACGTCTGGACGACCGATACCGGCAACAAAGTACTTGTGATTTCCTCCACGGTGTACAACGAGATACCGAGCGAACCCACCATCGTCGCGGTGCCGGTGTTCGACTCCGAACCCGACGCCGGATTCGGAGTGGATCTCGGTGAAAATGATTGGGCCGCACCGGGACTGATCACAAGCCTCCGGAAAGCACGACTGAGTGAGTATCACCGTCAGATTGGGGTGCAAGCCCTCACCGACGTCAACAACATGCTGTTCAAGATTCTCGCGACTCCCGACCGGTAGCTGAGACTGAGACCGCGCCGGCCAGCAACTGACCACCGTGAGAAGGTGGGCTCATGCCGGTCACCATCGACCCGCGCCGCCACGACGCGGTCCTGTTCGACGCTGCACTGAAGTCCCCTGAGACCCTCATCACGCAACTACGCGACGCCGGCGTCGCCACCGCCACCTTCGGCAACCTGCACGAGGCGGCCGACGCGCTCTCGGTGTGGCCCGGCCGCTGTGTCGTCGTCACCGACGACGAGGCGGCCGCTCGGGCCGCGCGGGACCAAGGCTTCGCGTTGGTCGTCACCGACGCGGGCGACGTCGCGGTGCGCACCGGGGACCGTCGCATGTCCGAGCTGCCGGACGCCGCGCAGGCGCTGGCCCTCCTGGCCGGCCGGAAACCCGCGGTGTTCTACGACTTCGACGGCACGCTGTCCGACATCGTCGACGACCCCGACGCGGCGCGGCCCGTCGCCGGGGCGATCGAGGCGCTGCGGAACCTGGCCGCCCAATGCCCGGTCGCGGTGCTGTCCGGACGCGACCTCGCCGACGTGACAACGCGTCTCGGCGTCCCCGGCATCTGGTATGCCGGCAGCCACGGTTTCGAGCTGACCGCGCCCGACGGGACCCACCACCAAAACGAGGACGCGGCGGCGGCCATCCCGGTGCTGGAACAGGCCGCCGCCGAGCTGCGCGACCGGCTCGGCCCGATTGACGGGGTCGTCGTGGAGCACAAGCGATTTGGCGTCGCCGTGCATTACCGCAACGCCGCCCGCGATCGGGTCGGCGCGGTGGCCGCGGCGGTGCGCGCGGCGGGCCGACGCGACGCGCTTCGGGTGACGACGGGCCGCGAAGTCATCGAGCTGCGCCCGGATCTGGACTGGGACAAGGGCAAAACCCTGCGCTGGGTGATCGACCACCTGCACGAGGCCGGCGCCGATGCCCTGCTGCCCGTCTATCTCGGCGACGACATCACCGACGAGGACGCGTTCGACGCGATCGCCGACGACGGCGTCCCGATCCTGGTGCGGCACAACGAGGACGGCGATCGCGCCACCGCCGCGCGGTTCGCGCTGGACAGCCCCGCGCGGGCCGCCGAGTTCACCGCGCGGCTGGCGCGGCAGTTGGGCGACCCCGCCGCGAATTAGCCTATGACCCTTGGTGTTCCTGCGAATGCGCTGGCAGCTTCGCGAAAGCCCGAACACCGGGAAGAAAGCAAGGCTAAGCTTCGCGCCAAATTGTTGGGAGGTCAGAGGTGTCTTTTGTCATCGCGTCGCCTGATACCGTGGCGTCGGCGGCCACGGACTTGGTCGGCATCCGCTCGGCGCTTTCCGCGGCGAACGCGGCGGCCCTGACCCCGACGGCCCAGATCCAGGCGGCGGCCGCCGACGAGGTGTCGACGGCGATCTCGACGCTGTTCGGCGAGTACGGCCTGGCCTACCAAACGCTCATCAGGCAGGCGTCGGCGTTTCACGACCAGTTCGTGCAGGCCCTGAACGGCGCCGGCCTTTCCTATGCCGTAGCCGAAGCCGCCAACGCTTCGCCCTTGCAGACCCTTGAGCAGCAGGCCCTCAATGCGATCAACGGGCCCACCGAGGCGCTGCTCGGGCGTCCGCTGATCGGCAACGGCGCCGACGGGACGGCCGCCAGCCCCAACGGCGGCGCCGGCGGCCTGCTCTACGGCAACGGCGGCAACGGCTATTCACAAACGGGCTCCGGACCGGCCGGCGGCAACGGCGGCTCCGCCGGGTTGATCGGTAACGGCGGCAACGGCGGCAATGGCGGTGCCGGTGCCAACGGCGGCGCGGGCGGCAACGGCGGATGGCTTTACGGCAGCGGCGGATTCGGTGGCAACGGCGGGGCGGCCACCGCGGTGGGCGGCAGCGGCGGCAGCGGCGGGGCGGGCGGCAACGCCTGGCTGTGGGGTAACGGCGGAGCCGCCGGAACCGGCGCCGCGGGAGCCAACGGTGACCCCACCACCCCCGGGGGCAGCGGCGGGGCCGGTGGCAACGGCGGCAATGCCGGGTTGCTGGCGGGCACCGCAGGCGCCGGCGGAAACGGCGGCAACGCGGGCAGCGGCCTCAACAGCGCGACCAGTTCGGTCGGCGGTCCGGGCGGGGCCGGCGGTCACGCCGGGATGTTCGGCCCCGGCGGGAGCGGCGGGGCCGGCGGCATCGGTGGGGCGAATACCCAGACCGGCTCCTCCAGCGGGGCCGGGGGCGCCGGCGGCACCGGCGGGGGTGGCGGATACCTGGTCGGCGACGGCGGCACCGGCGGCGCCGGCGGGGCGGGCGGACAAAACCAAAGCGGAGGCGCCGGCCTCACCGGCGGCACCGGAGGGGCCGGCGGGGCCGGCGGGGCGGCCGGGTTGCTGTTCGGCAACGGCGGCGCCGGGGGCACCGCGGGAGCCGGCGGGTCGACCAACGCCCAAGGCACCGGCGGCACCGGCGGCATCGGCGGCGACGGCGGGTCAGGTGCGTGGCTGTACGGCAACGGCGGCAGCGCCGGAGCCGGCGGGGCCGGCGGCCAAAACGCGGCGAGCGGGGCCGGTGGCACCGGTGGCGGTGGCGGGGCCGGGGGTAATGCCGGGCTGATCGGCGCTGGCGGGCAGGGCGGCGCCGGTGGTGCGGGCGGCAACCAGATCGGCGGCCAGGGCGCGGGCGGTGCCGCCGGCAATGGCGGCGCCGGCGGGAACGGCGGGTGGCTCTATGGCAACGGCGGCGACGGCGGGGCCGGCGGAAACGGCGGATCGAACAGCGCCGGTGGCACTAACTCCGCTGGGGGCGCGGGCGGCGACGGTGGAGCCGGCGGGAGCGCCCGGCTGATCGGAGCCGGCGGTCACGGCGGCGACGGTGGCCTTGGCGGGTCCACCAAGGGCCGGGAATCCGGCGCCTTCGGCGGCGCCGGTGGCCACGGCGGGGCCGGCGGCAACGCCGGGTCACTGTTCGGCGACGCCGGAGCCGGTGGAAACGGCGGGTACGGCGGGAGCAACACCCAAACGTCCAGCGGCTCGAACCACGATGGCGTCAGTGGCGGCGGGGGCGGCAAAGGCGGCGACGGGGGTAGTGGCGGCAACGCCGGGCTGTTCGGCAACGGGGGTGCCGCCGGCGGCGGCGGTACCGGCGGCAATGGTGGCGTCGGGCAACTCGGCACGAATGGCGATGGCACTACCCCCGGCGGCACCGGCGGCGCGGGCGGTGCCGGGGGCGCGGGCGGTGCCGGCGGAGCTGGGGGCCAAAGCGGGTTGCTGATAGGCAATGGCGGAAGCGCCGGCGCCGGCGGTATCGGCGGTAATGGCGGAACCGGTGGCAAGGGCGGCAGTAACGGGGGCGCCGGCGGTGGCAACGGCGGCAACGGCGGGGACGGTGGCATCGGCGGCAGCGGCGGGACCGGTGCCAACGGCGCGTTGCTGTACGGCAACGGCGGCGGCGGTGGCAATGGCGGGACCGGCGGCAACGGCGGCAACCCCGGCTCCGGATCGGGCGGCGGGACCGCCGGCAGCACCGGCAACGGCAGCGCCGGCGGGGCCGGCGGACCCGGCGGCAGCGCCCAGTACGTCGGCAACGGCGGCAACGGCGGTAGCGGCGGCAACGGCGGAATTGGCACCAATCCCGGCACCCCCGGCGCCGGCGCGCCCGGCGGCAGCGGCGGCAAGCTGTTCGGCGCCGCCGGCACCCACGGCGCCGACGGGACCTAACGTTCTGTCGCCCCGCCCGATCAGGACGGCGCGATCACTGGGAGGCCCAGGACCTCGGCGGCGTCGCGCATACGGTCGTCGTACGTACAAAGCCGACCAAGATCAATACCGAGCCGCTGCGCCGTCGCCAGGTGAATGGCGTCGAGCGTGCGCAGTTCGAACGGCAACAGGCCGCCGGCTACATCGAGCACCCGGTTGTCGACCCGAAGCAGGTCCACGTTGGCGAGCGCTCGGCGTCCGGCTTTCCTGGCTGATTCACCGTGCGGCAGCAAAGCCCGCATGACTTCCGCGCGCGCCAGCGCACTCGACACCAGCGGGCGGCGGGCGCGAAGGTATCGACGCAGCGCGTCGGACTCCGGTTCACGCACTGCGAGTTTGACGATTGCAGACGAGTCGAGGTAGATGCCCGCCATCAGCGCTCATGCTCGCGCAGACGCGCAAGCGTCACCGACGGCGGCTCGCCACCCGGTTCGAGTTCTATCGGCTCGGGGAGATCATCGAAATCCGCAGTGGCACACTGTATTTCGCCGCTGGCCACCATCTGCTCGTAGGGACCTCCACCCGGCACCGGCGAGAGCAACGCGACGGGCCGACCCCGGTCGGTGATTTCGATCGTCTCACCGGCTTCGACACGGCGGAGGAGTTCGCTGGCCCGTTGCCGCAACTCCCGCACACCCACCGACGGCATGTGCTAACTGTAGCACATCGGATGCGCTCCGTTGGTCCAGCTAACCCTCGATGTACTCCACGGCCCCGTCGTCGAGCACCACCCGGGACTCGGCGCCATCGGACCCCGACGCCTCGGTGCGGAACACCGCCTTGCCCGCCCCGGTGCGCCAGATCAGCGTCGTGAGCGTCTCGCCGGGAAACACCGGCGAGGAAAACCGCGCCGCGATCGAGGTGACGTTGGCGGCCACGTCCTTGCCCAGCTCGGCGACCAGCGCGCGGCCCGCCACGCCGTAGCTGCACAGCCCGTGCAGGATCGGCTTCGGGAACCCGGCCAGCTCGCGGGCGAACCACGGGTCGCTGTGCAGCGGGTTGCGGTCGCCGGAGAGCCGATAGATCAGCGCCTGGTCCTCGCGGGTGGGCAGCGGGATCCGGGCGTCGGGCTCGCGATCCGGAAACTCGGGGGCGGTGGGGCGCTGCCCCGGCTGCCCGCCGAAGCCGCCCGCGCCGCGGACGACAAAGGTGGTCGACGTCTCGGCGATCAACTTCCCGGAGTCCGGGTCCGTGCCGCGGCCGCGCAGCATCACGACCGCGTTCTTGCCCTCGCCCTTGTCCTGGATGTCGGCGACCTCGGTGACCACCGACAGCTTGCCGGCCGGCGGCAGCGGCGCATGCAACCGCACGCCCTGGGAGCCGTGTAAGAGCATGGCCCAGTTGAACGTTCCGATCTTCGCGGCCGCCCCGAAGGCCGGGCAGCAGATCACCGCGTAGGTGGGCAGCACCTGCTGGGTGATGTCGTGGCTGTTCTCGGTGGTGAACGACAGGTCGTCGAGCCCGCAACCCACGCCGAGGGCATACAGCAACGTGTCCCGGTCGGTCCACTCGAACGGCATCGGCTCGGTCACCGCGCCGACCGCGCTCGGGTCAATGGCCATGCGAGTCTCCTGTCCATCGATATCGTCGATTTTCTCCACCTAACCATCGCAAACCCTTCCCACCGGCACTATCGGCAGGGCAGGCTATCGCCATGGGCAAGGGGAGCATGGTCGCCAAGGCACTAGCCGTGATGGCCGCGGCGCTGATCGTCGGCGCCTGTGGCGGAACGCCGCAGCAGCGCAGCATCACGTTGACGTTCATCCGGCACGCCGAGTCGGAGGCCAACGCCAACGGGATCACCGACACCACGGTGCCGGGCCCGGGACTGACCCCGGAGGGCAAGGCCCAGGCGGAGCAGATCGCGCACCAGCTCGCCCACAACAAATACGACGCCGTCTACGCCTCCACCATGACGCGAGCCCAGCAGACCGCCGAGCCGTTGGCCTCCGAACTGCACAAGCAGGTGGAAACGCTGCAGGGCATCCAGGAGATCGACGCCGGCTGGTTTGAGGGCAAGCCCTCCTCGATGAACCAGTCGACCTACCTGCTGGCCCCGGCGGACTGGCTCAACGGCGACGTCCAAAACAGCATCCCCGGCTCGGTCAGCGGCAAGGAGTTCAACGACCGGTTCACCGCGGCGATCCAGAAGGTCTACGACGGCAACCACGGCAAGCCGGTGGTGTTCTCGCACAAGTTCGCCATCGAGTACTGGACGCTGATGAACGTGAAGAACGCCAAGGACAGCCTGCGGACCAGCCATCCCCTGCCCAACGCCGGCCGCGTGGTGATCAGCGGCAACCCCCTGACGGGCTGGACGCTGGAGGACTGGGACGGCATCCGCGACTTCAGCGGCTGATCCCACGGTTGACGCGCGCGGCCGCCAGCCGCCACGATGGCTTGCATGCGGTATGTCGTTACCGGCGGTACCGGGTTTATTGGTCGCCGCGTCGTGTCCCGTCTGTTGGAATCCCGCCCCGACGCGCAGGTGTGGGTGCTGGTGCACCGCGCGTCGCTGGGCCGCTTCGAACGCCTCGCCGCGCAGTGGGGCGAGCGGGCGAAACCCCTGGTCGGCGAGCTGCCCGAGCTCGACCTGACCGGCCAGACCCTCGCCGAGCTGGGCGGCGTCGATCACCTCGTGCACTGCGCGGCGATCTACGACCTCACCGCCGGGGACGCCGAGCAACGCGCCGTCAACGTCGAGGGGACCCGATCCGTCATCGACCTGGCGCGGCGGCTCGACGCCACGTTGCACCACGTGTCGTCGATCGCCGTGGCCGGCGACTTCCCCGGCGAGTACACCGAGGACGACTTCGACGTCGGACAGCAGCTGCCGACGCCCTATCACCGGACGAAGTTCGAGGCCGAGTCGCTGGTGCGGTCGACGCCGGGGCTGCGCTACCGCGTCTACCGCCCCGCGGTGGTGGTGGGCGATTCGGTCACCGGGGAGATGGACAAGGTCGACGGGCCGTACTACTTCTTCGGCGTGCTGGCCAAGCTGGCGGTGTTGCCCAGGCTCACCCCGATGCTGCTGCCCGACACCGGGCGCACCAACATCGTCCCGGTCGACTACGTCGCCGACGCGCTCGTCGCCCTCATGCACGCCGACGGAGCAGACGGGCGAACGTTTCACCTCACCGCGCCCAAAACCATTGGGCTGCGCGGCATTTACCGCGGCGTCGCCAAGGCGGCCGGGCTGCCGCCGCTGCGCGGCTCGCTGCCCCGCTCGGCGGCCGTGCCGGTGCTCAAGGCGCGCGGGCGCGCCAGGGTGCTGCGCAACATGGGGGCGACCCAGCTGGGGATTCCCGCCGAGATTTTCGACGTCGTCGACCTGGCGCCCCAGTTCGTCAGCGACGAGACACGAAAAGCGTTGCGGGGCACGGGTATCGAAGTCCCCGAGTTCGCGACCTACGCGCCCCGGCTGTGGCGGTACTGGGCGGAGCACCTCGACCCCGATCGCGCGCGCCGCGACGACCCGAAGGGCCCACTGCGGGGCCGCCACGTCATCATCACCGGCGCGTCCAGCGGGATCGGGCGGGCCTCGGCGATCGCGGTCGCGGAAAAAGGCGCGACGGTGTTCGCGCTGGCCCGCAACGCCGACGCGCTCGATGCGCTGGTCGCCGAGATCCGCGCCAACGGCGGTGACGCGCACGCGTTCACGTGCGACGTGACCGACTCCACGTCGGTGGACCACACCGTCAAGGACATCGTGGGCCGCTTCGGCCACGTCGACTACCTGGTGAACAACGCGGGCCGGTCGATCCGCCGCTCGGTGGTCAACTCCACCGACCGGCTGCACGACTACGAACGGGTGATGGCGGTCAATTACTTCGGCGCGGTGCGGATGGTGCTGGCGCTGCTGCCCCACTGGCGCGAACGCCGGTTCGGGCACGTGGTCAACGTCTCCAGCGCCGGCGTGCAGGCCCGCAACCCCAAGTACAGCTCGTACCTGCCCACCAAGGCCGCGCTCGACGCGTTCGCCGACGTCGTCGGGTCGGAGACGCTGTCCGACCACATCACGTTCACCAATGTCCATATGCCACTGGTCCGCACGCCCATGATCGCGCCGTCGCACCGGCTCAACCCGGTGCCCGCGATCAGCCCCGAGCGCGCGGCCGCGATGGTGGTGCGCGGCCTCGTCGAGAAGCCGGCGCGCATCGACACCCCACTGGGCACGCTCGCCGAGGTCGGCAACTACTTCGCGCCGCGCACGTCGCGGCGCATCCTGCACCAGCTGTACCTGGGCTACCCCGACTCCGCCGCGGCGCGCGGGCTTCCGCCGCCGGAACCGGTGGCGGCCCGGCCGCCGAAACGCCGGCCCAAGCGCCCGGTCCGCGCCGTCACCGGAGGCATCCGCACCCCCCGGCCGGTCAAGCGCCTGGTGCGACTGGTGCCCGGCGTGCACTGGTAAGGCCTCCGTGAGCGCCGTTTTCGTCGACGTCGACACCGGGATCGACGACGCGATGGCGTTGATCTACCTGCTGGCCAGTTCCGACGCCGACGTCGTCGGCATCGCCTCGACCGGCGGCAACATTCACGTCGAACAGGTCTGCGCCAACAACCTGGGACTGCTCGAATTGTGCCGGGCCCCAGCCATACCCGTGTCCAAAGGCGCCGACGAGCCGCTAAGCGGGCGGTGGCCGCATCACTCGAAGTTCCACGGCCCCAAGGGTTTGGGCTATGCCGAGCTCCCCCGCACCGACCGCGCTCTCGCCGGCCACGACGCCACCGCGGCGTGGGTGGCCGCGGCGCACGATCACCCCGGGGAGCTCGTCGGCATCGTCACCGGACCGCTGACCAACCTGGCGCTCGCGCTGCGCGCCGAACCCGCGCTGCCGACCCTGCTGCGCCGGCTGGTGATCATGGGCGGCGCGTTCGGTGACGACACCAACCCGATGGCCGAGTGGAACATCCGGGTGGATCCCGAGGCGGCGAGCGAGGTCTTCGCCGGCTGGGCTGGGCGGCAACAACTTCCGATCGTCTGCGGCCTGGACCTCACCCGCCGCGTCGCCATGACACCGGCCATCCTGGCCCGGCTCGCGGCAGAGTCGGGCCCGTCCCCGCTGATCCCGGTGATCGAGGACGCGATGCGGTTCTACTTCGAGTCCCACGCCGAACGCGGGCACGGCTACGTCGCGTTCATGCACGACCCGTTGGCCGCGGCGGTGGCGCTGGACCCGCGGCTGGTGGCGACCCGGCGCGCGACGGTGGCCATCGAGCTCGCCGACACCCCGACCCGCGGGGTGACGGCGGCCGTCGAGCCGGATGGCCGAAAAGCCAACGCGCTGATCGGCGTTGACGTGGATCCGGCGGCGTTCTTCGACCGGTTCATCGAGCGCGTCGCGCCGTTCGCGCGCCGGCTGAGTGGGCTCACGCGACCCGGTACTGCTCGAGATCCGCGTGCTTGACGGTCAGCCCGTGCCCGGGCGCCGACCGGTCCGGTCGTAGCACGCCGCCCGGCTCGGGATCGAGGGTGCCGTCGAACGCCAGCCCTTCGATCCGCACGTGGTCGTGGAAGTACTCCAGGTGGCGCAGGTGCCAGATCGCGGTGCCGACCTGGCCGCTGATCTGCGGCGCGCAGTGCAGCGAGACGTCCATGCCGCGGGCGTCGCACAGCGCGGCGACCTTCAAAGCGCCGGTGATGCCCAGCGCCCGGGTGACGTCGACCTGCAGGCAGTCCACCGCGCCCGCGGCGAGCATGCGGTGGAAGTAGGGCAGGTGATACCCGTATTCGCCTGCGGCGATGTCCATTCCGGGCGGGCCCTGCTCGCACAGCTGGTGCAACCCGTCGAGGTCGTCGGAAGTCACCGGCTCCTCGAACCAGCCCACGTCGTACTCGGCGAAGCGCTGCGCCCACAGCAGGGCCTGCTTGCGGGTGTAGGCGCCGTTGGCGTCGACGAACAACGCGGTGTCCCCGATCGCCGAGCGGGCGGCCGCGACCCGGCCGGTGTCGGCGTCGGGGTCGCGGCCCACCTTCATCTTGACCCGGGGAATGCCGGCCTCGACCCAGCCGCACAGCTGCGCGCGCAGGGTGTCGTTGTCGTACGAGGTGAACCCGCCGCTGCCGTAGATCGGGGTGGCGTCGTGGATGGCCCCCAGCGCGATGACCAACGGCTCGTCCATCAGCCGGGCCCGCAGGTCCCACAGCGCGATGTCGACCGCCGAAATCGCCTCGGCGGCCAACCCGGGCTTGCCCAGGTTGCGGACCGCGCGCTGCATTTGGGCCCAGCGCGCCGGCGGTTGCAGCGCGTCGGCGCCCTTGAGCAGGTCGGCCAGCTTGGACTGCACGACGGTGACGACGGCCGTCCCGCCGTAGGTGTAGCCGACCCCGAGGTGGCCGCCGGCCCGCACGCTCACCAGGACGAAGGTCGTCGAGTCCCACTCCAGCGTGCCGTCCGACTCCGGTGCGTCGGTCGGGATGGAGTAGGCCGAAGCCTCCACGGATTCGATCGCGATCGGATCGCTTGCACGCAATGCCATTGCGGGTGACTACCCGCCGGCGCGCGGGCTAAGCGCCGGACGGGCCACTGGCCCAACGGGTTCCGCGCCGACGAACTTGTCCGGAAAGCGAAACCCCCGCCGGGGACGCGATTACCGCAGATCCCTCCCGGGTAGTGCCGGATCGTGTCGCTGTCTTCCCGCATGGTCGGCATGCATTACCGGTATCCGGATCACTACGAGGTGGAGCGGGAAAAGATCCGCGAGTACGCCACGGCCGTCCAGGACGACCACCCGGCCTTCTCCTCGGAGGCGGCCGCCGCCGAACTCGGCTACGACGGCCTGCCGGCGTCGCTGACGTTCACCTCGGTGTTCGGCTACAAAGCGCAGTCGGCGTTCTTCGACCAGGCGAACATCGCCATCCAGGAGGCGCGAATCGTCCAGGTGGACCAAACACTGCATTACTTCAGGCCGATCAAGGCCGGTGACCGCCTGTACTGCGACGTGTATGTCGATTCGGTCCGCGAGGCGCACGGCACCGACATCATCGTGATCAAGAGCGTCGTCACCGACGACGCCGGCGACGTCGTCCAGGAGACCTACACCACGCTGGCGGGCCGCGCCGGCGAGTACGGACGGGAGGGCTTTTCCGACGGCGCCGGGCACGACGAGATCGCCGAGACCGACCGACTGACGACGGAGGCGTTGGCGCCTATTTGACCAGCGTGAATTGCCCCACGTTGGAGATGCCTTCGCGGAACAGGTGCGCGCAGCCGGTCAGGTAGCGCAGGTAGCGGTCGTAGACCTCTTCGGACTGGATCGCGATGGCGCGTTCGCGGTTGGCCCGCAGGTTGGCCGCCCAAGTGTCCAGCGTGCGTATGTAGTGCGGCTGCAGCAATTCGACCTCTTCGAGTGAAAAGCCGCCCGCCCGCGAGTATTCCAGGATGTCGTCCTCGCCGGGCATCTCCCCGCCCGGGAATATCTCGGTGCGCAGGAAGCGGAAGAAGCGCAAATCACCCATGGTCAACTTGATGCCGTGCTCGTGCATGTAGCTCTGCGGATGGGTGAAAATGCTGTGCAACAACATCCGGCCATCCGCGGGAAGGATGTCGTACGCACGCTCGAAGAACGCGGGGTAGCGGGACTTCTTGAACGCGTCGAATGCCTCGATGGTGACGATCCGGTCGACCTTCTCGTCGAACTCCTCCCAGCCCTGCAGCCGAGCCTCGACGTGGCGCACCGTCGGGATCTCGGCCAGCCTGGCCTTGCTGCGCTCGTAGTGGTTGCGGCTCAGCGTGATTCCGATGACCTCGACGTCGTACTTCTCCACGGCGCGGACCAGGGCCGAGCCCCACCCGCAGCCGATGTCGAGCACCCGCATCCCCGGTTCGAGTTTCAGCTTGTCCAGCGCCAGGTCCAACTTGGCCAGCTGGGCCTCTTCGAGTGTCATGCCGTCACGCTTGAAGTACGCGCACGTGTAAGTCATTGAGGGGTCTAAGAATAACGAGAAGAATTCGTCGGAGATGTCGTAGGTCGACTGCGAGTCTTCGTAGAACGGCTTGAGCGCAGTCATTTCGGATCCCCGAGGATAGATGTCGCCTGCAGTCTTCAAAAAACCAGCCTGACTCGTTTCCAACATACCCGTCGGTGAGACGTTCGTGGTCGGCGGCTTCGCCAGAGCGAAGAACTAGCCAAAAAACGAAAACTTTAACCCGCTGCGCCCGTGAGCTTTTGACGCGCACCTCGGCGCGGAAGACTCCCCGTACCGTTCACTAGCTTTCTGGGAAGGTTTCGCGACAGTCATGACGGAAATGAGCACGGGAAAGGCGCTTCGGAATGTGGTGGTTACGGGCATCGCCATGTCGACCGCCCTCGCCCCTGACGCGGACGGCACGTGGAAGTTGTTGCTGGACGGCCGCAGTGGCATCCGGGCGCTCGAGGATGGCTTCGTCGAGGAGTTCGACCTGCCCGTGCGCATCGGTGGGCATCTGCTGGAGGACTTCGACAACCAGCTGACGCCCGTCGAAAACAAGAGGACGGGCTACGTGTCGAGGATGTCGACCGTGCTGGGCCGGCGGGTCTGGGAGAACGCGGGCTCGCCCGAGACCGACCCGAACCGGCTGATGGTGTCGCTCGGAACCGGTTTGGGTGCGGCCGAAGAACTGGTGTTCAGCTATGACGACATGCGCGCCCGCGGGGCGAAGGCGGTCTCGCCGTTGGCCGTGCAGAAGTACATGCCCAACGGCGCCGCCGCTGCCATCGCCCTGGAGCGGCACGCGCGCGCCGGGGTGCTCACCACGGTGTCGGCCTGCGCGTCGGGGTCGGAGGGCATCGCCCGGGCGTGGCAATACCTGGCGCTCGGCGAGGCCGACGTCGCGATCTGCGGGGGCGTGGAGACCAAGATCGAGGCGGTGCCCATCGCCGCGTTCGCCAAGATGCGCATCGTGATGTCCACCAACAACGACGATCCCGAGGGGGCCTGCCGCCCGTTCGACAAGGACCGCGACGGCTTCGTGTTCGGCGAGGCCGGCGCGCTCATGGTCATCGAGACCGAGGAGCACGCCAAGGCGCGCGGGGCCACCATCCTGGCCCGCCTGATGGGCGCGGCCGTCACCTCCGACGGCTACCACATGGTGGCGCCCGACCCCAACGGGGCGCGCGCCGGGCACGCGATGAGCCGGGCGATCCAGCTCGCCGGCCTGACCCCGGGCGATATCGACCACGTCAACGCGCACGCCACCGGAACCTCGGTCGGCGATGTGGCCGAGGGCAAGGCCATCAACAACGCGCTGGGCGCCAATAGGCCGGCGGTGTACGCGCCCAAGGCGGCGCTGGGCCACTCGGTGGGCGCCGTGGGCGCGGTGGAGTCGATCCTGACCGTGCTGGCGCTGCGCGACCAAGTGGTCCCGCCGACCCTCAACCTGGAAAACCTCGACCCGGAGATCGACTTGGACGTGGTCGCCGACAAACCACGCCCGGGTGATTACCAATACGCGATCAACAACTCGTTCGGGTTCGGCGGCCACAACGTCGCCATGGCCTTCGGGCGCTACTGACACACCTGCCGGCCTGAAAGATCCACCCGCTCAGGCCAATTGGCTTCGCGGCGCGTGCCGCGCCACGGCGGCAAGAAAATTTGTTGTTTTGGACCCTATTCACGCGGGAAGCATCTGCGAACATGATCACCCGTCGTGTTACCTACCTCCTCCGATCTGCCGTAGTGGCAGCGTCGGGCCTCAGCGGTTCCGTTCTCGCGCCCGCCATCCCCTCGGCCCTCGCCGAGCCATGTCCGGCGGTCCAGGTCGTTTTTGCCCGCGGCACCGGTGAGCCGCCCGGTGTCGGCCCGACCGGACAGGCGTTCGTCGACTCCCTGCGCTCGCGTGTCGGCGACAGGTCGTTCGACGTCTATCCCGTCAACTACCCCGCCACCGATCAGTGGGATACCGGCCTGGACGGCATCAAGGACGCGGGCTTCCACGTCGAGTCCATGGCGCGCGACTGCCCCACTACCAAGATGGTGCTCGGCGGCTATTCGCAGGGCGCGGCCGTGATGGGCTTCGTCACCTCCGCCGCGGTGCCGGACGGGGTCGATCCCGCGACCGTGCCCAAACCGATGGCCCCCTCGGTGGCCAACCACGTTTCCTCCGTCGTGCTGTTCGGGATGCCCAACGTGCGCGCCATGAACTTCCTCGGCGAACCGCCGGTCGTCGTCGGGCCCCTATACGAGGCCAAGACCATCAAGGTCTGCGCCCCCGAGGACCCGGTCTGCTCCGACGGGATGAACTTCGCCGCCCACCGCACCTACGCCGACGACGCGAGCATGGTGGACAAGGGCGCGGCCTTCGCGGCCAGCCGCCTCGAGGGAGGCTCGGGAGCCACGACGGTCGGGGCGCCCGGCGTCGGCTTCGGGGGCTGAGCGGGCCGGACATACGGATGAGCGACATCGCCCCGCTGGCCCGGCAGTTCCCGCCGCAGGTGCTTCGCCAGTACAGCCTGCTCGCCGACGGCGAACGCGGAATCGTGGTCGGCCCGCGCGGCGACTTCTGCTGGATCTGTTTGCCGCGCTGGGACAGTCCGGCCGTCTTCAACTCGCTGCTCGGCGGCCCCGGGGTGTACGCCGTGTCCCCCGACCAACCGCGCTTCGTCTGGGGCGGGCGCTACGAACACCGGTCCTTGATCTGGCGCTCGCGCTGGGTGACCACCGACGGCGTCGTCGAATGCCGCGAGGCGCTGGCTTTTCCCGGCGACCCGCACACCGCCGTGGTGCTGCGCCGCATCCGCGCGCTAGACGGGCCCGCCCGCGTCCGGGTCGCGCTCGACGTCCGCGCGGGCTACGGCGCCGAAACCATGCGCGAGCTGTCCCGCGACGACGCGACGTGGACGGGCCGGTCCGGCCCGGTGAGATTCCGCTGGGTCGGCGCCGGCGACGCCCACCGCTGCGACGAGGGCTCGCTGCAGGGATTCGTCGACGTCGCCCCCGGCTCCGAGCACGACCTGGTCCTGGAGCTCTCCGACCGCGAACTCGGCGCGCGGCCGCCGCGGGCCGACGACGCGTGGCGCGACACCGAACGGGCTTGGGCGGCAGCCGTTCCCGAGTTCTCCGGCACCCTGGCCGACGTCGACGTGCGCACCGCGTACGCCGTACTGCGCGGATTGACCAGCGGCGGCGGCGGGATGGTCGCGGCGGCGACGATGTCGCTGCCGGAGCGGGCCGAGCAGGGCCGCAACTACGACTATCGGTACTGCTGGATCCGCGACCAGTGTTACACCGGGCAGGCCATCGCGGCCGCCGGCGACCACGCGGTGCTCGACGACACGGTCCGCTTCGTCACCGAGCGGGTCCTCGCCGACGGTCCGGACCTGAGCCCGGCCTACACGGTCGCCGGCGAGCAACTGCCGGAGGAGAGCGAGGTCGACCTGCCCGGCTATCCCGGCGCGGTCGCCAAGCTCGGCAACTCGGTGACCGACCAGTTCCAGCTGGACGTGTACGGCGAGGCGCTGCTGTTGCTGGCCGCCGCGGGGCGCCGCGACCGCCTCGACGGCACGCATTGGCGCGCCGTCCAAACGCTGGCCCGGGCTATCGGGCAGCGGTGGCGCGAACCGGACGCCGGGGTGTGGGAGGTCGACAACCGGCGCTGGGCCGAATCGCGGCTGATCTGCGCGGCCGGGCTGCGGCGCATCGCGGAGCTGGCGCCGGCGCGGGAGCGCGCCGAGTGGGGCGGGCTGGCGGACGTTCTGGTGGCCGACGCGAATTCGGATTGCCTGCACCCTTCGGGGAGATGGCAACGCGCACCAGATGATTCGCGCATCGACGCCGCGCTGCTGCTGCCGGCGATCCGCGGCGCCGTGCCGTCCGACGATCCGCGCAGCGTCGCCACGCTCGAGGCGGTGCGGGGCGACCTCGGCCGGCACGGGTTCGTGTACCGGTTCCGCCCGGACGAGCGGCCGCTCGGCGAGGCCGAGGGCGCCTTTTTGTTGTGCGGCTTTTTGATGGCGCTGGCCGATCACCAGCAGGGCAACGACCTGGCGGCCGTGCGCTGGTTCGAGCGCAATCGCACCGCCTGCGGCCCGCCCGGGTTGTTCGCCGAGGAATTCGACGTCGGGCAGCGGCAGCTGCGCGGCAACCTGCCCCAGGCCTTCGTGCACGCGCTGTTGTTCGAAGCGGCGCATCGACTCGCGGACGCGAGCGGCCCCCCCGTCGGCACCGGCACCGGCTAATCCCCGAGTTTGGGCTGTTTGGCGAACCTGGCGCCGGGTAAGTCACCGATCATGGCCCTCGGCAATCGTTGCCCCGGGCAGTTGTGAATCGATAGCGACGTGGCCGCTGGCCGGATTGAAGGAGCATCATGCCGAAAACTGCCGACTTTATCCTGGACCGCTTGCGGCAGTGGGGGATTCACCGCATCTACGGCTATCCCGGGGATGGCATCCTGTCGATGTTGGGCGCGCTGGATCGCGCCGCCGGCGACCCGGAACTGATCCAGCCGCGACACGAGGAGATGGGCGCTTTCATGGCCACCGCCCACGCCAAGTTCACCGGTGAGATCGGCTGCTGCATGGCCACCTCGGGCGGCGGCGCGATTCATCTGCTCAACGGTCTTTACGACGCCAAGCTGGATCACCAGCCGGTGGTCGCCATCGTCGGCCAGCAGAAACGGATGTCGCTGGGCGCGGCGTTCCAGCAGGAGATCGACCCGAACACCCTGTTCAAGGACGTCTCCTCGGATTTCGTGCAGACCTGCATGGCGCCGGTGCAGGCGCGTCACCTCGTCGACAGGGCCTGCAAGGTGGCGCTGACCAACCGCACGGTCGCCACGATCATCCTGCCCGAGGACGTGGCGATGGCCGACGCGGTGCCCTCGCCCCCGCGGATGCACGGCGCGGTGTTCTCCAGCGTGGGCTGGAGCCGGCCCAGGATGATTCCGCGGGAGCCGGAGCTGAAGAAGGCGGCCGATATTCTCAACGAGGGCAAGAAGGTGGCGATCGTCATCGGCCAAGGCGCCGCCGAGGCCGCCGACGAGGTGGTCCAGGTGGCGGAGCTGCTGGGGGCCGGGGTGGCCAAGGCCTCGCTGGGGCGCGCGGTCCTGCCCGACGATCTGCCATTTGTGACCGGCCCGATCGGCCTGCTGGGTTCCACGGCAAGCCAGCACATGATGTCGGGGGCCGACACCTTGTTCTACATCGGCACCACCTTCCCGTACGCGGAGTGGCTGCCCGAAGAGGGGCAGTGCCGCGGCGTGGAGATCAACGCCGACGGCCGGATGATCGGCACCAGATATCCGATGGAGGCCAACCTCGTCGGCGACTCCAAAGACTCCCTGCGCGAACTGATTCCGCTGCTGAAACGCAAAGAGGACCGCTCGTGGCAGGAAAAGATCGAAAAAGAAGTCAAGAAGTGGTGGGCAACGCTTGACAAGCGGGCACACGACAAGGCGGACCCGCTCAACCCCGAGCTGGTGGCACACGAGCTGTCCAAGCGCCTGCCCGACAACGCGATCCTGACCACCGACGCGGGCTCGGCCGCAAACTGGTGGGCCCGGCACCTGCGGATGCGCCAAGGGATGGCCGCCTCGCTGGCCGGGAACCTGGCCACCATGGGCCCGGGCACGCCGTACGCGATCAGCGCCAAATTCGCCCATCCGGGCCGGCCGGTGATCGCGATGGTGGGCGACGGCGTGTTCCAGATGAACGGGATGGCCGAGATGATCACCGTCAAGCGCTACAAGGATCGGCTCTCCGATGGCCCACTGATTTTCTGCGTGTTCAACAACCAGGACCTCAACCAGGTGACTTTCGAGCAGCGGGCCATGGGCGGAGAACCGAAGTTCGAAGGCTCACAGTACATTCCGGACGTCCCCTATGCGGAGTTCGCCAAGCTGCTCGGGCTGACCGGCATCCGCTGCGACGACCCGGCAAAGATCGGGCAGGCGTGGGACCAGGCGTTGGCCGCCAACGGTCCGGTGGTGCTGGAGGTGGTCGTCGACAAGGACATCCCGCCGGTGCCGCCGCACATCAAGATGACGATGGCCAAGAAGACGGCCAAGGCAATCGTCAAGGATCCCGACCGGGTCAGCGTCACCAAAAAGGGCGCCAAGCAGAAGATGCACGAGTTCGCCGAGGCGGTCAAACAAACGGTTGGCAAGGACGACGACGAATGAGCCTGCACGTTCGTCCGGAAGAACGAACCGTTCCGGCCCGTCCCGACACACGTTTCACGGCCGGGATGGCCACCGTCGACAAGGTCAACGTCACCGGCCTGGAAAAGCAGCTGCGCCGCCACGTCAGCGGCGAAGTGCGGTTCGACACCGCGACTTTGGCGATGTACGCCAACGATGCGTCGAACTTCCGGCAGGTTCCGATCGGCGTGGTGATCCCCAAAACGATCGAGGACGTGGTGCAGACGGTGCGGGCCTGCCACGCCTACCACGCCCCGGTCCTGTGCCGGGGCGGGGGCACGAGCCTGTCCGGGGAAACCGTCAACGTGGCGGTGGTGATCGACTTTTCGAAGTATCTCACCGGCATCATCGACATCGACCCGCAGCGGCGCATGGCCACCGTGGAAACGGGGGTGATCAACGAGCAACTCAACAAGGCCACCGGCGAGCACGGGTTGGTGTTCGGGCCCGACCCGTCGTCGCATTCGCGGTGCACCCTGGGCGGCAACATCGGCAACAACTCCTGCGGCGTGCACTCGGTCCAGTCGCGCTTCTACGGGCCGGGACCGCGCACCTCGGACAACACCCACGAGCTCGACATCGTGACCTACGACGGTGCCCGGTTCACCGTCGGCGTCAACGAGGAGACGGACCTCGACACCATCATCGCCGCGGGCGGGCGCAAGGGCGAAATCTATGCCGCGCTACGGGATTTGCGCGACGAGTACGCCGACGACATCCGCAAGGGTTTCGCCGACGTCGAAGAGGTGCCGCGGCGAGTGTCCGGTTACAACCTCGACGAGCTGCTGCCCGAGCGGGGGTTCAACGTCGCCCGCGCCCTGGTCGGGACCGAGAGCACCTGCGCGGTGGCGCTGACCGCGACGGTGATGCTCACCCCGGCGATGTTGCATCGCACCGTGGTCGTGGTGCAGTTCGACTCCCTCGGCGAGGCCGGCGACCTGGCCCCGGAGATGATGGAGTGGAAGCCGATCGGCTTGGAGGCCGTCGACCACGTGCTGGTCCACGACCAGGAGTTGACCGGCTCCAACGCCACGGGCCGGGCCGCGCTGCCGCGACCGAAGTCGACCGGGGCCTGGCTGATGATCCAGTTCGGCTCGGATGAGCCGCGCGAATCCCTGGAGCGCGCCGAGGAATTCGTGCGCTGGCTGAAAAGAAAGAAGCGCATCGAGGACGACCGCATCGTGCTGGCCCGTGCCAAGCAGGACGGCGGCAACAGCGCCGAGCTGTGGTCCATCCGCGAGGCCGGGCTGGGCTCGACCGCGTTCCCGGTCGACAGCGGCAACCACTGGCCGGGCTGGGAGGACTCCGCGGTCCCGTGGCGCCGCGTCGGCGACTACGTGCGCGACCTGCAGCAGCTGTACGCCAGGCACAACCTGCGCGGCGCCATGTACGGCCACCTCGGGGAGGGCTGCATCCACTCCCGCGTCGGATTCGATCTGCGCCACAAGGACGGGCTGGCCAACTACCGCAGCTTCATGGAGGAGGCCGGCGATCTGGTCGCGTCCTACGGCGGGTCGATGTCCGGCGAGCACGGCGACGGCCAGCAGCGCGCCGAGTTGCTGCACAAGCAGTACGGACCGCGCGTGATGGAAGCCATGCGCAAGTTCAAGCTGATCTGGGATCCCGAGTGGAAGATGAACCCCGGCAAGGTGATCGATCCGTATCGCTTCGACGAGAACCTCAAGCTGGGCACCGACTACAACCCGCCGCGGCCGAAGGTGAAGTTCGCCTACAGCGAGGACCACGGCGACTTCTCCCACGCGGCGCTGCGCTGCGTCGGGGTCGGCAAGTGCCGGGTGCCCGAGGCGGACAACACCATGTGTCCGAGCTACCAGGTGACCAAGGAGGAGATGCACTCCACCCGCGGGCGGGCGCGGCTGCTGTTCGAGATGCTGCGCGGCGAGGTGATCACCGACGGCTGGCAGTCGAACGAGGTCGCCGAGGCGCTGGATTTGTGCCTGGCCTGCAAGGGCTGCACCAGCGACTGCCCGGTCGAGGTGGACATCCCCACCTACAAGGCGGAGTTCCTCTACCACCACTTTCGGTCGTTACGCCGCTGGCGGCCGCGATTCGCCTACGCGTTCGGGTTCATCGACCAGGCCGCCCGGCTGGCCAGCGCGGTGCCGGAGCTGGCGAATTTCGCGACCCAGACGCGCGGGATTTCGCGAATCGCCAAGGCCCTCGGCGGGATTGACCGGCGCCGGCCGCTGCCGACCTTCGCGCCGATGACGCTGCAACAGTGGTTTGCCGCGCGCCCGGTCGTCAACGCCTCCGGGCCGCGGGTGATCCTGTTCCCCGACACCTTCAACAACCGCCTGCACACCGACGTCGGCGTCGCCTGCGTCGAGGCGATCGAGGCGGCCGGCTGGCGGGTGATCATGCCCACCGGGCACATCTGTTGCGGTCGCCCGCTGTATGACTACGGCTTTCTCGACGTCGCCGAGCACTACCTGCACGACGTTCTGGGCCAGCTGCGCAGCGAAATACGCGCGGGCACACCGGTCGTCGGGATGGAGCCGAGCTGCCTGGCCGTCTTCAAGGACGAGCTCAAGAAGCTGCTGCCGCACGACGACGACGCGGACCGCCTGGTGCGCAACAGCTACCACTTCGCGCAGTTCTTCACGGAATTCGACGTCGAGGTGCCCAAGGTATCGGCGGCGCGGGCGCTGCTGTGGGGTCACTGCCACCAGCGGGCCACCGGCGGTGTCGACGCCGACCAGAAGGTCCTGAAGAAGATGGGCATCGACGTGGAACCGGTTTCCGGCGGGTGCTGCGGGCTGGCCGGCTCGTGGGGATTCGAGCAGGGCAAGTACCAGCTTTCGCTCGACTGCGGCGAGCAGGCCCTGCTGCCGGCGATCCGGAAGGATCCCGACGCGCTGGTCGTGGCCAACGGGTTCTCCTGCCAGACGCAGATCAGCCACTCCGGCTCGGCGGACGCGCTGCACCTGGGACAGATCATGGCCATGGCGAAAAGCTCGGCCGACCTCGGATCCGCGTCGGCGCCCAGCCGGCCCGAACCCACCCCGCGCAAACGCGTTGCCCGCGTGGCCGTTCCGGCGGCGGGCTTGGCGGCGACCGCACTGGCCGGCGCGGTCGCGGCGCGAAAGCTCTGGCCAACCACAAGCGACTAGGAGGGAACCCATGCCCTTTGCCCAGTACCAAAACGAGCTCTACGAGCAGGGTCAGGCCGGACGCCAGCCGCCCTACCCGATCAAGTTCGCCGACCTGGAGGCCAAGGCGGCCGCGGCGATGCCGCCCAAGGTGTTGGACTACGTCGCGGGCGGCGCCGGCGACGAGCACACCCAGCGGGCCAACTGCGACGCCTTCAAGCGCTGGGGCCTGTATCCGCGCATGGGCATCGCCCCCGAGCAGCGCGACATGTCCGTCGAGCTGTTCGGCATCACGCTGCCGTCACCGATCTTCATGGCCCCCATCGGGGTGATCGGCGTGTGCGCCCAGGACGGCCACGGCGATTTGGCCGCGGCGCGCGCGTCGGCCCGCACGGGCGTGCCGTTCTTCGTGGGCACGCTCACCTCCGACCCGATGGAGGACGTCGCCGCCCAACTCGGCGATACGCCGGGCTTCTTCCAGCTGTACACGCCGCCCGACCGCGAGATGGCCGCCAGCCTGGTGCAGCGCGCCGAGGCATGCGGGTTCAAGGGCATCGCGGTCACCCTCGACACCTGGGTCACCGGGTGGCGCCCGCGCGACCTGAGCGGCGGGAACTACCCCCAGGTGCCCAGCGGATGCCTGGCCACCTACACCAGCGATCCGGTTTTTCGCGCCGGCCTGCAACCGGGTGAGGACGCCACCGAGGCGGCGGTGCGCAAGTTGCCGATCTTCGGTGGCCCGTTCCGGTGGACCGACCTGGAGTGGCTGCGCGAGCAGACCAGCCTGCCGCTGCTGGTCAAGGGCATCTGCCACCCCGACGACGTGCGCCGCGCCAAAGACATTGGCGTGGACGGCATTTACTGCTCCAACCACGGCGGCCGCCAGGCCAACGGCGGGCTGCCCTGCCTGGATTGCCTGCCCGGGGTCCTCGAGGCCGCCGACGGGATGCCGGTGCTGTTCGACTCGGGCGTGCGCAGCGGCGCCGACGTCATCAAGGCGCTGGCGTTGGGGGCCACCGCGGTGGGCATCGGCCGCCCGTATGCCTACGGCCTGGCGCTCGGCGGCGTCGACGGCATCGTGCACGTGCTGCGCTCGATCCTGGCCGAGGCCGACCTGATCATGGCCGTCGACGGGTACGCCACGCTCAAGGACCTGACGCCCGACGCGCTGCGGCCCACTCACTCGTAGCTCCCCTCGAGATACCAGCGCCGCTGGCGGTAGCACAGCAGATACGCCCGCTCGTCGGTCAGCAGGACCTGGGCGCGGGCGCTGCGGCCCTTGGCGTCAAGATCCCACCACCGCTCGTCAACCGGCCACGGCCCCGCCCACCAGCGCAGCCGCTCGTCTCGACCGTGCGCGGTCAGCCGGGCCGGGTCGGCCGAGAACATCCCCCGGTTGGTCACTCGTATCGGATTGCCTTGGGCGTCAACCAGTTCCACCGGGTCGTCGAGCAACACCGCCGGTGACGGCTCCGGCAGTTGGCCGGGCCACGGCAGGCCCGGGTCGGCCCGCGGCACCGGCTCGTCGCCCAGCGGGGTCAGCGTGATGCGTTCGGCGGGCCCGCGACCGCCGGACAGCACCGGCACCCGCACCGCCTCCGGCCCGAGCAGGCCCTGCACCCGCACCAGCGCGCGACGGGCCCGCAGCCGGTCCTCCTCCCCCAGCCCGCCCCAGAGCGGCAACTGCAGCGCCCCGGCCGACACCACCTCGACCGCCTTCAGCCGCAGCAGCGTTATCGGCGACGTGGGACGGTCTTGAGCCCGCCGGTTGCTCAGCCACCCGTCCAGTTGCCAGCGCACCCGGTCGGCGGTGGCGTCCTCGGTCAACGGCTCGGCGCACCGCCACACCCGTTGCAGCTCTTCGCCGTTGGCGGTGACGGCGTGAATGGCCAGCCGGGTGCAGCCCACCCCGGCGGCCATCAGCGTCTGGTGCAGCGTGCCGGCCAGCGAGCGCCCGGCGAAGGCCGCGGCGTCGACGCGGTCGACCGGCGGGTCGCAGTCCAGCACGGCCTCGAGTTCCGGCGGCGGCTCGCGTCCGGACGGTCCCCGCTCGGGTTGACCGCGGGCGAACCGGTGCGCGGCCACCCCGTCGGCGCCGAACCTGGAGGCCACGTCGGTGGCCGGCAGCGCGGCGAACTGCCCGATGGTGCGAATTCCCATCCGCCACAACAGGTCCGTCAGCTCCTCACGGCCCGGGCCGGACAGGCTCGGCTCGGTGGCAAGCTGCCGGATCGACAGCGCCGACAGGAACCTCGCGTCGCCCCCCGCCTCGATGATCCGGCCCGCCCGCGCGGCGAAGACCGCGGTGGACAACCGGTCGGCGATCCCGACCTGACACTCGGCGCCGGCCACGGCCACCGCGTCGACCAGTCGCTCGGCGGCCCGCTCCTCGGACCCGAAATAGCGGGCCGCCCCGCGCACCGGCAACACCAATAGCCCGGGCCGCAGCACCTCGGCGCGGGGCACCAGGTCGTCCACCGCGGCGATCACCCCTTCGAAGAAGCGGGCGTCGCGGTCGGCGTCGGCGGTCGTGACGTGCAGCCGCGGGCACCGCGCCGCCGCCTCCCGTCGCCGCAGCCCCCGCCGCACCCCCGCCGCACGGGCGGCCGACGAGCAGGCGATCACCCGGTTGGCCAACGTGACCGCGATGGGGGCCGTCGCGGGCAGGTCCGCCGCGGCCGCCGCGGCGACCGCGGGCCAGTCCATGCACCAAATCGCCAGCGCGCGTGAGGAAACCACCCGACATCACCCGGCTCGCGCCCGGCCGTTCACCCGTCGGCCCGCGCACACCCCGCTGACCTGCAACCGCACCTTGCCGATTCGGCCGAACCCCTGATGGCCGTCCCCCGTGATCTCGTAGCCGCAGACCCGGGCCGCAAGCCGCGTCGGCGCCCCCTGCCAGTCACCGTCGGTGACCAGCAGGGTGCACCCCTTGGTGCGGGCCCGCGCCACCACCGCGCGCGCCCGCGACTGCGGCACCCGACGCCCACCCAGGCCGAGCACCACCAGGTCCATGCCGTCGATGAGCACCGCGGCCACCTCGACCGGATCGGTGCCGGGATCCGGGATCACGGCGAGCCGGCTCAGATCCGCCCCCATCTCCGCGGCGGCCAGCAGCCCGATGTCCGGCTGGCCGACGATGGCGACGTTGCCGCCGGCCGCCGTCACCGCGGCCACCATGCTCAACAGCAGCGACCGCGCCCCCGACAACACCGCCACCGTTCCCCGCGGCAACGGCACCGGCAGCGCCCGGGCAAGCCACGGCGGGAGCTCCAGCCGGGACTGCGAATCCGGCAGCAGGCCGTCGGCGGGGGCGGCGGCGCCGGCCCGGGACATCTTCCCGGACACCTCGGCCATCCGCCGACGCAGCGATTCCAGCTGGTCAGCGCGGTGATCGGAGGCAAAAGCCGCGGTCATGATCAGCCTCCTCCGATGACGGTTTTCGAACCTATGTTCGATACATTTGCGAGTAAACACCCGCCCTCCGACAACCGTCAAGAAACGCGAGAGGCGGCTTTATGCGGCCGGTGCGGGTGTGGCAAATGATGCTTCAGAGCCCACGTGAAAGTGCAACTAGCGAGACATCGCCCGAGTAGCAGCGTCGGTAGCTGCACCCTCGCGACACGAGCCGGCGACGGCCGCCGAGCCGGCGACGGCCGCGAGGCGGCGGCTCAGCCCAGCACCCGCACCGGCACGTTGTTCCAGCCGATGACGTTGGTCATGGCCACCCGCCGCAGTCCCTCTTGCACGATCGCGTAGCGCGGCATGTGATCCAGCAGCCTGTCCAACGCGACGGCGCTCTCCATTCGGGCCAGCGCGGCGCCCAGGCAGCTGTGCACCCCGTAACCCAACCCCAGGTTCTGCGCCTGGCTGCGGTCCCGGGTGATGTCGAAGGTATCCGCATCGCTGAACGCCCGCTCGTCCCGGTTGGCCGAGCCCAGACACAGCAGGACAGGGTTACCGGCGGGAATCGTCACGCCGTGCAGCTCAACGTCTTTCATGCTGTACCGCACCAGGTACTGGGCGGGCGCCTCCCACCGCAGCAACTCCTCGACGGCGGCGGGAATCCGGCTGCGGTCGTCGAGCAACATCTGCCATTGATCCGGATGCTCGGCGAACGTGACCACCGCGTTGCCCATCAACTTGGTGACCGTCTCGGCGCCGGCGCCGCCCAACATCGAGGCGAATCCGGCGATCTCGAGGTCATCGAGCTTGGTTGCCACGCCGTCGCGTTCGACCTCGACGGCAATCAGGTCGCTGATCATGTCGTCCTGTGGACTGGCGCGCCGTTCCTGGATGATGTTGTAGTAGAGCAATCCGGTCTCGATGCCGGCCTGTACACCCTCCTCGGGCGTCGCGACGTTGCCGTACTCCCGCTCGAGCTGCTTGTCCAGGAGAAGCCGGACCCGCTGGCGGAGTTCGGCGGGCACGCCGAGCATCCGGGTGATCACTTCCACGGGAAACAACGCCGAAAAGTCCTGCACGACATCGAACTCAACGGGATTCGCCGCGCCGAGAAATCGATCGATCTGTTCGACGACCAGCTGTCGTTGGCGCTCGATGGCGCGCGGGGTGAACACTTTGTTCACCAGATTGCGCATCCGGCGGTGCTGGGGCGGATCCATCATGATGATCAACGGCGGCACGGGATTACCGGACTGCACCATCTCGAGATCGACCCCGCGCGCCGACGAGAAGGTGTCGAAGTCCTTGATGGCCGCCACGACATCGGCATGACGGGTCAGCGCGTAGAAATCGTAGTTCTCGTTGTAATAGACCGGCTCCTCGTCACGCATGCGCCGGTAGGTGGCGTACGGGGCGTCGAAGAAATCATTCGAAAACGGATCAAAGACAACCTTCGACGTGGTCAACGCGCCCTCCTGCGCTGCAATTCCGAACGGGACGCCCGAACCTCGGGCAGACCGGCCGCGGCGCGGATCTCGCGGCGGGCCACCGCCGGGTCCATATCCGGGAAGACGTAGTGGCTCAATGCGATTCGCGCGATCGCGCCGGCCAGGTTCCGGCTGTTGATCGCGGCATCGAAGCCGTCCTCGCGAGCGCATTGCTCCAGGACCGGAAGCAATCCCTCGATGATCATGGGTAATGCCCGGGCCACCTGTTCATGGGCGAAGCCCGGCTCCAGGTCGAGCTGGCGCCCGGGCGGCTGCTCCTCGACGAACGTCGCCACGACGTCGATCGCGGCTTCCAGTCGCGCGAGTCCGGTTACGCCGTTCATCGCCCTCTCCATTGCGGTACTGAAGCGCCGGTATTCCTGCTTTCCCAGCGCATCGATGAGATCTTCCTTGGAGCCGAAGTAGCGATAGATCGTCGGCCGCGACACCCCCGCCAGGGCCGCCACATCCGACAACGACAATCTCCGCGCGCCGGTCCTCAGGACGAGCCGTCGGGCAGCGTCGAGTATCCGATCGGCCAGATCGCCGTGCTCCGAACCCGGTTGGTGCGTCTCGGCTATCGACACGTCAGGCGGCCACCGGATCGAGCCGACCGAGTTCACGCAGCCAGGGGATCAGCAGGCGCAGCCCGTCGTCGAACGACATCGGGTCATAGCCCAGCCGCCGGCGGGTCAGGTTGTCTTCGGCCCTCGGCTTGCGGACGTGCTTGGCCGCGGCCGCCGCGATCGCCATCAAGGTGGGCCCGAACTCGGCCGTCAGCGCCTCCGGATCGGACCGATAGTCGAGATCTTCGACGCGGTGGTCGATTTCGGCGATCTCGCAGGCCCGATTGATGCCGGCCGCGGTGCTGATGGTGTCTTGCGGCTGGCCGATCAGCAGGTAGCGCTCACCGGCCACACCGCGGTCCAGTGCCGCAATCGAGCCCGCCGCGACGTCCTTGCCGGCCACCCACGTCACGGGAAACGCAAGGTAGCGCTTGATCTTTCCGCGCATGCCGGCCAACAACACCCGGTTGAAGCTGGTGCGATGCAGAGCCCGTTCCACCACCGGGGCCGGGCCGAAGATCGCGCCCGGGTGGCAGGTCAGCACGTCCTGGCCGGCGGCGGCGCGTTGGTGCGCCTCGAGGAATGCGGCGAGCTTGGTGACCGTATACGGGTCGTCCGGTGGGTTCTCGAGGACGGGGGCCTCTTCGAAGTCGGCGTCGGTGCTCAGATCGAAGAACGTGGCGGTGCTCAGCGCGACGACCCGACGCATGCCGTGGCGTTGCGCCGCGTCGAGCACGTGGGTGGTGCCGACCATATTGACCGCTTTGAAGTCTTCGAGGTCCTGACTGGCCCCGCCCAGCAGCGCTGCGCAGTGGATCGCCGCCTCGGCGCCCTTGGCCGCGCGCAGCACGTCGTCGGCGTCGCTGATGTCGCCCTTGACCAATTCGACGCCGATGCCGGACAGCGCCGTCGCCTCGTCCGGGTTGCGAACCAGGGCGCGGACGTGGTCACCACGCGCGATCAGCTGTTCACACACGTTGCCGCCGGTCTGACCGGTGGCGCCGGTGACGAAGATGGTGCTGGCCATGATCCGAGCCCTTCCTGGTTACAGATTTGACAGATTCGGTCAATATCGTAACGCGTGACTTGCTATTACTCTATGATTAGTCCATGACGCTCGATCCGGCAAGCATCCTGCTGACCGACCGTGTGGCGGTGGTGACCGGAGGCGGCGCAGGCATCGGCCGCGGCATCGCCGCGGGATTGACGGCATTCGGCGCGAAGGTGGCGATCTGGGAGCACAACCCGGAATCGTGCGGGGCGGCCGCGGCCGAGATCGGCGCGCTGGGCATCCCCACCGACGTGCGGGACAGCGCCGCGGTCGACGCCGCACTCGCGCGGACCGCGGCCGAGCTCGGGCCGGTCACGATTCTGGTCAACAACGCCGGCGGGGTTTTCTGGTCCGGGATCCTCGACACCAGCGAGAACGGCTGGGATGCGCTGTACAAGTCCAATCTGCGCCACGTCTACCTGTGCACCCAGCGGGTCGCCCGCGACCTGGTCGAGCGGGGGTTGGCGGGCAGCATCATCAGCGTCACGTCGATCGAAGGCGTGCGCGCGGCACCGGGTTACGCCACCTACGCGGCGGCCAAAGCCGGGGTCATCAACTACACCAAGACCGCGGCCCTCGAACTCGCGCCGCATGGCATCCGGGTCAACGCCCTGGCCCCCGATATCACCTTGACGGAAGGGATCATGCAAGTGGCACCTCCAGGCTCCGAAGAGCGGTTCGGGCACACGGTTCCGATGGGACGCGCGGGCCGAGTCGACGAGATGGCGGGCGCCGCAGTCTTTCTCGCTTCCGACATGTCCAGCTACATCACGGGGCAGACGATCCATGTCGACGGCGGCACCCACGCTGCCGGCGGTTGGTATCACCATCCGGAAACCGGCGCCTACGCGCTCGGCCCGAGTAGCATCTAGCACCATGCCACGCATCGCACCGATCCCGTTGGATCAATTGAGCACCCATTCACGACAGATCGTGGAGGCCGGTGTGGCCGACGGCCGCTATGCCACACCGGTGCCGTTGCAGATATTCGCTTACCGCAGTGCACAACTGGCGCAGGTGGACATGGCCAGAACACAGCTGGGAGCGGACACTCTACTGGGCGGACGGATCGTGGAATTGCTGCGTATCCGCAGCGCCCAGCTGGGCGAGTGCGAGCCGTGCAGTCAATCACGCAAGCACGATTCGATCACCGAGGATGACGTGGCGTGCCTGCTGGCGCCGGAGCACGACTCGTTGACGCCGCAGGAGCGGCTGGCCGTGGAATTTTTGGACCGGCTGTCCGGAGATCATCATTCGATCGACGACGAGTTCTATCGGCGGCTGGGTGAGCATTTCACCGCCGCCCAGATCGTCGAACTGGGCTTCACGTGCGCCTCGACGATGGGACTGCACCGATTCCTGCACACCCTCGACGTCTACGGCGATTCGAAGCCGGTCATCGGCTACTCCCCCGACGAGGTCGATTCGGCGAGGTGAGGTGTTCGCCCGGCGCTTCGGTCAGAACGGCGTCGATCGTTTCGGGGGCCACGCGCAGGCCCCCCAAACAGAAATGCTGCACGCGCTGACGGATTTCGCGGGGATCGCGATCGCCCGTCGCCCAGTACCGTTCGATGTTGGCCCATACGACGCCCTGGATGGACAGCGCCTCATTGTCGGGATCGATTTCGCCGAACAATCCCAAATCCCTTCCCCGCGTGAGTTGTTCGACCAGCGGCCGCAAGATTTCCCGGTAGGCGGGGGCCACGAGCCGAGGCGCGACGAACATCTGGTTCTGCGCCTCTAGGGACATGCGATGCAGATCGGAGCGGATCTGGTTATTGAACGCCAGGTCCAGCCGCCCGTCGATCCAGGCCGCCACGGCACGGACCGGGTCGGAGTGTAGCGACATCCGCTGCACCAGGCGCAGCATCTCGGCGCGGGCCATCTCCAGGAACACCGCCGTGACCAACTCATCCTTGGAGTCGAAGTGGCGGTAGAACGCCCGGGTGCTCAACTGCGTTCTGCCGAGCATCTGGGCAATCGACAGCGCCTGGACTCCCTCGGTCCGGACGATGTCGGTGGCCGCCGACACGATCGCGGCGTGTATCTGCGGGTCTCGTTCGAGCTTTTGACGCCCTCCGGCCCGCTCAGCCCGAGGCATCGTAGGTGGCGATGTAGTCACTGAAAGCCTCGTGCACCTGTTCCGGGGTCAACCCGTAGTCCGCCAGGTCGTAGCTGTGGGTGCCGCGGTGACCGGGCCGGTGTTCGTCCGCCCATTGGCGGACCTTGGCCCGCGCCGCCTCGGTGAATGTCAGGCCGAGCTTTTCGTAGCTGTCGGCGACGGTGCTGACAGGGTCGGTTTGCAGCGCGGCAAACGACACGTCGACAAACCGGTCGTCCCCGAATTTCCTGCGAAATTCCGTGGCACGCCGCATGCCCTCGGCCCACCAGGCCAGCTGTTCGGCGCCGAGTTCTGTCGGATTCCGCCGATCGCTGCTCCAGCTGCGGACGTAGGCGATGAGGCTGCAGACCGATCCCAGGACCTTCGCCGGATCACGATGGCTCCAGAGGAATTTCGCATCCGGATAGGCGTCGACGAACGCGTCGAGGGCGAACATGTGCACCGGCGTACGGAGGTGCCACAGGCTCGGCTTGCAATGCCACTGCAGCAACTTGAGCACGTCCCGGTGGAACACGTAGGTTTCGCGCATGTCGCTTCCCAGCAACCATTCCACGTAGCCGGGAACGCGCACCACGCCGTCGAAGTGGAAGGTACGAAAGCTCATACCCATCAGGTCCTGGCATTCGGTCGCGGCTTCGGGCTCGGAATTGTTCATCGCCCGGAACTCGGGAAACATCTGCTCGATCATCCCGATGCCCTCGGCGCACTGCGCGATTCGCGCGTCAGTGTGTTGGGTGGCGGCCTCGGGTGGCGGGGTGGGCGCCTGGGATTCCCAGGTGCGCAGCGACCTGAATTGTGGGTCGGCGGAGACCAATTGGCTCAGCGCGGTGGTGCCCGTGCGCGGCAGACCGAGGACGACGACCGGGCCCTCGACCACCTCGTCGGCGATCTCGGGGTGTTGCTTGTAGGTTTCCACGATCCTCAGCCGCTGGATCAGGGCGTTGCTGATGGTCGCGTGCTGCATGACGCGGCCGAGGTCGTTGAGTTCGGCCTCGCTGTTCAACGCGTCGACGGTCCGTTCCAGGCCCTCGCGATAGTAGGACGAGCCGAAGTCGTCGAGGCCGGTGGCGGCGCGCGCGCCGTCTTCGAGGTCGTCAGCGGAGAAACTCACCGGGAGAACCTTTCGTGTACGGCGCGGCGGCGGGCCTCGATGACTCTCGCGCGTTCGTCCGGGGCGGTCATCGTGGTGTCGGCCGGCAACGCCGCCACGACGTCGCCGGCCTTCACGACGCGGGTGCTGGGGACCGGCGCGGATTCCGTTCGGACGCAGCGCAACAGCATGGCGCCGTTGCTGTGTCCCGCGGTGTCCAGCCAGTTGGCGACCCCGGGATCGGTCGCACACAAGACGGCGCGGAAGATCCCGTCGGAGTCGACGACCGCCTGATGTCCGTTGAGGCTGGATTGATGGCGCCCGTAGTGGATCGTCTCCAACCACGGATTGCCCAGCGAGATGCTCCAGTAGACGCCGTTGGGCGGTCGCACCTCGAGGATCAGCGCCTCGTCGGGTTCGAGCTCGAATCGTCCGATGACGGGCCGGTTTTCGGCCGCCGCACCCATCTCGGTCATGTCCATCGGCGGGATGAAGCCGTTGGCCGGCGGCATCGCACCGAAGTCGAGGAAGAATTTGAGGTTGTCGTAGACGAAGTCTCCCAGCGCGTAAAGCTGGCGCGACACCGAGGCATCCGGGTCGACGGAACGGGTTCCGGGCACCACTTCGTCGCCGATCCGCTCGATCTCTAGTGACGCGGGAATCTCGGTGTCCCAGTCGTAGAAGAAGTTCCGTACGGTCAGCGTCGGGTGATCACCGGCCAGCCGCAGCCAGTTGCCCTCGTGCTCGTCCGCCGAGAGGATCGCTTCGAAGCGCCCGTCCGCGTCGACGTCGAGATCGTCCACGAGGCAATTGGCGGTCGCCGCGATCCCGTCCATCGTCTGCAGGCCGACGTAACGGGCCGTCCCCCGGCTGCCGAAGAGCCGGTAGGTCTCGCCCCGGCGCAGGCTCGCATTCAGGTACACGCAGTCCGGGCATTCCAGGCCCCAGGTGACGATGTCGTCCATGCTGGCGCGGTTGACGGCGAGCACCGGGTCGGGGTCGGCCCGCAGCGCCATGTCGGTGCCGACCGCCAGCAACACCATCAGGTGGCGCATCCCCGACCCGTAGTCGAGCCGGTTCTTGTTGACCGGCGTGGACCGGACGAGCTGCTCGGCCGCGTTCAGCCGCTCCTGCAGGTGCGCCCACGCCTCGGAGAGCTCGGGCCCATCCCCCGTCGACAGCGCCGCCTCCGCGATCGAGTGCGGCAGCCACGCCATCGGGTTCTTCCAGGCGGGCTGCGCCTGTTCATCGGCCACCCGTGTCCTCCAGCCAGGCCTCGTCGGGCAATTGAGAATCGCGTTTTCGATTGCTCAATGACTATCACCGGGAAGCGGCGACTGTCAACGCCGCGTTGCATGCATGGATCCATGCATGTATACATGCATCATGGCGACCAAGACGATATCCATCGATCTCGAGGCGTACGAGCGACTGCGCGCCGCTCGGCGCTCGCCGACTGAATCGTTCTCTCAGGTCATCAGACGTGCGCACTGGCGCAACGACGCTCACACGGCCGCAGCTCTGCTCGAAACACTCACCGAGCTACCGACGGTCGACGATGAGACCCTCGCGCGTCTTGACATGGCCCAGCAGACGGACACGCCGCCCGAGGATCGATGGCGCTTCAGCTGAGCATTGATACGACGTTCCTCATCGACCTACATCGGGAGCGGTCCGCGGGTGACGACGGCATTGCCTCGGGCGCCGCGCACCAATTCTTGAAACGGTCGCCGGACGCCGAATTGCTGCTCTCCACAATCGCTCTCGGCGAGTTCGCCGAGGGGTTTGACCGGGCCGAGCACCCTGTCGTGGCAGCCATGCGCGATGGGCACACCCTCATTCCGGTGGATGACCAGATCGCATTCGTCTACGCCAGGGTGGCCCGCGAACTTCGACGTCGCGGCGAACTCATTGGGAGTAACGATCTTTGGATCGGCTGCACAAGCTTACGGCTGGGCGTCCCGATCGTCACCGCGAACGTGGAGCACTTTCGGCGCATCGACGGACTCGGCATTGTGCAGTACCGCTGATCGCGGTTTCTCACTCCCATTCGATGGTGCCGGGCGGCTTGCTGGTGATGTCCAGCACCACGCGGTTGACCTCGGGCACCTCGTTGGTGATCCGCGTCGAGATGCGCTCCAGCACCTCGTAGGGCACCCGGGTCCAGTCGGCGGTCATGGCGTCCTCACTGGACACCGGGCGCAGCACGATCGGGTGCCCGTAGGTGCGGTTGTCACCCTGCACCCCGACCGAGCGGACGTCGCCCAGCAGCACCACCGGGCACTGCCAGATCTGATTGTCGAGGCCGGCGGCGGTCAGCTCCTCGCGTGCGATCGAGTCTGCGCGCCGCAACGTCTCCAAACGCCCTGCGGTGACCTCGCCCACGATGCGGATGCCCAGACCCGGCCCCGGAAAAGGCTGGCGCGCAACGATTTCCTCCGGCAGGCCCAGCTCGCGCCCGACCGCGCGCACCTCGTCCTTGAACAGCAGCCGCAGCGGCTCGACGAGCTTGAACTTCAGGTCGTCGGGCAGGCCGCCGACGTTGTGGTGGCTCTTGATGTTCGCGGTGCCGCTGCCCCCACCGGACTCCACCACGTCCGGGTACAGGGTGCCCTGCACCAAGAACTCAATCTCGTTGCTTCCCACCACGTCCCGCACGGCGCCCTCGAACGCCCGGATGAACTGCCGCCCGATGATCTTGCGTTTGCCTTCGGGGTTCGTCACGCCCGACAGCGCCTGCAGGAAGGTGTCCGCCGCGTCGACGGTGACCAGGTTGGCGCCGGTGGCGGCGACGAAGTCGCGCTGCACCTGGGCGCGCTCGCCCGCGCGCAACAATCCGTGGTCGACGAAGACACACGTCAGCTTGTCGCCGATGGCGCGCTGCACCAGCGCCGCGGCCACCGCGGAATCCACGCCCCCGGACAGCCCGCAGATCGCGTGGCCGTCACCAATCTGCGCGCGCACCTGCTCCACCAGCGCGGTGGCGATGTTGGCCGGGGTCCACTCGGTGCCCAGGCCGGCGAAGTCGTGCAGGAACCGGCCGAGCACCTGCTGGCCGTGCGGGGTGTGCATCACCTCCGGGTGGTACTGCACGCCGGCCAGGCGCCGCTCGCGGTTCTCGAACGCGGCCACCGCCGCGCCCGCGCTGCTGGCCACCACCTCGAACCCGTCCGGGGCGGCGGTCACGGCATCACCATGGCTCATCCACACGGGCTGGGTGCTCGGCAGGTCCGAATGGAGTTCGCCGCCAAGCACTTTCAGTTCGGTGCGCCCGTACTCGCTGGTGCCGGTGTGCGCGACCGTGCCGCCGAGGGCCTGCGCCATCGCCTGAAAGCCGTAGCAGATGCCGAATACCGGCAGCCCGAGGTCGAACAGCGCGGGGTCGAGTTGCGGTGCGCCGTCGGCGTAGACGCTGGCCGGGCCGCCGGACAGCACGATGCCCACCGGGTTACGGGCCTTGATTTCCTCGATCGTGGCGGTGTGCGGGATGACCTCGGAGAAGACCCGGGCCTCCCGGACCCGGCGGGCGATCAACTGCGCGTACTGCGCGCCGAAGTCCACCACCAGCACGGGCCGGTCGACCGGCCCGGCCGTGTCGGAATCACCAGGTTTCGCCACGCCGCAAGCTTAGTAGCGGTGATCCGCGGGTTCGATCCAGCTCCTGGTGTGGCTCAGCACGGTGCCGGCGGCCTCGTCGGTGTCGGGTGCGAGCCGGAATTCGACCGACACCGCGGGCAGGTGGGGGGCGTATTGCACCCAGCACAATCGCCGGCGCGGCTGCACCGAGGTCACGCGGCACAGCGCGGCGTCGTCGCCACCGCGGCGGCGCCGGATCAGCCGAAACGACGTGCCCACCCGGAGTCGTTCGTCGTCGCCGACGTGTTCGACGGCGTCCCAGGTGTCGTACCACTGCGCGATGCCGGCGACGGTGGTGATCAGGTCCCACACCCGGTCGGGCGGCGCGGCGAGGCGTATCGACTCGGACAGCGTCTGGGTTTCGGCGCGGCGGAAGGTCATGGGTGCAGGCTTTCGGCAAGTGTCGGGGTCGAAGCGGTGCCGGGCACGCGCGGCCGCCGCACGAGAGGGCGGGCGCGCACGCGCCGGGGCCACCAGAACCAGCGCCCGAGCAGGGCCGCGATCGACGGGGTCATCAACGACCGCACGACCAGCGTGTCGAAGAGCAGGCCGATGCCGACGGTCGTGCCGAACTGGCCGATGATCTGCAGATCGCTGAACACGAAGGAGGACATGGTGAACGCGAACACCAGACCGGCGGAGGTCACCACCGCGCCCGTTCCGCCCATGGCGCGGATGATTCCCGTCTTGATGCCGGCGCCGATCTCCTCTTTGAATCGGGACACCAGCAACAGGTTGTAGTCCGATCCCACGGCCAGCAGGATGATGACGGCCATCGCGATGACCAACCAGTGCAACGGAATACCCAGGATGTGTTGCCACACCAGTACCGACAGCCCGAATGAGGCGCCCAACGACAGCACGACGGTGCCGATGATGACCAACGCCGCGATGACGCTTCCGGTGATGACCAGCATGATGATGAAGATCAGGCAGGCCGCGGCGATTCCCGCGATCAGCAGGTCGTATTTGGCCGCGTCGCTCATGTCCTTATAAGTCGCGGCGGTACCGCCCAGGGCAATCCTCGCGTCTTCCAGCGGAGTGCCCTTGACGGCGTGGCGTGCGGCCCTTTTGATCGCGTCGACGTGCGAAATGCCTTCGGGGGTAGCGGGATCCCCGTCGTGGGTGACGAAGAGGCGGGCGACCTTGCCGTCCGGCGAAAGGAACATCGCCAGGCCGCGTTTGAAGTCGGGGTTGTCGAAGACCTCCGGCGGAAGGTAGAAGGAATCGTCATTCTTGGCCGCGTCGAAGGCCTGCCCCATCGCCGACGCGTTCTGCTGTGCGGCGTCCATCTGGTCCAGCAGGCCCGCGAAGGTGCTGTACATCGTCATCGTCATGGTGCGCATCGTGGTGGTGGCGTCGATGATCGGCGGTAGCAGCGAGATCAGCTGCGGCATCAGGCTATCCAGCCTGTCGGTGTCGGAGACCAGCCCGCGCAGGTCGTCGGTGAGCTTGTCGCCACCGTCGAGCGCGTCGAATACCGATCGGGTCGCCCAGCAGGCGGGAATGTCGAAGCAGTGTTGCTCCCAGTGCAGGTAGCCGCGCAGCGGCCGGAAGAAGTCGTCGAAATCGGCGATGCGATCGCGCACGTCGGTCGTGTCGGCGACGATCTGTTTGGTCTGACCGGCAACGTCGTGAGTGGTGTCGGCGAGTCCGCGCAGCAGGGCGAGCATGCGTTGCATGGTGTCGATGACTCCGCCCATCTGGTCCGCAATGGCCCGCATGTCGGCCATCCGGTCGTGCATGTACTTCATGTTCTCGGTCAGCGTGGTGCCCTGCATGCTGATCTGAAACGGGACGGAGGTGTGCGTGATCGGGGCGCCCAGTGGTCTGGTGATGGACTGAACGCGGGCCACCCCGTCGGCCTGGAAGACGGTCCTGGCGACCCGGTCCAGGACCAGCATGTCGGCGGGGTTGCGCATGTCGTGGTCGGTTTCCACCAAGAGCAGGTCGGGGTTCAACCGGGCGGGTGAAAAGTGCCGGTCGGCCGCGGCGTATCCGATGTTGGACGGGGTGGTGCGGGGCAGGTAGTTGCGGTCGTTGTAGCTCGTCGTGAACGACGGCAGGGCCAGCAGCCCGACGAGGGCGGTCGCGGCGGTCGCCGCGAGGATGGGCGCGGGCCATCGCACCACGGCGGTCCCCACCCGCCGCCATCCCCGTGTCTTGATTTGCGTTTCGGGTCGAACAGGCCGAACCGACTGCCCAGCGTGACGATGGCCGGACCCAACGTGAGCGCGCCCGCCACCAGCGTGAGCATCCCGATCGCGCACGGCGCGCCCAGGGTTTGGAAATACGGCAGCCTGGTGAAACTGAGGCAGAACATCGCGCCGGCGATGGTCAGGCCCGAGCCGAGGACCACGTGCGCGCTGCCGCGAAACATGGTGTAGTAGGCCGCTTCCCGGTCTTCGCCGGCCTGACGCGCCTCCTGGTATCGGCCGACCACGAAGATCGCGTAGTCGGTGCCCGCGGCGATGGCGAGTATCGGCAGGATCTGCACCGCAAAAGTCGAGAGCCCGATGAGTCCGCGGTCGCCGAGGAAGGCGATCACCCCCTGCACGGCGGGCAATTCGACGAAGACCATCAGCAGCGTCAGCAGTACGGTGACCACCGAGCGGTACACGATCAGCAGCATCAGCACGATGACCCCGACGGTCACCCCCATCACCTTGCGGGCGCTCTTGTCGCCGAACTCGAGCTCATCGGTGGTGACGGCGGCGGGGCCCGCGACGTAGGCTCTGACGCCGTTGGGCGCCACCGCACTTGACACGATGCGCCGGACGGCGTCGACGGATTCGTTGGCCAGCGTCTCGCCCTGGCGACCGGCGAGGAACACCTGAACGTACGCGGCCTTGCCGTCGGCGCTCTGGGAGCCGGCCGCGGTGAGCGGGTCGCCCCAGAAGTCCTGGACGTGCTCGACGTGCTTGTTGTCCTGCCCGAGCCTGCGGATGAGGGCGTCGTAGAACCGGTGTGCCGCGGCGTCCAGCGGTGCCTGGCCTTCCAGCACGACCATGACCGCGCTGTCGGAGTCGAATTCCGCGAACACGTGACCGACGCGCGTCGTGGCCCGTACCGCCGGGGCGTCATCGGGGCTCATCGACACCGCGTGCGCCTCCCCGACCGCTTCCAGTTGCGGCACAGCGATGTTGGTGGCCGCGGCCAGTCCCAGCCAGAAGAGCAGGATGGGCACCGAAAGCCGGCGAACCGTCCGCGCGATCACGCGGATTTCACCAGGCAGAAGGTTTGGGGATGAAACCCCGTCACGGTTCGCTGCTCCTTGACGTCGCCGTTCACCGTGATGCGGCAGCCGATGACCCCGCCGTCACCCTGAGCGACCACGTTGACGCTGACCGCCGGGGCCATGGTGGCCGCGCTGTACGTCCACGGCAGCCGCATGCCGTCAGCCCGCTGCGGTACGGCGTCGACGTCGAGATAGTTGATGTCGGCCACCGCGCCCGCCGGGCCGAAGACCTCGAGCGTCACGTGCTTGGGGTTGAAGGGCTTGATGTCGTCGGCATGGGCGCCGGCGGCCGGGGTGGTGCCGCCGATCCCGAAGACGCCGTGCAGGCGGTAGACGGCGAAAGTTGCGACGGCGAGCACCGCCGCGACGAGCAGCGGAATCCACATGCGTTTGACGACGATCATCCGGTGCCCCCGGTCTTCAGCGTCCGTAGTTAGTCAGCTGACCAACACAGTAGACCGGTCGCGGCGGCGGCGCAATCGGAATGCTTGGGGACTCTGCGTCAATAGCTCCGCATCAAATGGGTGTTTGGCCGCCGCCTTGCGGCCAGTCAACGTCGGGCGCTAAGTTGGTCGACTAACTGGTATCGCGACGAAGAGGGGCCACCGTCATGAGCATCAACGCACATCAGTTCGGACCCTGGGCGGTCGTGACCGGCGCGTCATCGGGGATCGGCCGCGAATTCGCTCACCAACTCGCCGGTGCGGGCATCAACGTGGTCCTGGTCGCACGCCGCCTCGCCGCACTGCAGGACCTGGGCGCGGCCCTGGCCCGCAGCCACGGCGTCGACTATCGCGCCGTCGGCGCCGACCTGTCCGACCCGGGCGCGCTGACCCCAATTGCCGAGGCCACCAACGACATCGACGTCGGCCTGCTGGTGTCGAACGCGGGGTCCGCCCTGCCGGGCCCCTTCCTGAATTCCGACCTGCAGGCCCAGCGGGCGATCCTGCGGCTCAACACCGCGGCGCACCTGGGCCTGACACACCACTTCGGCGAACGGCTGGCGCGGCGCGGGCGCGGCGGCATCGTGCTGGTCTCCGCGTTGGGGGCGGTGCACGGCGTCCCCTACCTGGCGCACACGGCGGCGACCAAGGCCTACATCACCAGCCTCGGTGCCGGCCTGCACGGCGAACTGGCCAAACACGGGGTGCACGTCACCGTGCTGCACCCCGGTCCCACCCGCACGCCGGCGATCGCCGAACTGGGCCTGGACCCCGACAAAATGCCGATCCCGCCCCTGGCCCCCGACGTTTGCGCGCGTGACGCGCTGCGCGCCCTGGCGCGCAACCGGGCCCGCTGCATCCCGGGCCGGACCAACCGGGTCACCGCCGCGCTCGTGCCGGCGGCCGTCACGCGCTCGATGATGGCGCGCATGCTGTCGCGGCCCACCCGGGTCGACGCCCATGGGTAGGCCGATCTGCCTCATCACCGGTGCCACGGACGGCATCGGCAAGATGACCGCGACGGCCCTCGCCGGCAAGGGGTATGCCGTCGTGCTGGCCGCGCGCAACGCGTCCAAGGCCGCAAGCGTCGCAAGGGAAATCGCCGCCTCGACCGGCAACGACGACGTCGATTACCTCACCGCCGACCTCAAATCGCTCGCGCAACTGCGCCGGCTGGCCGAAACGTTCGCGGCGCGCTACCCGCGGCTCGACGTCCTGATCAACAACGCCGGCATCGTCATGCCGCAGCGTGTGCTGACCGGGGACGGCTACGAGACGACGTTTCAGGTGAACTACCTCGCGCAGTTCTATCTCACGCACCTGCTGCTCGACCAACTGCGCGAGAGCGCTCAGGGCAGGATCGTCAATCTGAGCTCGAGCGTGTACCGCGCCGGCAAGTTCGACCCGGACAACCTGCCGAACGGAAACCGGTTCTCCGCCATCGGCACTTACGCGGCCTCGAAACTTTGCGTGCTGCTGTTCACCATCGAGCTGGCGCACCGGCTGGCACCCACGCGAGTCACCGTGAACGCGGTGCACCCGGGGATCGTCAGGACCCCGATGATGCGCGAAGCCCCCGGCGCCCTGCGGGCGATCTCCTATGCGGCTCTGCCGTTTTCGCTGTCCGCGGCCAAGGGCGCGGCCACCTCGGTGTTCGTAGCCTCGTCTCCGGACCCGATGCAGGTTTCGGGACACTACTTCACCCGCGCCAAGCCGAGGAAGGTCAAGACCGCCCACAACACACCCGAGAACAGGGAGCTGTTGTGGAACCTGAGCATGGACGCGTGCCGTCTATAGTCCGTGAGTGACATGGCTGACTTAACCGACGCGGAGGAAGCCGCCGCACCGCCGCCCGCCGGCAAGCGAGAGCGGCTGATCGCCGCGGCATGCGACCTGTTCTATCGCCGGGGCATCGCGGGCACCACACTCGCGCACATTGCCGAGGCCGCCGAGGTCCCGCTGGGCAACGTGTACTACTACTTCAAGACCAAGGACGACATCGTCACCGCCGTCGTCGAAGCCCGCACCGAAGAAATCCGGTCGGCCACCGCGGCCCTGCAGCGCCGGCACGGCAGCCCCAGGGCCCGGCTCAAGGCGCTCGTCGGGCTCCTGGCCGAGTCGCGCGCGACGATCGCCGACCATGGCTGTCCCTACGGAACCCTGTGCACCGAACTCGCAAACCAGCCGGGCCAATCGCATTCGTTGACCGCTCCGCTCATGCAAACCCTGCTGGACTGGGCCGAGCAGCAATTCAGTGCCATGGGCCGACGCGACGCCCACGACCTGGCGCACCAACTCGTCATCGCCTACCAGGGCAGCGCCCTGCTGACCAACGCCCTAGGGCAGCCCGACGTCATGTCCCGCGAAGCCCGGCGCCTCGAAAAGTGGATCAACGCACTGCGGGCCTGACGGCGAGTTACAGCGAAAACGCCTGACGCACCGCGGCAACGGCATCGGGGTCGCCGGCGAAGTCGATCCGGCGCAGCGCCGCGGTGCGCTTGGCGTCGCTGGACCCGAGGCGCGCGGCGACCAGGTCCGCGGCGCTCGCGGTGATCGTCACCGCCGGTGGGCCGTGGGCCGCGCCCAGGCGGCCCTGCGTCGCCGCGAACTCGAAACGGCGGCCGTCGATCTCGGCGCGGACCGTCACGTCCGCGCCGGTGGCCCGGCCGGAGTCGAAGCCCAGCAGGATTCCGGCGAGAAAGCCGTTCAGCGGTGAGACCCGGCCGCCCTCGACGGGGTCCATCAGCTCCATTCCGAAGACGGCGATGCTCTGCAGGACCGGCAGCGCGCGCCGCCAGCCGTCGTCGCTGAGTGTGTACACGGTGCGCCCGATCGGCGCCGGCAGGTCGGCGCGGTCGACGAGCCCGGCCTCCTGCAGTTCCTTGAGCCGCTCGGCCAGCAGATTGGTTGCGATGCCGGGCAACTGGGCGCGCAGGTCGCCGTAGCGGCGCTGCCCCCCGACCAGCTCGCGCAGGATCAACAAAGTCCACCGCTCGCCCAGCACGTCGAGCCCGCGCGCGATCGGGCAGTTCTGGTTGTAGTTCCGGCGGGGCGCCACGATGCCACGCTACCGGCAAATAGACATCTTTTTCAACTCTTTACTTGATTTATTTGTCTATCCGCTTTAGCGTCTTGTTCATGCGCGTCGCCCCGCTGCTCCCAAACCGCCCCATCGCCGCGCTCGCCGTCATCTGCCTCGGCGTCTTCGTCATCAGCGTCGACGCCACCATCGTCAACGTCGCGCTGCCCACCCTGTCGCGGGACCTCGATGCCGACACCGCCCAGCTGCAATGGATCGTCGACGCCTACACCCTGGTCATGTCCGGATTGCTGCTGTCGGCCGGCAGCCTGAGCGACCGCTACGGCAGGCGGGGCTGGCTCAACGCCGGACTCGCGCTGTTCGCACTCACCTCCGCCGTTGCGGCCCAGGCGAATTCGGCCGATGCGCTGATTGCGGCCCGCGCCGCCATGGGCGTGGGCGCGGCGGTCATCTTCCCGACCACGCTGGGCCTGATCACCAACATCTTCACCGAGCCGGCACCGCGCGCCAAGGCGATCGGACTGTGGGCGGCCATGGTGGGCGTCGGCGTGGCCGTCGGCCCGATCAGCGGCGGCTGGCTGCTCGAGCACTTCTGGTGGGGGTCGATCTTCATGGTGAACATTCCCGTCGCGGCCCTGGCCGTCATCGGCGGAGTCGTGTTCGTTCCGACGTCGCGCGACCCGGCGGCTCCGCCCGTCGACGCGCCCGGTCTGATCCTGTCCGCCGCCGGGGTCACCGCTTTGGTGTACACGGTCATCGAGGCGCCCACCTGGGGATGGACAAACGGCCGGACCGTCGCCGGATTCGCCTTGGCCGCAGCCGTTCTCGCCGGCTTCGCGCTGTGGGAGCGGCGCAGCACCCATCCGATGCTGGACGTCTCGGTGTTCTTCGACCGCCGGTTCTCCGGCGGCAGCCTGGCGGTGACCGCGGGCTTCTTGACATTGTTCGGTTTCATCTTCGTCATCACTCAGTACTTCCAATTCATCAAGGAATACACGGCATTTCAGAGCGGCGTGCGCCTGCTGCCGGTCGCCGCGTCGATCGCGCTGGCCAGCATCGCCGGTCCCCGGCTGGTGGAACGCGTCGGCACGACGGCCGTCGTCGCCGCCGGTCTCGCCGTGTTCGCCGCCGGGCTGGCGTGGGCGTCCACGGCGGACGCCGCCACGCCCTACGACCAGATCGCGACGCAGATGGTGCTGCTCGGCGGCGGCCTCGGCCTCACCGTTTCACCGGCCACCGAGGCCATCATGGGATCGCTGCCCACCGACAAGGCCGGCGTCGGCTCGGCCGTCAACGACACGACCCGCGAGCTGGGCGGCACCCTCGGAGTGGCCATCGCCGGCAGCGTCTTCGCCTCGGTGTACTCCGGGCACCTCGGCGCGGCCGCGCTCACCGGCCTGCCCGCCGAATCGATGCGGCACTCGATGGCCTTGGCGCACAGGGTGATCGAGGGGCTGCCGGCGCAGCGGGCCGGCAGCGTCCGCGACGCCGTCAACCACGCATTCCTGGACGGCCTGCAGGTGAGCTCGCTGGTCTGCGCGGGCATCGCGCTCGGTGCCGCGATCGTCGTCGGCTGGTTGTTGCCGGCCCGTCAAACCGAAAGGGTGATCTCATGAGCGACAGCACCTATGTCCTCGGCCATGCCGACGTGGAGGTGCAGCGGCTCCTCCTGCAGGGCAGGCTGTACGACCACTACACCGAGCACGCCCTGCGGCTCGCCGGGCTGCGGCCGGGCATGCGGGTGCTCGACGTCGGGTGCGGACCCGGTGACGTGTCGTTCATCGCGGCCCGGCTGGTCGGCCCGACCGGAAGCGTCCTGGGAGTGGACGCCGCGCCCGCGATGATCGAGCTGGCCAGCGCCCGCGCCACCGAAAAGGGCTTCAGGACAACCCGTTTCACCCAGACCGCGATCGACGACCTCACCCTGGACGAACCGGTGGACGCGGTCATCGGCCGGCTGATCCTGATGCACCTGCGCGACCCGGCCGCCACCCTGCGGCACCTCAGCTCGTTCGTGCGCCCGGGAGGCGTCGTCGCGTTCTCCGAGAACGACATCACCGGGGCGCGCGCCATCCCGGACCTGCCGCTGTTCGGGCGGGTGACGGCGGGAATCGTGCGCGCCTTCGAGGCCATGGGGCTGTCCGCGCGGTTCGGCACCACGCTGCACACGGTCTTCGCCGACGCCGGCCTGGGCGCGCCGCGGTTGATCCACGGCACGCCGATCGGCACCGCCGCCGACGACGACATGCTGGCCTACGCCGCGGAAGTCTGGCGCTTGGTGTCGCCCATCGCCGAGCAGGGCGGCTTCGCCATCGACGAACTCGCCGACCTCGACGAGTTCGTGCCGCGGTTCCGCGACGAGGCGCTGGCCGCCGGCGCCCTCGTCACGATGCCACCCCTCATCACCGCATGGGCGCAGAAATGACCGCCACCATCGCGAACCAGTACTCGACCGGCCTGTCGCGCAACAACATCGAGCGCGCGCTGGTCGCGGCGGGGCTGGACCTCGACCGCCTCGTGCCCGCCGACCTGGCACTGCTGGAGGACTTCCACACCATGGGGCGCTTCGCCACCGCCGAGCTGGTCGACCTGGCGCGCATCACCGGTGACAGCGCGGTGCTCGACGCCGGCAGCGGGGTGGGCGGCACCGCCCGCTACGTCGCCGACCGCTACGGATGCCCGGTTGCGGCGGTGGATCTCACCGACGAATACTGCGCGACCAGCCGTTGGCTCAACGGCCTCGTCGGCCTCGACGGCCTGATCTCCGTTCGCCAGGCGGACGTCACCGAACTCCCCTTTGCCGACAACACTTTCGACGTCGCCATCAGCCAGCACGTCCAGATGAACGTGGCCGGCAAGGCGCGCCTGTACTCCGAGGCGCGCCGCGTCCTCAAGGACGGCGGGCGGCTGGCCCTGTGGGACATCACAATCGGCGACGGCCGGCGGCTCGACTATCCGTTGCCGTGGGCCGATCACCCCGCCCGCAGCCACCTCGTCTCCCCCGACGCGCTGCGCGCCGCCGTCGAATCCGCGGGCTTCGCCGTCGAACACTTCGACGACCTCACCGACCGGGCGGCCGCGCTCATGCGGGCCATGCTGGCCCAGCCCGCAGGCCCGCTGGGCCTGCACGCCTTCGTCGCCGACTTCTCGCGCAAGGCCGAAAACCTGACCGGCGCCCTGTCCGACGGGCGGCTGAGAGCGATCCGGGCCTTGGCCACAACAACGGCCGTAGCGACGCGATGACCCCTGGCGGCACTCGGGTAAGCATGGTGGAGTGGAGATCGCCCGACCGCTACCCGAGAGTGAGGTCCCCCGGTGAGTTCAGCGCTGGGTCTGCCCGAGAAGGTGCGCGCCTGTCTTTTCGACCTTGACGGCGTGCTCACCGATACCGCGAGCGTGCACACCAAGGCCTGGAAGGCCATGTTCGACGCCTATCTGTCGGAACGGGCCAAGAAGACGGGCGAAAAGTTCGTCCCGTTCGACGCGGGCTCCGACTACCGCAAATACGTGGACGGCAAGAAACGCGAGGACGGGGTCCGGTCGTTCCTGGACAGCCGCGACATCGAGCTGCCCGACGGGAGCCCGGACGATCCGGACGACGCCGAGACGGTATACGGCCTGGGCAACCGCAAGAATGACATGTTCCAGAAGGTCCTGCACGACGACGGCGTCAAGGTCTTCGAGGGCTCGCGCCGCTACCTGGAGGCGGTCTCGGCGGCGGGGCTGGGCATCGCGGTGGTGTCGTCGAGCGCCAACACCCGCGACGTGCTGGAGGTCACCGGCCTCGACCGGTTCGTCCACCAGCGGGTGGACGGCATCACGCTGCGCGACGAGCACATCGCCGGCAAGCCGGCCCCCGATTCCTACCTGCGCGGGGCCGAGCTGCTCGACGTGGGCCCCGACGCCGCGGCCGTCTTCGAGGACGCGTTGTCCGGCGTGCAGGCCGGCCGGGCCGGTAACTTCGGCTTTGTGGTGGGCGTCGACCGGGTGGGCCAGGCCGACGACCTGCGCCGCAACGGCGCCGACGTGGTGGTCACCGACCTGGCCGACCTGCTGTCATGATCACCGAAGAGGCCTTTCCCGTCGAACCCTGGCAGGTGCGCGAGACGCGCCTCGACCTGAACCTGCTGGCCCAGTCGGAGTCGCTGTTCGCCCTGTCCAACGGGCACATCGGGTTGCGCGGCAACCTCGACGAGGGCGAGCCGCACGGCCTGCCGGGCACCTACCTGAACTCCTTCTACGAAATCCGGCCGCTGCCCTACGCCGAGGCCGGCTACGGCTACCCGGAGGCCGGCCAGACGCTCGTCGACGTCACCAACGGCAAGATCATCCGGCTGCTGGTCGAGGACGAGCCGTTCGACGTCCGCTACGGCGAGCTGATCTCCCACGAGCGGATCCTCGACCTGCGCGCCGGGACCCTGTGTCGTCGGGCGCACTGGCGCTCGCCGGCCGGCAAGGAGATCAAGGTGGTGTCCACCCGGCTGGTGTCGCTGCCCCACCGCGGGGTGGCCGCCATCGAGTACGTCGTGGAGGCGGTCGAGGAATTCGTCCGGGTGACCGTGCAGTCCGAACTGGTCACCAACGAGGACCAACCGGAGACCTCCGACGACCCGCGGGTGTCGGCCATCCTGGAGAACCCGCTGGAAGCCGTCGACCACGAAAACACCGAGACCGGAGCGCTTCTCATGCACCGGACCCGAAGCAGCGCGCTGATGATGTCGGCCGCGATGGACCACGAGATCGACGTCCCCGGGCGCGTCGAGTTCAGCACCGACGCGCGCCCGGACCTGGCGCGCACCACGGTGATCTGCGGGCTGCGCGCGGGCCAGAAGCTGCGCATCGTCAAGTATCTGGCCTACGGCTGGTCGAGCATGCGCTCCCGTCCGGCGCTGCGCGACCAGGCCGCCGCCGCGATCCACAGCGCCCGCTACAGCGGGTGGCAGGGGCTGCTGGACTCGCAGCGGGCCTACCTCGACGACTTCTGGGAGAACGCCGACGTCGAGGTCGAGGGCGATCCCGAATCGCAGCAGGCCGTCCGGTTCGGAATGTTCCACCTGCTGCAGGCCAGCGCCCGCGCCGAACGCCGCGCCATCGCCGCCAAGGGGCTCACCGGAACCGGCTACGACGGTCACGCCTTCTGGGACACCGAGGGCTACGTGCTGCCGGTGTTGACCTACACCGCCCCGCACACCGTGGCCGACGCGCTGCGCTGGCGGGCCTCCACGCTGGACCTCGCCAGGGAGCGCGCGGCCGAACTCGGCCTCGACGGCGCCAGCTTTCCCTGGCGGACCATCCGCGGGCAGGAGTGCTCGGCCTATTGGCCGGCCGGCACGGCGGCCTGGCACATCAACGCCGACATCGCCATGGCCTTCGAGCGCTACCGCGTCGTCACCGGCGACCACGACCTGGAGCGCGAGTGCGGGCTGAAGGTCCTGGTCGAGACCGCCCGGCTGTGGATGTCGATCGGGCACCACGACCGGCACGGCGTGTGGCACCTCGACGGGGTCACCGGCCCGGACGAGTACACGGCGATCGTGCGCGACAACGTCTTCACCAACCTGATGGCGGCGCACAACCTGGTCACCGCGGCCGAGGCCTGCAACCGCCACCCGGAGGAGGCGGCGGCGATGGACGTCACCACCGAGGAGACCGCCGCCTGGCGCGACGCGGCCGACGCCGTCAACATTCCCTACGACGCCGAGCTGGGCGTCCACCAGCAGTGCGAGGGCTTCACCACCTTCGCCGAATGGGACTTCGAGACCAACCAGACCTATCCGCTGCTGCTGCACGAGGCCTACGTGCGGCTCTACCCCGCCCAGGTGATCAAGCAGGCCGACCTGGTGCTGGCCATGCAGTGGCAAAGCCACGCGTTCACCCCCGAGCAGAAGGCGCGCAACGTCGACTACTACGAGCGGCGCATGGTGCGCGACTCGTCGCTGTCGGCGTGCACGCAGGCCGTGATGTGCGCGGAGGTCGGGCATTTGGAGCTGGCCCACGACTACGCGTATGAGGCCGCGCTGATCGACCTGCGCGACCTGCACCACAACACCCGCGACGGGCTGCACATGGCCTCGCTGGCGGGGGCGTGGATGACGCTGGTCGTGGGATTCGGCGGCCTGCGCGACGACGAGGGCATCCTGTCGCTGGATCCGCTTCTGCCCGACGGCATTTCGCGTCTTCGCTTCCGGCTGCGCTGGCGGGACTTCCGGCTGACCGTCGACGTCAACCACTCGGAGGTCACCTACACCGTGCACGACGGGCCCGACCATCACCTGACCATCCGCCACGCCGGCCAACAGCTCACCCTGAGCACGGAGGCGCCGACGACCGTCGCGGTGCGCATCCGCAAGCCGCTGCTACCGCCGCCGCAGCAGCCGCCGGGCCGCGAGCCGCTGCACCGGCGCGCCCTGGCCCGCAGTCAGTGAGGTTGAAGGATTCGGGCCAATTCGGCGGCGACGGCCTCGCGTAGGTCGCCGTCGCTCAGGCCGTCGAGGCCGGCCGCCGAACGCAGGAAGGGCGCGAAGAGCCGCCAACCCAATTGCAACGCAAAGGCATTCGCCACCGTAAGACGCGCGCTGCGATCGTCGTTGTGCGACGCACGGACGCCGTCAAGCAGCTGCGCGGCGCCGGGAAATTCGGATTGCAGCTTTCCCGCCGGGTACCCGTCGAGTAGCGTGCGCGCCATGACCCGCATATGCCGGTCCAGTGCCCGCTCCGCCTCGGCGGGGTCCGGCTCGCTCTGCAGCAACGCCGTCGTCGTTGCGCCCAGGTGATCGAGCACCGCGCCGACCAGTTGCTCCTTGGTGCCGAAGTGGCGGAACACCAGTCCGTGGTTGACCCCCGACCGGGCGGCGATGTCGCGGATCGACGTCGCCGCCGGACCGCGCTCGGCGAACAGGTCGGTGGCCGCCTCCAAGACCGCCGCGGCCACCTCTTCGCGTCCCGTCGGCATTTTCCGGCGGGTACTTGCCGAACGTGTAGTCATGTGACTACACTACCCCATGTAGTCAATTGACTACACCGTATTCATCGCAAAAGGACGAAAGAAATGACCGACTCGATCACCGTGACCAAGCTGGGCAGCCGCATCGGCGCCCGACTCGACGGCGTCCGACTGGGCGGCGACCTCGACCCGGCCACCGTTGAGGAGATCCACCAAGCGTTGTTGGCCCACAAGGTGATCTTCTTCCGCGGGCAGCACCACCTCGACGACGGCGAGCAACTGGCGTTCGCCCGGCTGCTGGGCACCCCGGTCGGCCACCCCGCGGCGGGCGTGCTGGCCGCCAAGGACGCGCCGGTCATCACGCCGATCAACTCCGAATACGGCAAGGCGACGCGCTGGCACACGGATGTCACATTCGTTGCCAACTATCCGGCGGCCTCGATCCTGCGGGCGGTCACCCTGCCCAGCTATGGGGGCTCGACGCTGTGGGCCTCGACCACGGCGGCCTACGACGACCTGCCCGAGCCGCTGACATGGCTCGTCGACGACCTGTGGGCGCTGCACACCAACCGCTTCGACTACATCACCGCTGAGGCGGTGGCCTCGATGACCGAGGCACAGAAGGCCTTCCGTGCGGCGTTCGAGAAAAAGGAGTTCCAAACCGAGCATCCCGTCGTACGGGTGCACCCGGAGACCGGTGAACGCACGCTGCTGTTGGGCGACTTCGTGCGCGGGTTCGTCGGCCTGGACAGCTACGAGTCGACCGTGTTGCTCGAATTGCTGCAGCGGCGAATCACCATGCCCGAGAACACCGTTCGCTGGAACTGGGAGCCGGGCGACGTCGCCATCTGGGACAACCGGGCGACCCAGCACCGGGCGATCGACGACTACGACAACCAGCCCCGGCTCATGCACCGGGTCACGTTGATGGGCGATGTGCCCGTCAACATCCACCGCGAACGCAGCCGGGTGATCAGCGGCGCCCCGCTCGAGGTGGCGAGCTGACGAGGGGTCAGCCCGCGGTGCTGATCGGATCGATCGGCAGCCAGCGCAGCGCACCCGGTGCGCCGAGGGGTACCACCGGGTGCGCGGGCGGGATGGGGTTCAGCCTTCGGTAGGTGTCGCCCTGCAGCGGCCGCTCGTCGTTCTCCCCCTTGTTCGGCCACAGCGACGCGGCGCGCTCGGCCTGCGCCGTGATGGACAGTGATGGGTTGACGCCCAGGTTCGCCGAGATCGCCGCGCCGTCCACCACGAACAGCGTCGGATAGCCGTACACGCGGTGATAGGGGTCGATGACGCCGTGTTCGGGGTTGTCGCCGATCACCGCCCCACCCAGGAAGTGGGCGGTCAGCGGGATGTTGAACAGCTCGCCCCAGGTCCCCCCGGCCACGCCGTCGATCTTGGCGGCGATGCGGCGGGTGACCTCGTTGCCGGCCGGGATCCACGACGGGTTCGGCTCGCCGTGGCCCTGTTTGCTGGAATACCAGCGGATGCCGAGCTTGCCGCGCTTGGTGAACGTGGTGATCGAGTTGTCCAGGTGCTGCATCACCAGCGCGATGAGCGTGCGCTCGCTCCACTGGCGGGGATTCAGCAGCCGCAACATCAGCTTCGGGTTCTCACCGGCCTGGTCCAGCAGCTGGCGCCACCGCGGCGTGTCGGTGCCCTCGGGACCGTGGCCGTCGGTCATCAGCGTCTGCAGCAGCCCCATCGCGTTGGAGCCTTTGCCGTAGCGGACGGGCTCGACGTGGGTGTCCGACGTCGGGTGGATCGACGATGTGATCGCCACGCCGTGGGTCAGGTCCAGGTCCGGCCGGACCTCGAGCGTCGCGGCGCCGACGATCGACTCGGAGTTGGTCCGGGTCAGCACTCCCAGCCGTTTCGACAACCGGGGCAGCTTGCCCCGGTCGCGCATCTTGAACAGCAGGTGCTGGGTGCCCCAGGTGCCCGCGGCCAGGATCAGGTTCTCGGCGGTGTAGGTGCGCCGGTCCCGGCGCAGCCAGCTTCCGGTGCGGACCGTGTGGACCTCCCACAGGCCGTCGGCGCGCTGCTCGAAGCCCTTCACCGTCGTCATCGGAATGACTTGTGCCCCATTGGATTCCGCGAGCCCCAGGTAGTTCTTCACCAGGGTGTTCTTGGCGCCGTAGCGGCATCCGGTCATGCAGCAGCCGCATTCCAGGCAGCCGGTGCGCTCCGGCCCGGCGCCGCCGAAGTAGGGGTCGGGCACGGTCTTTCCCGGCGTCTTGGTGCCGTCGGGGCCGAAGAACACGCCGACCGGGGTGGGCACGAAGGTGTCGCCGCAGCCCATCTCGTCGGCGACCTCCTTGACGAGGCGGTCGGCGTCGGTGAACGTCGGGTTCTCCACCACGCCCAGCATCCGGCGCGCCTGTTCGTAGTGCGGCATCAGCTCGTCACGCCAGTCGGTGATGTGCGACCACTGGCGGTCTTTGAAGAACGGCTCCGGCGGCACGTAGAGGGTGTTGGCGTAGTTGAGCGAACCGCCGCCCACCCCTGCGCCGGCCAGGATCAGCACGTTCTTCAACGGGTGGATGCGCTGGATGCCGAAGCAGCCGAGCCTGGGTGCCCACAGGAACTTGCGCAGGTCCCAGGAGGTCTCGGCGAACTCCTCGTCGGCGAAGCGGCGGCCCGCCTCGAGCACGCCCACCCGGTAGCCCTTCTCCGTCAGGCGCAGCGCGCTGACGCTGCCCCCGAACCCCGAACCGATGATCAGGACGTCGTAATCCGGCTTCATGGCAACCAGTATGGACTTACCGGCCGGTAATAAACCAGGGTGGCCGCCGCCGGCCCTTGAGTGTGAAGCCTGGGCTTTGAATCCGAGGAGCCCAAGGCGGACTTCGTCGCCGCTTTCCCGCCCGGGCTTCACTTTCGAAGCCCAGGATTCACACGCAAACCCGGTGATGCGTTGATGCGATATCATCACTGAGTGCGAACGACGCTCGATATCGACGAAGACGTGGTCGCCGCCGCCCGTGAACTCGCGGCGAGCGAGCGGCGGTCGCTGGGCGCCGTCATCTCCGAACTGGCGCGGCGCGGTCTAACGCCGGCCCGGGTGGAAGCCGCTGATGGTTTGCCCGTAATCCGGGTTCCGGCCGGCACGCCGCCGATCACACCCGAAATGGTCCGGCGCGCGCTCGATGAAGACTGACTCCGCCGTGGCCTTGCTGGACGTCAACGCGCTGGTGGCGTTGGCATGGGATTCGCACATTCACCATGCGCGGATGCGTGAATGGTTTGCCGCAAATTCGCCCGACGGGTGGGCAACGTGCCCGATCACCGAAAGTGGCTTTGTCCGCGTGTCAACGAATCCGAAGGTGCTGCCGAGCCCGATCGGCGTTGCCGATGCGCGACGGGTGCTCGCTGCGATGAGGACCGCCGCCGGTCATTCCTTCCTGTCCGATGACGTGTCGCCAGTTGATGACGACTTTCCCGCCATCGTCGGCCATCGGCAGGTCACCGACGCCCACCTGTTGACGCTCGCGCGCCGCCGCGGTGTCCGCCTCGTCACGTTCGACACCGCCATAGTCCCGCTCGCGAAGAAGGCCGATGTGGAGCTGCTGACCGCGCTGTAATGCCCCCGCATGGCGGCGAAAATCTCTCATGTCATGTCGCGCGCTGCGTCAATCGCGTCCAACACGTCGTCATGCCGAGCGCCCGTGCTTCTGGCCTCCAACCCGGCAAGCCATGCGTCGGTTGCGGAGTTCTCCAACTCGGCGGTGATCGCGGCCTGGGTCAGCGCGGAGATGTTCAAGCGCCGCGCTTTGGCGCGTTCCAGCAACTCGTCGGGCACATACACGTTGAACCGAGCCATACATCTCACTATGCGCCCATCCACCTGGCCGAGCAGACGCAGACTCGCACGCAAGCCGCCTCGGCAGTGCGATTCTCTGTCTTCTCGCGGAAAAGCCGCGCCAGCCGCTAGGCCCCGACGGTCAGGCCGACCTTCTGGAATTCCTTGAGGTCGCAGTAGCCGGCCTTGGCCATCGAGCGGCGCAGGCCGCCGACCAGGTTCAGCGTGCCGAACGGGTCGTCGGACGGACCGCCCAGCACCCGCGCCAGCGGCGGGCGCTCGCCGACGGCGATCTGCAGCAGCGCGCCGCGCGGCAGCGACGGGTGCGCCGCGGCGGCCGGCCAGAACCAGCCGCCGCCCAGCGCCTCGGCGGACTCGGCCAGCGGGGTGCCCAGCACCACCGCGTCGGCGCCGCAGGCGATGGCCTTGGCCAGCTCGCCCGAGGTGTGGATGTCGCCGTCGGCCAGCACGTGCACGTAGCGGCCGCCGGTCTCGTCGAGGTATTCGCGGCGCGCGGCGGCGGCGTCGGCGATCGCGGTGGCCATCGGCACGCTGATGCCCAGCACCTCGTCGGTGGTGGTCACCCCGCGGGTGGAGCCGTAGCCGACGATGACGCCGGCGGCGCCGGTGCGCATCAGGTGCAGCGCGGTGCGGTGGTCCTGCACGCCGCCGGCAACCACGGGCACGTCGAGCTCGGAGATGAACGTCTTCAGGTTCAGCGGCTCGCCATCGCTGGCCACCCGTTCTGCCGAGACGATCGTGCCCTGGATGACCAGCAAGTCGATCCCGGCCTGCAGCAGCGCCGGCGTCAGCGCCTGCGCGTTTTGCGGGCTGACCCGCACCGCGGTGGTCACCCCGGCCTCGCGGATGCGGGCCACCGCCGAGCCCAGCAGTTCGGGGTCCAGCGGCGCGGCGTGCAGCTCCTGCAGCAGCCGGATCGCCGCGGAGGGTTCGGGCTCCTTTTCGGCGGCCTCGACCAGCTGGGCGATCTTGGCCTCGACGTCGGCGTGCCGGCCGATCAGGCCCTCGCCGTTGAGCACGCCCAGCCCGCCGAGGCGGCCCAGCTCGATCGCGAACTCCGGGGACACCAAGGCGTCGGTCGGATGGGCCAGCACCGGGATCTCGAACCGGTAGGCGTCGAGCTGCCACGCGGTGGACACGTCCTGCGACGAGCGGGTGCGCCGCGACGGCACGATGCTGATTTCGCTGAGTTCATAGGTGCGACGGGCGGCGCGGCCCATCCCGATCTCGACCATGTTCAGTTCGCTGTTCACCGCGCGAAGTAGTTGGGCGCTTCGACGGTCATGGCGACGTCATGGGGGTGGCTCTCGCGCAACCCGGCCGCGGTGATGCGGACGAACTGCGCCTGCTGCAGCGCCTCGATGGTGGGCGAGCCGGTGTAGCCCATCGCCGCGCGCAGGCCGCCGGTCAGCTGGTGGATCACCGACGACAGCGGTCCGCGGAACGGCACCCGGCCCTCGATCCCCTCGGGCACCAGCTTGTCCTCGCTCAAAGCATCGTCGGCGAAGTAGCGGTCCTTGGAGTAGGACTTGGCCTGGCCGCCGCCGGAGCCCCGGCCGGCCATGGCGCCCAGCGACCCCATGCCCCGGTAACTCTTGAACTGCTTGCCGTTGACGAAGATCAGCTCGCCGGGCGCCTCGGCGGTGCCGGCCAGCAGCGAGCCCAGCATGGCCGTCGACGCTCCGGCGGCCAGCGCCTTGGCGATGTCGCCGGAGTACTGCAGGCCACCGTCGGCGATGACGGGCACGCCGGCCGGGCGGCACGCCGCGTCGGCCTCGAGGATCGCGGTGATCTGGGGCGCGCCCACCCCGGCCACGACGCGCGTCGTGCAGATCGATCCCGGCCCGACGCCGACCTTGACCGCGTCGGCCCCGGCGTGGACCAGGGCGGCGGCCGCGGCCCGGGTGGCCACGTTGCCGCCGATCACCTCGACGCGGTCGCCGACCTCGGCCTTGAGTTTGCCGACCATGTCGAGCACCAGCCGGTTGTGCGCGTGCGCGGTGTCCACGATCAGCACGTCCACCCCGGCGTCGACGAGCATCATCGCGCGGACCCAGGCGTCGCCGCCGACGCCGACGGCCGCGCCGACGAGCAGCCGCCCGTCGCTGTCTTTGGTGGCCAGCGGGTGCTGTTCGGTCTTGACGAAGTCCTTGACGGTGATCAGCCCGGTCAGCCGGCCGTGGCCGTCGACGACGGGCAGCTTCTCGATCTTGTTGCGGCGCAACAGCCCCAGGGCCGCGTCGGCGCTGACGCCCTCCTGCGCGGTGATCAGCGGGGCCTTGGTCATCACCTCGGAGACCGGCCGCGTCTGGTCCACCTCGAAGCGCATGTCGCGGTTGGTGATAATGCCGACCAGCGCGCCGGACTCGTCGACCACCGGCAGCCCGGAGATGCGGAACTTGGCGCACAGCGCATCGACCTGGGCCAGGATGTTGTCGGGCCGGCAGGTGACCGGATCGGTGACCATGCCGGCCTCCGAGCGCTTCACCATCTCAACCTGGCCGGCCTGCTCGGCGACCGGCAGGTTGCGGTGCAGTACGCCCATGCCACCGGCCCGGGCCATCGCGATGGCCATCCGCGACTCGGTCACGGTGTCCATCGCCGAACTGACCAGCGGCACCTTCAGCCTGATCTTGCGGGTGAGCTGGCTGGAGGTGTCGGCGGTCGCCGGAACCACGTCGGAGGCCGCGGGCAACAGCAACACGTCGTCGAAGGTCAATCCGAGCATCGCGATTTTGAACGGGTTGTCGCCGCCGGTCGGCACGGGATCGTCGGCCAGTCCCGGAACGGGAGTGTCGCGCAGGCTGGCAACCAAGTCGGAGCTTTCTTCTAAGTGGGACATGCCACGGGTCATCGGGAGGCCCTCCATACGCGCGCGGAGTGAGAAGCCCATCCTATCGGCTCGCGCGCCCCGGGCACCCCCTTGCCCGGGCGCGCCGCGGGCGCCGCGTGCGCGCCGACCGGCGGCGATCTCCCTGCTGGCGTTATGACGGCCCCCCTGCGTAGGCTAGGGGCGTGCGTGACCACCTCCCGCCGGGTTTGCCGCCCGACCCGTTCGCCGACGACCCCTGCGATCCGTCGGCGGCGCTGGACGCCGTCGAGCCCGGCCAGCCGCTGGACCAGCAGGAGCGGATGGCGGTCGAGGCCGACCTGGCCGACCTGGCGGTGTACGAGGCCCTGTTGGCGCACAAGGGTATTCGCGGGCTCGTGGTGTGCTGCGACGAATGTCAGCAAGACCACTACCACGACTGGGACATGTTGCGGGCCAACCTGTTGCAGCTGCTGATCGACGGCACCGTCCGCCCGCACGAGCCCGCCTACGACCCCGAGCCGGACTCCTACGTCACGTGGGACTACTGCCGGGGATACGCCGACGCCTCGCTCAACGAAGCGACGTCAGACGCCGATTTCCACCACCGCCACTGAGCTAGGGCGTGTCGTCCGGCGCCACCGACGACGGCGTGGTCTTGTGCCCGTGATGCCGATGCCGTCCCGACGACGGGCTGGTCGTCGGAGGGCTTGAAGTAGCGCTGTCCGACGGGCTGGCTGACGGGGCCGTCGTGCTGGCGACCGTGGGTGGTTTGGTGGTCGGGCTGGGCGAGACCGGCGCGGTGGTCGAGGCCACCGGCGCGCTCGGCTTCGACGCGGGGGGCAGCGTCGCGTTCGGGTTGCGCGACTCCACCCGGGTGTTCAGCAGGTTCACCTGATCCAGCAGGTCATTCCGGCTGGCCCCGTCGTTCATGGATTGGACGGTGCTGCTGACCTCGGCCAGCTGGTCGGAGGCCTGGGCCCACTGACCCTGGTCGATCATTTGCTGGACCTTGACCAGTTCGGCCTTGGCGGACAACGTGATCTGGTCGTCGTTCACCCGGGGCTGGTCGAAGAACATCGCGTGCAGCCCGTAGAGCGCGTCGCCCGGCCGGGCCTCGACCACCATGCCGCCGAACCCGCTGAGCACCAACAGCGTCGCGGCAATGGAGCCGATCGTGGCCAGCCCGCGCCGGGCACGCCGGCGCTCGCCGAGCCCGGTGTGCAGCGCTTCGATGGCCTCCTCCGGTGACACCAGCGCGCTGGCCGGGGGCCACCGCAAGTCGTCGCGCCAATCCCCCAGCAGGACGGCCAGCGCTTCGAAGTCGGGGTCGTCGGTCCCGTCCAGGTCGAGCGGCCGCCGATCGGCGAGCGCGTCGAGCAGCAGATCGGTGTGGGCGAATTCATCCAGTGATTCAGGCATAGTCACCTGCCGCGACGATCTCGGACTTGAGCCGTGACAGCGCCCGGTGCTGGGCCACGCGGACGGCTCCGGTGGTGCTGCCGACGGCGGCGGCGGTCTCCTCGGCGGACAGGCCGACGACCACGCGCAGGATCAGGATCTCGCGCTGCTTGGCGGGCAGGATCTCCAGCAGCTCGTTCATGCGGCTGACCGAATCCGCTTCGATGGCACGCTGTTCCGGGCCCGCCTCCGGCGACCAGCGCTCCGGCACCGACTCCGCGGGGTAGGCGCGGTCGCGGCCGGCGGCCCGGTGCGCGTCGGCGATCTTGTGGGCCGCGATGCCGTACAGGAAAGCCAGGAACGGCCGCCCGCGCTCGCGGTAGCGCGGCAACGCCGTGATGGTGGCCAAGCACACCTCCTGAGCCACGTCGTCTGCCGACAGGCCACCCCGCTCGATCGTGCCGACTCGCGCGCGGCAATATCGCACGACGATCGGGCGGATGGTCTCCAGCACCTCCCGTAGGGCGTTCCGGTCTCCCGCCACGGCCTCCGCAACCACAGCGTCGAGACGTTCCCCTTGAATTGTCATCGACGGCGGTATCTCCAACGTTACGAACGGGACACAACGTGGGCTGACGGCGGGCTAACTGTCGAATTGACGATAACGGGCGGAAGCCCGTTTTAAGCGGAACGCCACGCGCCCCCGGCGCGCCGCACCTGGCCTGCGCAGATATCGCGAATTTTGTGCAGCTTTTGTGTTGAAAACGAGGCGCTTTCGATATCGATCAGCAAGCAGGTCAGCGCCCACCGAAGTGGTATCAGCTGCAACCGGCCGGTGGCGTCCAGCGCGGCGTCGGCGACCGCGCGGGCGCGCTCGACGGCACCGGAGCTGCACAGCGCGGCGGCCAGCACCACGTCGCTTTTGACCCGATGTCGCGCCGACGGCACGGCCATCGCCTCGGCCAACTCCACCGCCTCCTCGGCGTGGCGCACCGCCGCGGTGCCATCGCCGGTGGCCATCGCCAGCTCGGCGGACACCCAGCCCCGGCGCACCGGGAGCCGGTCGGGGATCACGCCGCGCGGTGCGTCGGCGCGGGCCAACAACGTCGCCGCGGCCGCGAAGCGCCCGACGCCCAACGCGTCGGCCGCCAACCCGATCAGGGCGTCGGCGCGGGCCTCGGGATCCGCACCGGCCAGCGCCAGCGCGCGACCGTCCCAGCCGCGCGCCAACGCGTGCCAGCCGAGCTGGCGCAGGAACGATCCCTGCGCGCTGTGGGCCAGCGAGACCCACCGGTCGGGCGCGCCGCGGCGCAGCTCCGCCAGGTCGCGGTAGGCGCTGCCGTAGCGCCCCTGCCCGCCCGCCGCGACGGCCCGCAGCCACAACTGCCGGGGCGTGCTCGCGGCGGGCAGCGGCCAGCGCCCGGGCCGGTCGCCGAAGGCGGCGGCGGCCAGCTCCGGCTCGATCGTCGAAGTGTGAGGAGTTTCAATCACGGTGATAGTAGTAAACACTTCGTGCTGCTTGCGTTACCGAAGTGTTAAACACAATCGGGTCTGTACTAATTGCCGTTTCCGGCCCGCCGCGCGCTGAGCTGGGGAATCTCCGCGGGGCCAAGTGCCTGGTAGCGCGCATCCTGGCCGGCAAATGCATAGCACATGAACGGCGAGTTAAATTTGATCCAACGCCCACATACTTTGGCAGCCTAAGTGGCTATTGACGGAAATTCGCCGTCGCCCCTAAGTTCTATCTTTGACGGGTAGTCATCGGTGACTCCACTCGAAATCGGTTGCACAATCGCTTTTCGCACGCTTCGCGAACCTCGCCTTCTGAGCGTGCCGTGCAGAGAGGGAACGAACCAATGCCACAGCCGGAGCAGCTACCTGGACCCAACGCCGACATCTGGAACTGGCAACTGCAGGGCCTGTGCCGCGGCGTCGACTCGTCGATGTTCTTCCACCCCGACGGCGAGCGCGGCCGCGCCCGCATGCAACGCGAGCAGCGCGCCAAGGAGATGTGCCGGCAATGCCCCGTGATCGCGGAGTGCCGATCACACGCGCTGGAAGTCGGTGAGCCCTACGGCGTTTGGGGCGGCCTGTCGGAAACCGAGCGCGAGTTGCTGCTGAAGGGCGACTTCGGCCGCGGGCGCGGCATCCGCCGCTCGGCCTGAGCGGCGCCTTCGCGGCCTAGCGCTCGGCGCCAACGGGCCGCCGACGATACCTCCGCGCCCATCGCGGCCCACCCAGCCGACTGCCCCGACGGCTCCCAGCATCGCGACCTGCTTACGCGAGCTGGTGCCATTACCTTTGCGCCTAGGTAATGAAGAACCGCTAAAGTAATGCTATGGACGTTACGCTTACTATCACCAGCAAGGGGCAGACGACGCTTCCGGTCGCCGTGCGTCGCCGCCTAGGTTTGGCCGACTCGGGTGGAGTATTGCGCGCCCACTTGCGCGAGGACACCGGCGAACTCATCATTACCAAACCGCCGAGTGCCGACGAGCTGAGCGAACGCTTGAGTCGCCACATCAAGCCAGGCACCCGTCCGCTGCTCAACGTCGATGATTTCTACCAGTCCGAGCGCGAGTCGCGCGGGTGACCTCTACCTTTGGCGGTTCGCTGGACGCCAACGTCGTGCTTCGCCTATTGCTCAACGACGTTCCGGACCAACATGCAGCCGCAGTTGCTCTAGTCAGCGGTACCGATGCGCCATTTGTCGTCTCGGACATTGCCGTTGCCGAGGCCGTGTTCGCGCTTTGCCGCCATTACCAATTCAGCCGCGCCGCGGCAGCGGAGGCGATCGAGGGCCTGATGTCGTTAACCGGGGTCGAGTGCAACCGGGTCGTGTTCACGCGCGCGCGTGCGCTTTTCCTCGATCATCCGAAACTCTCGTTCGAGGATTGCTGCCTTGCCGCATACGCCGAATGTTCGAACGCCGAACCGTTGTGGACCTTCGATAAAAAACTGGCTCGTCAGGCGCCATCGGCCCGCCTTGTGCCCAGGTAGACGTGGTCAGACCCTGCGTGCAGTGACGGACTAACCCCCGGTTTCCGCCGTCCACTGCGCGTACTCGTTGCCCGCCGCAAGGTCCCAGAACGTCGACGTGTGCAACGAGCCGTCGTCACCGAACCGGTAGACCTCGATGCTCTGGATGACCGCGGGTGCGCCGTTGACGGTGCCGGAGTTGCGGATGACGGCCGCACCCGTCGTCCCGCACACGTAGAGCAGGTCGATGCCCAGCTTCCAGTCGGCGTTGGGCGAGGCGTCCCACACCTCGGCCATGACGTCCCAGCCGCGTTTGACCGGCGTGCCCACCGGGTCCTCCATCGTGACCTCGCCCGGCACGACGCGCTGCCAATGCGCGAGCCACGCGTCCTTGTCGCCGGCGTTCCACAGTTCCACGTGCGCCTCGAGCGCCGAGCGGATCTCCGCGGCCGTTGGTGCTGACATATCGTCCTCCTGCTGTAGTGGCTTTTCGAGCATTACGCCAGCGGGCGCGGTTGCATAGGGTGTTCGGCTACTCGCCTGCGATCTCGTTTTGACGTCGGCCAATTGGGGTAGGTCCAGCCCATGAAAACGGGCCTGAAAAGGGAGACTGCCTTGGCGATCGCGGCGCTTGCCGCGACCGTCGCACCGTTGGGCGCGTGCGCGAACCAGCGCGGGACCCAGCCGAACACGGAACCGCTGTCCAGTACGCCGTCGGGCGCGCAGCGGTTGACCACGCAAGTGAAGAGCACCGACGGAAGCCAGGTCGCCAACGCCACCTTCGATTTCGCGAACGGCTACGCGACGGTGACCGTGGAGGCCGGCCCCAACCAGGTTTTGAGCCCCGGCTTCCACGGGCTGCAGATCCACTCGGTGGGCAAGTGCGAGGGCGACTTCAGCTCCGCCGGGGCCGTCTATCAGGCGCAGGGTCACACGGGCTACCCGGCCAGCGGTGAGCTGACGGCGTTGCAGGTGCGCTCGGACGGCTCGGCGAAACTGGTCACCACCAGCAACGCGTTCACCGCCGAGGACCTGAAAAACAGCTCCGGCACCGCGCTGGTCATCCACCAGGACGCGGACAACCTCGGCTCCGCTCCGAGCGAGGTTGCGAGCAAGCGCGTGGCGTGCGGGGTGATCTCGGCGGCGTCGGCGACGACGACCTCGTCCACCACCAGCACGACGACCGTCACCACGAGCACCACCACCGCGGTGCCCTCGCCGTCGACGAGCACCAGCACGAGCACCATCACGGTCACCAGCACCCCGGCCGTCACGACCACGCCGAAGACGGTGACGACCACCAGCCTTCCGCCCGGCGGCTGACGCCCGCTCAGAGATTCGTCGGCTTGCCCAGCGTGCCCGAGGCATTCGACGCGCGGCCGGTGAGCAGCTGGTGCATCTCGGTGGCGTCGTGCGCGGCGGCCGCCGCGGCCCGGATGTGCCAGTCCTCGCCGTCCTCGGTGTAGGCGACCATCTGCCGGGCGGCAAAGCTATAGAGCGACTGGATGACCGGCAGTTTTCGTTTGGCGACTACGTCGGCCAGCCACAGGTAGGTCGATGCCTGCCGGAGCGCTTCTGCTACCTGCGAGTCGGAGGCCACGGGCCTCACGTTCGCACACGGCCCGGCGTGAGGAGTTCGGCAACCACCCGGCTCATACAGGTCTCATATTTTTGACGTGCGCGTCACGTCGCCCAGCGTGAAGCTGTGGCGAGATTTTCGGCGATTTCCGCGATTTTTTCGCCACAGCTGCACACTCGGCGAGCTCGGGTGCCCGAGCGTGGTCATCCCTCGCGGTCAATGATCGCAGTCACCTGAATCTCGACCCGCATCGCCGGATTGGCGAGGGCCGCGACGCCGATGCACGTCCACAGCGGCGCGCGATCACCCATTCGTCGGCGGAACTGTTCGGCCATCGTGGCAAGGTGATCCTGTCCGATCGTGCCGTCGGCGTCCGGCCGATGGTAGGAGTGAACGCTGACCACGTCGCGCCACGACGCTCCGGCAGTCGCCAGCGTCCGCTCAACATTGTCGAAGGCCCGAATCACTTCGTCTCGCACCGACTCCGGAAAACGAAAGTCGTCGTCCCAACCGCCCTGGCCCGACGTCTCGACCCGGTCGCCGTGCCGAACCGCCTGCGAATAGTGGAAGTTTCGAAGCTGGCGATCGCCATATCCGGGGGTGACAAAGAATGATGGACTGTTCACGCGGGCAATGTTGCCCGTTTGCTCGGCACTGCCGGTTACGAATGGGCCCGCTGCTCGGCGAGGGCGAAGGCGGATTTCGGCCACCGTAAGGCGCCACTCGTACCGCTCGCCATCTGAAGCGACGCCCTCCCGCTCGAGCCGGAAAACGCAGCCGACCGTCGGTAGTACGATTGGTAGGATGTCTGGCGTGGCAAAGGAGAAGATTTCCGTGACGGTCGATGCCGGCGTGCTCGCCGCCGCCGATCTCGACGCCAAGGCCGCTGGTTTGAACCGCTCGGAGCTGATCGAACGGGCCCTGCGCAACGAGCATCTGCGAATCGCCTTGCACGCCTACACAACCCAGACCGTGCCCGCCCTCGACATCGACGCCTACGCCGAGAAGGTGTACCGGGCCAACCGGGCCGCGGATCTGTGATCAACCCCGGCGACATTGCGCCGCGCCGCGACAGCGACCACGAGCTCTACGTCGCGGTCCTTTCAAACGCACACCATCTTGCCGCCGACACCGGACGCGTTATCACCTGTCCGTTCGTCCCTGGCGCCTTGCCCGCCGGCACCATGGCGATGGTCGTGGCCGTCGAGCAGCCCCAAGGCATACTGCTGCCCGAGCTAGTGCAATGGCTGCCCAGCGCGGCTCTCGACGAACCGATCGGCACCATCGGTGCGGCCGCGCTGCGCGCAACCTCAGAGATCATCGCGTCGCTCATCTCATAGGAATTACGGGCACGCGCGGCCGCACACCCCTACTGTTCTGACATGCAGACGATGCTGTTCACGCTCGGCCTGGTCCTGTTTTTGCTCGGGCTGCTCACCGGGTTCGTCGTGCCGGCGCTGAAGAATCCGCGCATGGGGCTGTCGAGCCACCTCGAAGCCGTCCTCAACGGCATGTTCTTGGTGATACTCGGGCTGCTTTGGCCCTACATCCGCCTGCCGAACGCCTGGGGTGTTACGGCGGTCGCGCTGATCGTGTACGCCGGCTACGCGAACTGGCTGGCGACGCTGCTCGCGGCGGCATGGGGCGCGGGGCGACGGTTCGCGCCCATCGCGGCTGGCGAGAACGAGGCCGCCGCCGCGAAGGAAGGGCTCGTCAGCTTTCTGTTGATCTCCCTGAGCGTGGCGATCGTGCTCGGCGTGGGCATCGTGATCGCCGGGCTATGACGAAATGCGAAGCGCCACGCCCAGGCCGAAAACCGACTTGCCCTTCACGGCGTGAAATCCCGTGTCGCTCAGTCCGACTGGCTCAGAAGCCAGGGCGTCGACCGACCGCGGGATCCCGTCGTGGTGCGGCCAGCTCAGCAATCGGCCCAGGCCGGTAGAGGCTTCGAAACGAAAACGCCCCCGGCCTTGAGGGCCGGGGGCGTTCGTCGCTATCCGCTCAGTGGTGGTGATGGTGGTGATGCCCATGGCCGTGGCTATGGCCGTGGCCGTGGTCATCGTCGGCGTTGGCGGGCTTGTCGACGACCGCGGTCTCGGTGGTGAGGACCATCCGGGCCACCGACGCCGCGTTGACGACGGCCGACCGGGTGACCTTGACCGGGTCGATGACCCCGGCGCCGACCAGGTCGCCGTAGCTGAGCGTGTCCGCGTTCAGCCCCTGCCCGGCGGGCAGCTCACCGACCTTGCTGACCGCGACCGCGCCGTCCAGCCCGGCGTTGGTGGCGATCCAGTACAGCGGCGCCGCCAGCGCCTCGGAGAACACGTCGACCCCGAGCGCCTCGTCGTCGGTCAGCGTCGAACGCAGCTCCGCCAGCGCCTTGCGGGCGTGGATGAGCGCGGTTCCGCCGCCGGCGACGATGCCCTCCTCCACCGCGGCCTTGGCGGCCGCGACGGCGTCCTCGACGCTTTCTTTGCGCTCCTTGAGGGCGGTCTCGGTCGCGGCGCCGACCTTGATGACGGCCACTCCGCCGGCCAGCTTGGCCAGCCGCTCCTGCAGCTTCTCGCGGTCCCAGTCGGAGTCGCTCGTCTCGATCTCGGCGCGCAGCTGCTTGATGCGGCCGGCGACCGCGTCCTTGGCGCCGCCGCCCTCGACGATGATGGTGTCGTCCTTGCTGACCACCACGCGGCGGGCCGAGCCCAGCACGTCGGTGCCGACCTCGCGCAGCACCAGCCCCGCGTCGGGGTTGATCACCTGACCGCCCGTGACGATCGCCAGGTCCTCGAGGAAGGCCTTGCGCCGGTCACCGAAGAACGGCGCCTTGACCGCAACGGCCTTGAGCGTCTTGCGAATCGAGTTGACCACCAGCGTCGCCAGCGCCTCGCCCTCGACGTCCTCGGCGATGATCAGCAGCGGCTTGCCGGACTCGGCGACCTTCTCCAGCATCGGCAGCAGGTCGGGCAGCGAGCTGATCTTCTCCTGGTGCAGCAGGATCAGCGGGTCCTCGAGCACGGCTTCCTGGGAGTCGAAGTCGGTGACGAAATACGCCGACAGGAAGCCCTTGTCGAAGCCGACGCCCTCGGTGAACTCCAGCTCGGTGTTCAGCGTCGAGGACTCCTCGACGGACACGACGCCGTCGGCGCCGACCTTGGTCATCGCCTCGCCGACCAGCTCGCCGATGTGCTGGTCGCGCGACGACACCGTGGCCACCTGCGCGATCGACTCCTTGCCCGACACGGGGGTGGCCGCGGCGAGCAGCGCCTCGGACACCGCGTCGCCGGCCTTGCCGATGCCGATGCCCAGCGCGATGGGGTTGGCGCCGGCGGCGACCATCCGCAGGCCGTCCTTGACCAGCGCCTGCGCCAGCACGGTAGCCGTGGTGGTGCCGTCACCGGCGACGTCGTTGGTTTTGGTGGCCACCGACTTCACCAGTTGGGCGCCCAGGTTCTCGAACGGGTCCTCCAGGTCGATCTCGCGCGCCACGGTGACGCCGTCGTTGGTCACCGCCGGGCCGCCGAATGCCTTGGCCAGCACCACATGCCGGCCGCGCGGCCCCAGCGTCACCCGGACCGCGTCGGCGAGCTTGTTCACACCCGCCTCCATGGCGCGGCGCGCGGTTTCGTCGTACTCGATAACTTTGCTCATCAGGCTCCTTAAGCCGAACGCATGCCGCCCCGGAAATCACCCGCGGGGTGCGCGGGGATCGCCGGGGCGGGACACGGTCCTTACTTGGAAACGACAGCCAGCACGTCGCGGGCGGACAGGATCAGGTACTCCTCGCCGTTGTACTTGATCTCGGTGCCGCCGTACTTGCTGTAGATGACGGTGTCACCCTCCGAGACGTCCAGCGGGATCCGCTTCTCGCCGTCCTCGTCCCAGCGGCCGGGGCCGACTGCGACGACGGTGCCTTCCTGCGGCTTCTCCTTGGCGGTGTCGGGAATGACCAGACCGGACGCGGTCGTGGTCTCGGCCTCGTTGGCCTGCACGAGAATCTTGTCCTCGAGTGGCTTGATGTTCACCTTCGCCACGATTGGAGCCCTCCAGTGTTTGGATCGGGTCCGGGACGCGCCCGGACCGGAGTTGGCGGCCGGTCCGGGGCGGGCCCCGGAACCTGCCGAATTATCAGGTGTTCGGCATTCCGCCATGCCCGAGCGCCGTCGTCGCGGGTGCCGACACAGGGCGTGACCGATTGCCACCTAGCACTCTATACATGCGAGTGCTAGCACTCAAGGGGGGCCCGTTGCTCCCCGGCCAGGCGCCGCCACAGCGGGCTGATAATGGGACGATGCGCACCGCCAGGACCAGAACGAACCGCCTCGCCGGTCTATCCACGCTGATCGTCGCGGTCGCCATCGGATGGGCCGGCCTCGGCAGCGGATTGGCGGCCGCCGACCCCAACGGTCAGATGTACGGCGACCCCCAGGCCGCTGCGCCCTACTGGCGCTACCAGCACCAACAAGATTGCGGCCTGATGGCCGTCGCCGATGTGGTCGGCCAGGTCACGGGGAGAGAGCCCAGCCAGGTCGGCATCGAGCTGCGGGGCGTGTTCACCAAAAGCGAAACTCATCGTGGCGGCATCTACCGCTTCGACGGCACCTCCTTCGAAGATCTGGTCGTGTTGCTGAACAGATATGGCATCCAGTCCGACCTCACGGCCGGCAACACCATGGGCGGCCTGGAGCAGGACCTCGCCGGCGGTCACAAGGTGATCGCCGCGATCAACGCCGAAACCATCTGGAACTACCCGCGGGGCCAGGGGCAGCGGACCGAGCCCGACCACGCCGTCGTCGTTACCGGCGTCGACACCCGCGACGACGTCGTCCACCTCAACGACAGCGGCACGCCCAACGGCCGCGACGAGCAGATCCCGATGGCCACCTTCACCCAGGCCTGGGCAACAGGCAACGACATGCTCATCGTCACCCGATAGCCTGGCGACTACGGCAGCTGCCCTTTTATCACCGGCAGTCCCGGGTCGCTGGGCACGTCCAGCGGCGACGGCGGCGCGCCTGCGCCCACCAGGTGGGCGGCGAAGGACGCGATCATCGCGCCATTGTCGGTGCACAGCCGGGGCGGGGGGATCCGCAGCGTCAGGCCCGCCGCCGCGCAGCGCTCGGTGGCCAGCTCGCGCAGCCGCGAATTTGCGGCCACTCCCCCCGCGATCAGCAGGGTCGAGACGCCGAGCGCGCTCGCCGCGCGCACCGCTTTGCGGGTCAACACGTCGGCGACGGCTTCCTGGAAGCCGGCGGCGATATCGGGGGTCGCCGCGTCCGGATGGCTTTCCACATAGCGGGCGACGGCGGTCTTGAGCCCGGAGAAGCTGAACGCGTAGGGGTCGTCGGCCGGGCCGGTCATGCCGCGCGGGAAGGTGATGGCGTCGCGGTCGCCGGTGCGCGCGAGGTCGTCGAGCACCTTGCCGCCGGGATAGCCCAGCCCCAGCAGCCGGGCCACCTTGTCGTAGGCCTCGCCGGCGGCGTCGTCGACGGTGCTGCCCAGCTCGACGATCGGTTCGCCCAGCGAGCGCACGTGCAGCAGGTGGGTGTGCCCGCCGGAGACCAGCAGCGCCACGCATTCGGGCAGCTGCCCGTGCTCGTAGACGTCGGCGGCCAGGTGTCCGCCGAGGTGGTTCACGGCGTAGAAGGGCACGTCCCACGCGGCCGAATACGCTTTGGCCGCAGCGACTCCCACCAGCAGGGCGCCGGCAAGCCCGGGGCCGATGGTGGCCGCGACGACGTCGGGTTTGGCCAGGCCGGCCGTCGACAGCGCCCGGCGCATGGTGGGTCCCAGCGCCTCCAGGTGCGCCCGCGAAGCGATCTCGGGGACGACGCCGCCGAAGCGGACGTGTTCGTCGACGCTGGAGGCGACCTCGTCGGCCAGCAGGGTGACGGTGCCGTCGTCGTCCAGTCGCGCGATGCCGACTCCCGTTTCGTCGCAAGAGGTTTCGATGGCCAGGATGATCGTCACATAGCCTCCCGCCGCATGGTGTAGGCGTCGGCGCCGCTGACCCGGTAGTAGCGCTTGCGCAGCCCGATTTGCGCGAATCCCGCGCTGCGGTACAGCGCGATGGCCGCCTCGTTGTCGGTGCGCACCTCGAGGTAGACGGCGCCGCCGGCGGCGTAACCAAGCAGCTCGCCGAGCAGCCGGCGGCCGACGCCCCGGCCCTGATAGAGCGGGTCCACGCCGATGGTGTGCACCTCGTACTCGAACGGCGGGGTGCGGCCCAGGCGCGAAATGCCGGCGTAGCCGACCAGCGTGCCGCCGAGGCGCGCGCCGACGTAATGGTTGTGCTTGCTGGCCAATTCGCGGGTGAACGCCGCCGCGGGCCACGGGTCGTCGCCGGGGAACAGTTGGGCCTCCAGCTCGGCGCATCGCGGCGCGTCGGCGGGCGTCAACGCGCCGATGGCCACCGGCTCGGTCATCGCGATGCCGCCAGGGGCTTGGCGTCGGGGCGCCGCAGATACAACGCGACCAGGGGTGCCGGGTCGTCCCAATCGGACACCGCGCGCACCAGGCCGGCCGGCGTCGGGTGCACCGGCTCGCATACCGGCAGGCCGAAGAGCGCCGCGTGCTCGGGCGATCCGGCGACGGCCCGGGCGGCGCCGGGGTCGACGTCGGCCGGCGCGTCCACGGCCGGGCCGTGTGTGCGGGCCCCGTCGCGGTAGCGCGCCCAGTACACCTCGCGCCGGCGCGCGTCGGTGACCACCAGGACCTCGCCCCTGGTGAGGACCCCGATGGCGTCCAGGCTGCACACGCCGTGCACCGGGATGCCGAGCGCGTGGCCGTATGCGGCGGCGGTGGCCATCCCCGCCCGCAGCCCGGTGAACGGGCCGGGCCCGCAGCCCACCACGACGGAGTCGAGATCGGCGATGGTCAGCGCGGCGTCGGCGAGGGCGGCCAGCACGTTTGGGGTTAGCCGCTCGGCGTGCGCGCGGGCGTCGAGCGTGACGCGTTCGGCCAGCACGGCCAAGTCGTCGCGCCGCACCAAGCCCGCCGTCACGGCCGGCGTGGAGGTGTCGAGGGCGAGGATCACTCGTGGCCCCACTGCCAGGTCGCGATTCGAACATCGGAGTGGCTGACCCGCTCGAGCCGGACGTCGAGGTGCCGCTCGGAGAGGCGTTCGGCCAGCCCTTCGCCCCACTCGACCACGACGACCGCGTCGTCGAGATCGGTGTCGAGGTCGAGCGAGTCGAGCTCGCCCAGCAGGTCGGCGCCGTGCTGGTCCAGCAGCCGGTACATGTCGACGTGGATCATCGCCGGCGCGCCGGGTCGCCGCGCCGGGTGCACCCGCGCCAGCACGTACGACGGCGACGTCACCGGACCGTCGACGTCCATCGCCGCGGCAATCCCCTTGGCCAGCACAGTTTTTCCCGCACCGAGTGGACCGGAGAGCACTACCACGTCGCCCGCCCGCAGCCCGCGGCCCAGCCGCGAGCCCAGCGCGACGGTGTCCTCGACTCGTTCGAGCGTGGCCGAGCCGGAGTCAGCCATGACGCAACCATTCGCGGAATCGCCTATACCACAGGGTCATCGGGCCCGGAACGGCCCGATGCACGAGCCGCACCAGCCCGTCGTTGATGGCCTCGGGCTTGTCCAGCAGCGCCAGGTGGCTGGCCCCGGTGACGATGACCAGTTCGGAGCGCGGCAGCGAGTCCGCCATCTTGCGCGAGTATTCGTCGGGGGTCAGCAGGTCGTGGTCCCCGCACGCGATCAGGGTCGGGACCTTGAGCAACGTCCACACCCCGGCGGTCTCGTCGTGTTTCTCCAGAGCATCGAGGAAGCCGACCATCGTGGCTATCGGAGTGCCGTTCATCATTCGCTGGGAAAACGCGTCCAGGCTGCGGCTGACCTGCAGGTCGCTGAACGACGCGGCGCGCAGGATCGGGCCGATCAGCGAACGCGACACGTTGCGGCCGCGGTGCATCAGCTTGGGCGCCGAGCGGGCGGTGAACCGGAACGCTTCCAGCGCGGGGTTTTTCAGGATCTCGCCCAGCGGCGAGCGCGTGACCCCTTCGGCCGCAGAGGAAATCAGCGCGGCGCCGACGATCCGCTTCCCATAGGCGTCGGGGAACTGGCGGGCGTGCGACAACACGGTCATGCCGCCCATCGAATGGCCGACCAGCACCACGACGCCGCGGGGCGCCACCTCGTTCAGCACGGTCTCCAGGTCCTGGCCCAGCTGGTTGAGCGTGTAGGTCTCGGGCGCGGCGGCGCCGGAGCGGCCGTGCCCGCGCTGGTCGTAGAACACCATGCGGACCCGTTCACTCACCCGGTCCGGCAGCCGGGTCCGCTGAAAATGGAAGGCGCCCATGCGCAGGCAGAATCCGTGGACGAAGACCATGGTCACCTGCGCATCCACCGGGCCGGCTTCGCGGGCCGCCAGCGGCACCCCGTCGGGGGTGGTCACCACGTACGCGCGGTCGTTGTCGATCGTATCGAAATCCTCGTCGGCATAAGGGTCTTCGACGGGGATGGCGCGTTGCGTGATCGATCGGCGGGCGGAGGCCCCGACGATGGTGGCGACGGCGGTCACCCCGGCGCCTCCCGCAAGCCAGGCCCTGCGCCTGTGGCGCCTGCGGGTTCTGTCAGGGCTCAACGGTTTCGGCCTCGCGATAGGTTCGGGTGATCCGCCCCCGAGGGCTGGTGACCACTTCGTAGTGGATGGTGCCGAGCAGATCCGCCCAGTCTTGCGCGGTGGGTTCGCCCCGGGTGCCGGGCCCGAACAGGATCGCCTCGTCGCCCTCGGCCACATCGACCGGCCCGGGACCGAGGTCGACCACGAACTGGTCCATGCAGATCCGCCCGGCGCCGGGGCGGCGCCTGCCGTTGATCAGCACCTCCAGCCGGCCGCCGAGCGAGCGGAACACGCCGTCGGCGTAGCCGATCGGCAGCAGCGCGAGGTTGGTGTCGCGTTGCGCGGTCCAGGTGTGACCGTAGGAGACGCTCTCCCCCGCGCGAATCGACTTCACCAGCGCCACCGGGCATTTCACCGTCATCGCCGGGACCAGCCCCATGTCGCCGAGCTCGGGCACTGGGCTCAGGCCGTACACCGCGATGCCGGGCCGCACCAGGTCGAAGGCCAGGTCGGGACGCGACATCGTCGACGACGAATTCGCCAGGTGCGCAACCTCGAAGCGCAGCCCCGCCTCGCGCGCCTGCGCCAGCATGTCGGTAAACCGCTGGGCCTGAACGTCGTTGATGGGGTTGCCGGGCTGGTCGGCGTACACCATGTGCGACATCAGGCCCCGCGTCCGGACGGCGTCCTCGGCGGCGGCGCGGCGCAGGGCGTCCAGCAGCGCCGGGTAATGCGCTTGGGCGACGCCGTTGCGGTTCAGGCCCGTGTCGACCTTGACGGTCACCGTGGCCGTCCGACCGGTGCGGCGCACGGCGTCGAGCACCTCGTCGAGCTGGCGCACCGAGGACACGGCGAGCTGCACGTCGCCCAGCAGCGCCGGCCCGAAGTCGGCGCCGGGAGGGTGCAGCCAGGCCAGCACCGGCGCGGTGATGCCGTCGGCGCGCAGCGCCAGCGCCTCGTCGACGGTGGCGACACCCAGCTCGGTCGCCCCGGCCGACAGCGCCGCGCGGGCGACCCGGGTGGCCCCGTGGCCGTAGCCGTCGGCTTTGACGACGGCCATGACCTGCGCGGCGCCGGCGTGCTCGCGTAGCACCCGCACGTTGTGCGCGATGGCGCCCAAGTCCACGACGGCCTCGGCGAGGACGCCGGGCGTCAGCGATATCGGCGTTACAGCCATGGCCGCTATTGTCCCAGAGGCCCAGGAACCGACGCCGAACGTGGACTTGTTGTCGAGGATTCGCCCTGGTCAGCCCAACAAGTCGACGTTGGGCGCGTCGGTCCCTCAGTGCGCGAAGTGCTGGGAGTCGTAGTGCCCGCCGGGCTTGACCTTGTCCAGCGATGCCAGCGCGGTACGGGCGTCGTCGTGCAGCGCGCGGGCCAGGTCGGCGGAGAACCCCTCGCGCACCACGATGCGCAGCACCGACACGTCGGTGGCGTTGTCGGGCATGGTGTAGGCGGGCACCTGCCACCCGTAGCCGCGCAGCTCGTGGGACACATCGAACTCGGTGTAGCCGCGGTCCTTGGACAGCCGGAAGCTGACGACCGGGATCGCGGAACCGTCGGAGATCAGCTCGCAGTGCTCGCCCTCGCGCAGCTGCTCGCCCAGCCAGCGCGCCGTCGACGACAGGCTCTGCATCACCTTCGTGTATCCCTCGCGTCCCAGCCGCAGGAAGTTGTAGTACTGGGCGACCACCTGGTTGCCCGGGCGCGAGAAGTTCAGCGTGAAGGTCGGCATGTCGCCACCCAGGTAGTTGACGCGGAAGACCAGGTCCTCGGGCAGGTGCTCGGCGCTGCGCCACACCACGAATCCGATGCCGGGGTAGGTCAGCCCGTACTTGTGGCCGCTGACGTTGATCGACACCACCCGGGGCAGCCGGAAATCCCACGCCAGATCCGGGTGCAGGAACGGCACCACGAAGCCCCCGCTGGCGGCGTCGACGTGCACGGGTACGTCCACGCCCCCGCCGGCGGCCAGCTTGTCCAGCGCCTTGCAGATCTGCGCGATGGGCTCGAGCTCCCCGGTGTAGGTGGTGCCCAGGATCGCCACCACGCCGATGGTGTCCTCGTCGACCGCGTCGACGACCTGCTCGGGGGTGATGACGTAGCGGCCCTCCTCCATGGGCAGATACCGCGGCTCGACGTCGAAGTAACGGCAGAACTTCTCCCACACCACCTGGACGTTGGAACCCATCACCAGGTTGGGCGTGCGGCCCTTCCAATCAGAGCCGACCTTCTGGCGCCAGCGCCACTTCAGCGCCAGCCCGCCGAGCATCACCGCCTCGCTCGAGCCGATGGTGGACACCCCGATCGCGCTCGAGGGGTCGTCGTCCTTGAGGTGTTCGGCGTGGAACAGGTCGGCGACCATGCAGACACAGCGCTGCTCGATGGCCGCGGTGGCCGGGTATTCGTCCTTGTCGATCATGTTCTTGTCGAACGTCTCGGCCATCAGCTTGCCGGCCTCGGGATCCATCCACGTGGTGACGAACGTGGCCAGGTTCAGCCGCGAGCTGCCGTCGAGCATCAACTCGTCGTGGATGAACCGGTAGGCGGCCTCGGGGTCCATCGACTCCTCGGGCAGCCGCAGCGCGGGCACGGGGGCGGTGAACAGGCGGGTGGTGTAGGCGGGGGCGAGCGAGTGCGCGGGCACGGACGGGTGTTGGGGCACTACGGATCCTCTCTATATGTCTATATGGCGGCCAGGGCGGCCCGGATGTGCGGGACGATCCGCGACGCCGAGGTCGGCGCCTCTCCCGGGCCCGGGTCGGCGGCCGACAGGGCCGCCGCGCGCGCGTGTACGAAGGCGGCGGCCGCGGCCGCCTCGGCGGCCGGCAGCCCGGACGCCAGCAGCGCGCCGATCATTCCGGACAGGACGTCGCCCGACCCGGCGGTGGCCGCCCACGACTGCCCGGCGGGGTTGAGGTACACCGGGCCGCCCGGATCGGCGACGATCGTGACGTTTCCCTTGAGCAGCACGGTGGCACCGAACGTGTCGGCCAGCGTGCGGCATGCCTTGATGCGGTCATCGCCGGGTGGGTTACCCGCCAGGCGGGCGAATTCACCCGCGTGCGGGGTCAGCACCGTCGGCGCCCCCCGATTTGCCACCAATTCGGGGTGGGCCGCCAGGATTGTCAGCGCGTCGGCGTCGACGATCACCGGCAGGTCGGTCTCGAGCGCGAACCACAGCGCCGCGGCCCCGGTTTCGTCGGTGCCCAATCCCGGCCCGACGACCCAGGCCTGCACCCGCCCGGCCGCCGCCGGGGTGGGCGACGCGATCACCTCCGGCCACTGCGCGAGGACCTGTTCGTGCGCGCTGCCGGCGTAGCGGACCATGCCGGAGGTCGCCGCGACGGCCGCGCCGGTGCACAGGACGGCCGCGCCGGGGTAGGTGGACGATCCGGCCATCACGCCCGTCACGCCCTGGGTGTACTTGTCGTCGTGCGGGCCGGGCACCGGCCAGCGCGCCGCGACTTCGGCGGCCTCGAAACCCAGCACGTCCGTCCGCGGCAGGTCGAGGCCGATGTCGATCAACTCGACGCGGCCGCAGTCGGCGAGCGCGTGCACGGGTTTGAGCCCGCCGAAGGTGACGGTCAGCGCGGCGTGCACCGCGGGGCCGGTGATCGCGCCGGTCGCCGCGTCGATGCCGCTGGGGATGTCGACGGCGACCACCGGGATGCCGGCGGCTGCGGCGAACACCTCGGCCGCCGCCGGTCGCAACGGTCCCGAGCCGGAGATGCCGACGACGCCGTCGATGATGAGATCCGTTGCGGGCGAGATACTTTCGACGACATGGCCGCCGGCCTTGCGGAAGGCGGCCAGCCCCTTGCGGTGGGTGCGTTCGGGGTTGAGCAGCACCGCGTCGGCGGCCGCGCCGCGGCGGCGCAGGAAGGTCGCCGCCCACAGCGCGTCGCCGCCGTTGTCGCCCGACCCGACGACCGCGCACACCCGGCGGCCGGCCACGCCGCCGGTGCGGCCGGCCAGCTCGGCGATGATCTCCGTGGCCAGGCCGAAGGCCGCGCGTCGCATCAATGCGCCGTCGGGGAGGCTGGCCAGCAGCGGCGCCTCGGCGTCGCGGATCGCGTTCACGGAGTAGTAGTGCCGCATCGACGCAAGCATTCCATGCCCCGGCGTACAGTCGCGCACGGCTCGATCGAAAGACGGGAGCGCTTATGGCACGCACCGACGACGACACCTGGGACCTGAGCAACGGCGTGGGGGCCACCGCCACCGGCGTGGCGGTGGGCCGCGCGCTGGCCAGCCGCGGGCCGAACGCACTGATCAGCGACCCCTTCGCCGAGCCGCTGGTGCGCGCGGTCGGCGTGGACTTTTTCACCCGGGTGGCCAGCGGCGAGCTGGACGCCGCGCAGGTCGACGACAACGGCGACTGGGGCATGGCACGGATGGGCGCCATGATGGGCATTCGCACCCGGTTCTTCGACGACTTCTTTCTGGCCGCGGCCGAAGACGGGGTGCGCCAGGCGGTGATTTTGGCGTCGGGGCTCGACGCCCGCGCCTACCGGCTGCCCTGGCCGCCGGGGACCACCGTGTTCGAGATCGACCAGGCGCGGGTCCTCGAATTCAAGGCCGCGACCCTGGCCGAGCTGGGCGCCACCCCGACCGCCGACCGGCGCGCGGTAGCGGTGGACCTTCGCCACGACTGGCCCGCGGCGCTGCGCGGGGCGGGCCTGGACCCGGCCCGACCGACCGCGTGGAGCGCCGAAGGCCTGATGCCGTTCCTGCCGCCCGAGGCCCAAGACCGGTTGCTGGACAACATCACCGCGCTGAGCCCCGCGGGCAGTCAGCTGGCCACCGAGAACCTCAGGGGCCCAAGCGATGCCGTGCAGGCGATGGCCGACCGCATGGGTGCGGTGACCGACCAGTGGCGCCAACACGGCTTCGACATCGAGATGACCGACCTGTGGTACGCCGGCGAACGCAACGACGTGGTCGACTACCTCGGCGCCCACGGCTGGTCGACGGCCACCAGCGGGATTCCGGAACTGCTTGCCGCGCACGGGATTCCGGCGCCTGTCGACGCCGATCAGAGCAGGCTTTCCGGGCTGCAGTATGTCATTGCCCGGCGAACCTAGCTAAGCCTCGCGGGTACCGATCCGCCGGAAGGCCGTTTTGAGTCGCGCGGGATTCAGCGGCGGCCGCCGGCGCTCCCGCGCCATCGGATAGAAGCAGAGCCCGATGAGGATCGCGGCGAAGTGACCGATCGCGGTGAAGTTGAGCTCGTGGCGGTTCATCATCAGCAACGGGAAACCGAAAATGACGAACAGCACACCCAGGTAGCCCCAGCGCCACGGCCGCGCGATGTGATAGGCCAGCACGGCCATCACGCCGACGAGGAAGTAGCTGACCCCGATGTCGCGGGCGTGCACCAGCCTCTCCGACGCCTCGTGTTCCTCGATCGCGTAGTACAGGATGCCCTCGCTGATGTAGGTGGCCAGGATGTGGGAGGTCAATCCGACGGTGAGCCAACGCAAGTGGCCGAGCCAGTGCTCGGCAGGCGCGAGGAACAAGGTGAACAGCAGCAGATACGGTTCGAGGTTCTTGCCGTCGATCCACAGCAGGCTGGAGAACAGCACATCGAGCGGATCGGTGCCCAGCGCGTGAATGTTGGTCGACCGGTGTAACAGCACCCCGTGCAGCTGCCGCCCGGGCAGTTCGTTCTGGATGATCGTCGTGATCATCAGCACGAACAGCCAGATGTAGGTCAGCGGAGCGCCGGTGACGAAATGCCACACCGCGAGCCAGATGTTCCGCAGCCGCGTCCCCACCGATGCGTTCGCCACGACGCCCACCCTTTATTCGACGGTGACGGACTTGGCCAGGTTTCGTGGCTTGTCGACGTCGTAGCCGCGGGCCTGCGCGACCGACGCGGCGAACACCTGCAGCGGGATGGTCGAGAGCAGCGGCTGCAGAAGGGTTGACACCGAGGGGATTTCGATCAGGTGATCGGCATAGGGGCGCACGGTGTCGTCGCCCTCCTCGGCGATCACGATGGTGACCGCGCCGCGGGTCTGGATCTCGCGGATGTTGGACAGCAGCTTGGCGTGCAGCGTGGCCGAGCCCTTGGGCGAGGGCATGACGACGATGACCGGCAGGCCGTCTTCGATCAGCGCGATCGGGCCGTGCTTGAGCTCGCCGGCGGCGAACCCCTCGGCGTGCATGTAGGCCAGTTCCTTGAGTTTCAGCGCGCCTTCCAGGGCCACCGGGTAGCCGACGTGGCGACCCAGAAACAGCACGGTCGAGGACTGGGCGAACCGGTGCGCCAGGGCGGTCACCGGCTCGATCATCGTGAGCACCCGGGCCACCAGGTCCGGCATCGCCTCCAGCTCGCGGTACTCGCGCTGTACCTCGTCGGGATACTTGGTGCCGCGGGCCTGCGCCAGCGCCAGCCCGACGAGGTAGTTGGCGGCGATCTGCGCCAGGAAGGTCTTGGTGGACGCGACGCCGATCTCCGGCCCGGCGCGGGTGTAGAGCACCGCGTCACACTCACGCGGGATCTGCGAGCCGTTCGTGTTGCAGATCGCCAGCACCTTGGCCTTCTGCTCCTTGGCGTGCCGGACCGCCTCCAGGGTGTCGGCGGTCTCGCCGGACTGCGAGATGGCGACGACGAGCGTGCTGCGGTCCAAAACCGGGTCGCGGTAGCGGAATTCGCTGGCCAGCTCGACCTCCACCGGCAGCCGGGTCCAGTGCTCGATCGCGTACTTGGCCAGCAGCCCGGAGTGATACGCGGTGCCGCAGGCGACCACGAACACCTTGTCGATCTCGCGCAGTTCCTGGTCGGACAGGCGCTGCTCGTCGAGGACGATCCGGCCGTTGACGAAGTGCCCGAGCAGGGTGTCGGCCACCGCGGTGGGCTGCTCGGCGATCTCCTTGAGCATGAAGTAGGGGTAGCCGCCCTTTTCGGCCGCTGCCAGGTCCCAGTCGATGTGGAACTCGCGGGCGTTGGCGGCGTCGTCGCTGCCGTGGAAATCCAGGATGCGGTAGCCGTCCGCGGTGATCACCACGGCCTGGTCCTGGCCGAGTTCGACGGCGTCGCGGGTGTGTTCGATGAACGCCGCCACGTCCGAGCCGACGAACATCTCGCCGTCGCCGATGCCGAGCACCAGCGGTGTCGAGCGGCGGGCGGCCACGATGGTTCCCGGCTCGTCGGCGTTGGTGAACACCAGGGTGAAGTGGCCCTCGAGCCGGCGCAGCACCGCCAGCACCGAGGCCGGGAAATCACCGGCGGTCGCGCCGTGCCGGTAGGCCTGCGCCACCAGGTGTACCGCCACCTCGGTGTCGGTGTCGCTGGCGAACTCGACGCCCGCGGCCTCCAGCTCGTGGCGCAGGGCCGGGAAGTTCTCGATGATGCCGTTGTGGACGACGGCGATCTTGCCGGCGGCGTCGCGGTGCGGGTGCGCGTTGCGGTCGGTGGGGCGACCGTGGGTGGCCCAGCGGGTGTGGCCCAAGCCGGTGGTGCCGGACAGCTCCGGCGTCTCGGCCAGCGCCTCCTCCAGGTTGGCCAGCCGGCCCGCGCGGCGCCGCACGGTGAGCTTGCCTTTCCCGTCGACCAGCGCGATTCCCGACGAGTCGTAGCCGCGGTACTCCATCCGGCGCAGCGCGTCCATGACGACCTCGCAGGCCGGGCGCTGCCCGACGTAGCCGACAATTCCGCACATCCTGATCAGGGTAGTGCAGCGCCCGCCCCAAGATCGCCAGCGCGGCGCCGACCTGCGCAAATACGCGTCTCACGCCTGTGCGCTGGGTGCCGTGGGGCCCGATCCAAGAACTTGTGGAGGATCCGCCAAGGGGCCGGCCCGACGCTGTGTTCATCGACATCGAGCCGTTTGCGAGGAGGGAATCACCATGACCGCAGTCCTGCACGACGAAATGATCGCGACGCCGCGCGCCCGGGGTTCCCGCCCGCCGATCGGCGCCGGGGGCGATCCGATGCTCGACGCGGCCACCCGTTTGCTGAGCGTCGCGGTTCGCGAGGTGTACGCGGTGTGCTGGCGGGTGGGTCTGGTGGAGGTGACGGCCTGAGCCCGCCCGGCGGTCGTCTGCCAACCCGACGCGCAGCCGAGATGCGCTAACGTCGTTCCGTGCCCCGGATCCGCAAGCTCGTCGCAGCCCTGCACCGCCGTGGCCCGCACCGGGTTTTGCGCGGTGACCTGGCCTTCGCCGGTTTGCCGGGGGTGGTGTACACCCCGGAGTCCGGGCTGAACCTGCCGGGGGTCGCGTTCGGCCACGACTGGCTCGCCGGCGCCGCGCGCTACGCGGGCCTGCTCGAGCATCTGGCGTCGTGGGGCATCGTGGCCGGGGCGCCCGACACCCAGCGCGCCCTGGCGCCCTCGGTGCTGAACTTCGCCTTCGACCTCGGCACCGCCCTCGACATCGTGTCGGGGGTGCGCCTGGGGCCGGGGAACGTCAGCGTGCACCCGGCCAAACTCGGTGTCGTGGGCCACGGCTTCGGCGGCTCGGCCGCCGTGTTCGCCGCGGCCGGGATGCGCGAGAAGCCCGCGGCCGTGGCGGCGCTCTTTCCGACGGTCACCAGCCCCCCGGCCGCCCAGCCCGCCGCGACGCTGCAGGTCCCGGGGTTGATCCTGACCGCGCCGGGGGACCCGAAGTCGCTGAACTCCCACGCGCTGGCGCTGGCCGAGTCCTGGGATGCCGCGACGTTGCGCATCGTGCACAAGGCCGAACCCGACGGGCTGGTCGAGGGCCGGCGGCTGGCGAAGGTGTTCGGGCTGGCCGGCCCGCACCGGCGCACCCAGCGCTCGGTGCGGGCGCTGCTGACCGGCTACCTGCTCTACGCCCTGGGTGGCGACAAGACCTACCGCGACTTCGCCGACCCGGAGGTGAAGCTGCCCGGGACGGACCCGGTGGATCCCGAGGCCGACCCGATCGCGCTGGAAGAGAAGGTCGTCGCGCTGCTGAAGTGACGCGCCCCGTGGCCGAGCGGCGCGCTCACCGTGGTATCTGTCGTTGATGCGAATCGGGATCGCTCTCAATTACTCGGGCGGCTTTCACGAGGCCGTCGACCGCGTCGTCGAACTCGAGAAGTCCGGCATCGACGTCGCGGTGGTGGCCGAGGCCTATTCCTACGACGCGATCAGCCAGCTCGGGTATCTGGCCGCCAAGACCAGCAGGGTGGAGCTGGCCTCCGGGGTGGTCCCCATCTACGTCCGCACGCCGTCGCTGCTGGCGATGACGGCCGCGGGCCTGGACTACGTGTCCGACGGGCGGTTTCGCCTTGGGATCGGCACGTCCGGCCCCCAGGTGATGGAGGGTTTTCACGGCGTGGCGTTCGACGCCCCGCTCGGGCGCACCCGCGAGGTCGTGGAGATCTGCCGCCAGGTCTGGCGGCGCGAGCGGGTGCAGTTCGACGGGAAGCACTACCAAATCCCGTTGCCCGCCGGGCGCGGCACCGGCCTGGGTAAAGCACTGCATTTGATCAATCACCCTGTGCGCGAACGCATTCCGATCATGATCGCGGCGCTGGGCCCCAAGAACGTGGAGCTGACCGCCGAGATCGCCGAGGGCTGGCAGCCGGTCTTCTACCTTCCGGAGAAGGCCCATCTGGTGTGGGGTGATGCGCTGGCCGCCGGCATGGCCAAACGGGATCCCGCGCTGGGCCCGCTCGACGTCATGGTGCACGCGTCGCTGGCCATCGGCGACGGCGTGCAGGACCGCCTCGCCTGGGTCAAGCCCAACCTGGCCCTCTACATCGGCGGGATGGGCGCCAAGGGCCGCAACTTCTATCACGACCTGGCCACGCGCTACGGGTTCGGCGAAGTCGCGGACCGCATCCAGGAGCTGTACCTGTCGGGCCGCAAGAACGAGGCCATCGACTTGGTGCCCGACGAATTGGTGCGCGGGATGTCGCTGGTGGGCCCCCGCAGCTACGTCGCCGAACGCCTGGCCGCCTTCGCCGAGGCGGGCGTGACGACGCTGTTGGTCAATCCCCTGTCCGCCGACCCCGCCGAGGCCGTGCGCTTCGTCGAGGACGTGTTGGCGCTGCGGCCCGCCTGAGCCGTCACTGCCCGGCCTGCGGAAGCTGGTCGGCGGCGATTTCGCACGGCGTCGCGTGCGGGTCGGCCGGGGGCGCCGGCTCGGCGGGCGGCTGCGCGGCGACGGGTGCGGGCGCAACGTGTGGCGCGGGCGCTGGTTCCGGCGGCGCGTCAACCGGTCGGGCCTCTTCGGCGGGCTTGGCCGTCTCGGTGTCGGGGGACTTCTCCACCTCCTTGGCCTCGTCCGGCTCGTCGGCCTCGTCGTCGGCGTCGTCCGGGTGGAACGGGTCCTCGTCATCGAAGGCGTCCTCGGTATCCGCCCGGTCACCCGCCGAACCCAGCAGGGATCCCATCGCGTCGACGATGCGGCCGGCCAGGCCGCCGAGACCGAGACCACCCAGTCCACCCATTCCGCCGCCGGCGTCGGCGCCAGGCATCGCCCCCACGCCGCCCAGGTCGGGCAGCGGCGCCGCGGGAAACGCGGCGGGCGCCGTCGGCGCGGCGGCCGGCGGGGCGGCCGCCGGGGGCGCAACGGTATCCGCCGGGTGACCGGCCACCGCGGCGGGCGACACCGGCGCGGGCGCCGCCGTGGCGGCGGGCGGAAGCGGCCGATAGCCCGGCCCGAGATCACCGGGAACCTCGAAGCTCACCGCCGGCGCGGCGGCCATGCGGTCAATCACCATGTCGTAGGCCGTGTCGACCCCCTCCACCGTGGACCGCATCGTCGTCAGCCAGTCCTCGCGAATCTCGTTGTCCACATAGGGAATAACCTGCTGCCGCACAACCTCTTCGGCGCCCGTCCGATCCCCGACCCCGGTGGTGACCGCCGTCGCCGCGGCCAACCACGCCGGGCGCTGTGCCCGGGTGCGCTCGTCGATGGCGATCGTGGTCGCGACCTTGGAATCGACCAGGTACCACAGGTTGTCGCGCAGCGACTCGCACCGCTGGGCGGTCGCGCGGACCTCGGCGGCCACCGTGTTCGCGGCGTCGCACTGGCGTTCCAGGAACCGGATCGCGGCGTCCCCGCCCTGGCCCGTCCATGCCGCGGTCAGCTCGGCAAGCCCGGCGCGCTGCATGCGCAGCGCGTCGACGACCGCGGCGCCCGCGGCCCGCAGTTCCGCGCAGTCGCGATCAAGCGCGCGCAGGTCGAGGCCGTCTTCGCTGCCGTACCAGTCGCGCAGCTGGGCGGGATGCGCCGTCAGGTCGGGATGTTGGTAGCCGAGCGTGTGGCAGGCGGCCACGTAGGTCTCGGTGCGCTCGAGGGCGGGCCGGCCCTCCGCGAGGCGCTCGGCGACGTCCAACCGCTCGGCCATCCTCAGGCGATCCGCGCCGCGGCGGACAGCTCCGCGTCGGCGTAGCGGTCGGCGGCGGCGCGCAGCGCGGCGGCGGCCTCGGCGACCGCCCGCGCCCAGCGCGTCACCTCGGCCGTCAACCGCTGCAACTCCACGCGCAGCGCGTCGCCCCGTGCCGCGTGCGCCCGGCCGGCGCTGGACCCGCCAAACGCCAACCGCCCCAGGTGATCTGCGATCGCGCGGTCGAGGAGGTCGGCGGCCGCGCCCAGCTGAACGGCGGCCTTGTGGGCACCCGAGCTGTCGAATCTCATGCCTAGTCCGACGCGGGACGCCGCGACGGGGTTCCAGGCGGAACGATCAGCGCGCGGCGCTGACCGCCTCGGCGACGCGCGAGGCCACCCGCTGCGCGAGGCCCTCCTCGGGCGCCTCCACCATGACGCGGATCATCGGTTCGGTTCCCGAGGGGCGCAACAGGATCCGGCCGGTATCACCCAGCTCGGCCTCGGCCTGTTCGACCGCGGCCCGCACCGAAGCGGACGCGGCGGCGGTGGCCTTGTCGGCGACCCTGACGTTGATCAACACCTGCGGCAGCGCGCGCATCGCGGTGGCAAGGTCGGCCAGCGACGAACCGGTCTGCATCATGCGGGTCATCAACCGCAGCCCGGTGACGATGCCGTCGCCGGTGGAACCCACCGCGGGCATCACGATGTGCCCGGACTGTTCGCCGCCGAGGCTGTAGTCGCCGGCCCGCAGCTCCTCGAGGACGTAGCGGTCGCCGACGCCAGTGGTGCGCACGGCGATGCCGGCCTTCCGCATGGCCAGGTGCAGGCCGAGGTTGCTCATCACGGTGGTCACCAGCGTGTCGGACGCCAGTTCGCCGGCGTCGCGCATCGCCAGCGCGAGCACGACCATGATCGCGTCGCCGTCGACCAGCTCCCCGTTGGCGTCGATGGCCAGGCAACGGTCGGCGTCCCCGTCGTGCGCCAGGCCCAGGTCGGCGCGGTGCTCGACGACCGCCGCCCGCAGCGAATCCAGGTGCGTGGAGCCGCAACCGTCGTTGATGTTCAGCCCGTTGGGATCGGCGTTGATCGCGATGACCCGGGCGCCGGCCGCGCGGTAGGCGCGCGGCGCCACCGACGAGGCCGCGCCGTGGGCGCAGTCGACCACCACGGTCAGGCCGTCCAGGCGCAGCGTGCAGGCCTTCGACAGGTGGCGCAGATAGCGGTCGGCGGCGTCCTCGGCGTCGATGCGGCGGCCGATCCCGGCGCCGACCGGGCGCAACCCCGGCCCGGCCGCCACCAGTTCCTCGATCTGGTCCTCGGTATCGTCGTCCAGCTTGTGGCCGCCGGGACCGAAGATCTTGATGCCGTTGTCGGGCATCGGGTTGTGCGACGCGGAGATCATCACCCCGAAGTCGGCATCGTAGGCGCCGGTCAGGTAGGCCACCGCCGGGGTGGGCAGCACCCCCACCCGCAACGCGTCGACGCCCTCGCTGGTCAACCCCGCGATCACCGCGGCCTCCAGCATTTCGCCGCTGGCCCGCGGGTCGCGGCCGATCACGGCGACGCGCCGGCCGGGCCGGTCCGGGCTGGCCAGCAGCCGGGCCGCGGCGGCGCCCAGGGCCAACGCCAGCTCGGCGGTCAACTCGCGATTGGCGACCCCGCGAACACCGTCGGTGCCGAATAGTCGACCCATGCGGACAAACCTCTCACAGTTGGCGGTCTGACACCTAACGTGCCCGTTCTTTTCTGACCGAAACCATGCGTGATCGTGCGCAGACACGCCGCAGACTGTGCACAAAGATGCGACGCTGCGGCCAGAAAGTAATGCGGATCAGCGCTTGCTGTACTGCGGCGCCTTGCGCGCCTTCTTCAGCCCGTACTTCTTGCGCTCGGTGGCACGCGGGTCACGCGTGAGGAACCCGGCCTTCTTCAACGCGGGCCGGTCCTCGGGCGAGGCCAGGATCAGCGCCCGGGCGATGCCCAGCCGCAGCGCGCCGGCCTGACCCGAGGGGCCACCGCCGTGCAGCAGGGCGAAGATGTCGAAGCTTTCCACCCGGTCGACGGTGACCAGCGGGGCCTTGATGAGCTGCTGGTGGACCTTGTTGGGGAAGTAGTCCTCCAGGCTGCGGCCGTTGAGGTCGAACTTGCCGGTGCCGGGCACGATGCGCACCCGCACCACGGCCTCCTTGCGGCGGCCGACGGTCTGGATGGGCCGGTCGAACACGAACGACTCGGCGGGACGCGCGGGCGCGGCCTCGGCCTCCGGGACCGCCGCGGTCTCCGGGGTGTCTACAGCCTCGGTTGTCTCGGTCACTGGGCCACCTGCTTGATCTCGTACGGAACCGGCTGTTGAGCGGTGTGGGGGTGCTCCGGACCTGCGTAGACGCGGAGCTTGCGCTGAATCTGACGGCTGAGCTTGTTCTTGGGCAGCATGCCGACGATCGCCTTCTCCACGACACGGGTCGGGTGCTTTTCCATCAGCTCGCCGATCGTGCGCTTGTGCAGCCCGCCGGGATACCCCGAGTGGCGGTAGGCCAGCTTGCTTTGCAGCTTGTCGCCGGAGAGGGCGACCTTGTCGGCGTTGATGACGATGACGAAGTCACCGCCGTCGACATTGGGGGCGAACGTCGGCTTGTGCTTGCCGCGCAGCAGGTTGGCTGCCGCGACGGCAAGGCGGCCAAGCACCACGTCCGTGGCGTCGATGACGTACCACGACCGCGTGGTGTCACCCGCCTTTGGCGCGTAGGTGGGCACAGCGCTTACCTTCTCTTCTCGAGGTGGATCCCGGGTCGAGCCGGGTGCCGGTCAGGCGGTCTGCGGTGGGGCTGAATCTCGGCGACCGACATTGACCCGAGGCCCCGGCGTACCGCACGCCAACCGAGCAGCTTACCGATGCGCGTCCCCGCAGGTCAAAATGACTGTGTGGTCCCGGCGGCTCTCCCCCGCCGGGACCACACAGGGGCCATTGCGTCCTAACGTCCCCAGCTGCCCGCCGCCCGCCGGTCGGCGTCGGCCACCTCGTCGGCGCCGTCGCGCACCGCGTTGCCCAAGTCGACCAGTATCTGGTTGAGCGCGGTGGCCGACTGGTGCCATCTGAGCTGTTCGGCCTGGTAGGCGGCCGCCGCCTCGCTGGTCCAACCCTCCCGCAGCGGGGCGATCTGCGATCTGAGCTCGTCGAGCGCCGCGTTGAAACGGGCCGCCGTGGTGTGGATCTCCTGGCGTACCGAGTACTCGATTTCGCCGAAGTTGTACGACAGGACCGGGTCCACCCTGGATCCCCCGCTCACAGGTTCCCGCCGGCGGCGGCGATCTGCCGCGCGTGGTCCTGGCCGGCCCCCGACAGCGCGGCCTCGTTGTGCCGAATGGTCTCGGCGATCGCGTGCAGGGCGTGATACAGCCGCGTCGACTCGGCGTTCCAGCGATCCACGACATCGTTGAAGCGCGCGACGGCGAGCCCACCCCACACCGAGCGCGGGACACTGCCCATGCGGCCGATGAAGGCCTGCAGCATCGCCCGGATCTCGTCGTTGCGGGCGTCCGTCGTGGCCGCGACCGAACGCATCAGCTCGAAGTCGGTGCTCAGGATGTTCGCCATATGAAGTTGGACCGTGCCGATCCCCGTTTGGTTCCGCCCGATTCGGGGCTCACCCGATCGCGTGCGCGGAACGCACCGCCTGTTCGCACGCCCCCCGGATGGACTCGTCGTCGCCGGGACGGCTTTGGCACCCGATGCTGATCCGCACCGGCCCGTCCAGCAGGATCGTCCATCGCACGTGGTGCGCGGCGCGCACTTCGCGGTAGGTCACCGCGGGCCGCCCGGCGCTGATCGCCGCCGGGTCGAAGTCGACGAATACGCCCGCCGCCTCGGCGCCGATCGCCCGTTTCAGCCGCTCGGCGGTGTCACCGAGCGTCTCGCCGGCCACCGGCGACTGCGTGATGTGCAGCGCCAGTTCGGGATCCGACGGCGACGTCACCTGCACTCGCGCCGACCCGGGCCCGGTGACCACGCGCTGGGTGGCCCAGCCCGCGGGCACCGTCAACGCGACCCGGCCCTCGACCAGAAAGGTCGGTGGGGCCGGCGCCGCCGTTTGCAGCGCCGCCGGGGCCGGCGCGTGATGGCGGCCGGACGGAGCCACGGCCGATAACGCCAGGGGCAGCGCGGTCAGCGCGGCGGCGACGCCCGCGAGCGCAGCCGTGGTGAGGCGCGCGCGGGATCGATGATCGGTGCCGAGCGGCGGCTCGGGGGGTTCGTCGGGCACCGACAGGGCCGACCGCGCCAGGGCGGCCAGCCGGGCGTCGCCGATCTCGACCGCCGCCCGGCCGCTGCCGCGCAGGTTCCCGGCGAGCGACGCCGCCAGCTGTGGCGCCCCGACGACTCCGCTGGGCGCGTCGATCACGACGAGCGCCGCCGCCTGCCGCGTCATCCCGGCGATGACCCGTGCGACCTCCTCGGCGTCCCCGGCTGTGGAATCCGGTTCCACGCCGCGCGGGATCGCCGCGACCGCACAGTCCTCGGTGACCGCGACCAACCGCTCGGCGATCTCCACCACCACCGCCGCGCCGCCATCCCAGGCCTGGCTCAGCAGCCTCGATCGGGGACGCGTCGCCACGTCGCCGGCCAGGGACCTGGCCGCCGCGGTCACCACGCCGACGCGCGCGGGTGACCACCACGACGGATGCACGACGATCAGACCCGCGCAGTCCGCGCAGGTCACTGATCGCAGCGCCGTGCACCACAGCGAGTCGACGGCCACCGGGCGGCCTCCGACCAAAGCCACCGGATCGTCGATCGCGCCCAGCGCCTCCCGCACGATCTCAAATGTGTCGCCATCTGCAACCACGCCTGTGCCGCAACACAATCGGCGGATCGTGCCGGGGCCGGCCTCGAGGATGGCTCGGTGCCTGATCACGGCGGCGGGCTCCACGCCACCTGCACCAGCTCTTCGTCGCCGGCGCGCGTGACCAGGAGGCCGCGGCCCGGCGGCAAGCGCGCCGCGCGCCGCGAGTCCCACGGCGCGCCCTCGCCCGGGCGCCCGCTCATCGTCAGTGTCAAGCAGCCGAGGTCGCGCAGGCCCGCCAGCAGCGGCTCGAACAAGGCGCGCTCGGCGCCCCCGCTGCGCCGAGCGACGACCACGTGCAGCCCCAGTTCCCTGGCGTAAGGCAGGAATTCGACGACGGCCGCCAACGGATTGCCCGCGGGTGTGACCACCAGGTCGTAGTCGTCGATCAGCAGGTAGATGTCCGGCCCGGACCACCACGACCCGGCTTTCAGCTGTGCCTGGCTCAGGTCCGGCGGCGGGATTCGCCGCCGCAGGGTGTCGAGGAGACCCGCCAGCAGAGCGTCCACCGTGGCGGGCGACATGGTGTAGCCGCCAAGGTGTTCCGACTCGATGACACCGAGCAGGCTGCGGCGGAAGTCGACGATCAGCAGTCGGGCCTCCGCGGCGTTCTTCGTCCGGACGATCTCGCGGCACAGGGTGCGCAGCGTGGCGGTCTTTCCGCACTCGTTGTCCCCGAGCACCAACAGGTGCGGATGTTGGTCGAATTCGACTGCGACAGGCTGCAGGCGGCGCTCCCCCAGACCGAGCAGGATGCGCGCGCCGAGCCGCCCCGCCCGGTTCACGACCTCCTCGTGGTCTACGCGCGCGGGAAGCAGCCGGATCGGCGGTGCGACCTTTTCGCCAGGGGCGACCCGGTCGGTGGGCAGGGCGACGACCATATGCAGCCCGTCGCAGGACAGCCCGCGCCCCGGCCGGTCGCGGGGCACCTGGTGCGCCCGCTTGCGGTCGGTCTCGGAGTCCGCGGGGTCGCCCAGCCGTAACTCGATGCGGGTGCCGATCTGGTCCTTGAGCGACGGCCTGATCTCCGCCCACCGCGACGCCGACAGCACCACATGCACGCCGAACGAAAGCCCTTGTGCCGCCAGGGCCGTGATCGGCGCGTCGAGTTCCTCGAACTCCTGGCGCAGGTTTGCCCAGCCGTCGACGACGAGGAAGACGTCAGCGCGCCCCGCCTGGGACCGGTCGGCCTCCCGGGCCCGGACGATGGATCCCACCTCGGCGACCAGGCGCCGGACCAGCTCCGGCTCGGCTCGGCCGGCGACGGCGCCCACGTGCGGCAGGGCCCGCAGCGCGCCCAGCGCCCCGCCACCGAAGTCCAGGCAGTAGAACTGCACCCGCCCGGGATCGTGGGTGGCCCCCAAAGCGGTGACGACGGTGCGCAGCGCGGTCGACTTGCCCGATCGTGGGGCTCCGACGACCGCGACATTGCCTGCGGCTCCGGACAAGTCGACCATCAACGGCGTGCGGCATTGTTCGAACGGACGATCGACGACACCGATCGGCACGCTCAGGTCGCCCGGCGCGGCATCGCCGAGCAGGGTGTCCAGCGCGGGTGACGCGCCCAGTGGCGGCAGCCAGACCTGGTGCGCCGGCGGTCCGTGCCGGGCCAGCCGGTCCAGGGCGGCCTGCAGGATGGTCCCGGCCGGCTGGCCACCCGCCCCGGCGACCGGCCCGGCCACTTCGGTGTCGAAAGCCCGCACCGCTAGCGACGGCCCACCCGCGGGCCCGCCAGCCGGCTGCGGTCCCGACACGAACGCGGACTGAAAGCGAACCGGCTCACCACTGTTCGGCCGCAGGTAGCCGGCGCCGGGGGTATTCGGCAACTCATAGGCGTCGGGCGTTCCCAGGGCGGCCCGCGATTCGGCGGCGGACAGCGTCTTCAGGCAGATCCGATAGGAGAGGTGGGCGTCCAGCCCGCGCAGCCGGCCCTCCTCGAGCCGCTGGCTGGCCAGCAACAAGTGCATGCCCAGCGACCGGCCCAACCGGCCGATCGCGACGAACACGTCGGCGAACTCCGGGTGCTGGCTGAGCATTTCGGAAAACTCGTCCACGACGATCAGCAGTGTCGGCAGCGCGACCAGCCGGGCGCCCGCCCGGCGCGCGCTTTCGTAGGCCGTGACGCCGGCGCAGCGCGCCCTTCGCAGTAGCCCTTGCCGCCGGTCCATCTCCCCGGCCAGCGCGTCGCTCATCCGGGCCACCAGCGGCGCTTCGTCGGCGAGGTTGGTGACGACGGCGGCCACGTGCGGCGCCGCCGCCAGGTCGAGAAACGTTGCGCCGCCTTTGAAGTCGATGAGCAAGAGGTTGAGCGCCTCGGGGGAGTTCCGTGCCATCATCCCCAGGGCGATGGTGCGCAACAGCTCCGACTTCCCCGATCCGGTGGCGCCGACGCAGAGCCCGTGCGGACCCATCCCGCCATGGGCGGCCTCCTTGATGTCCAGATGCAGCGGCGTGCCGTCGGCCGCGGTCCCGAGGGGAACGCGCAGCCGGTCGCGGTGGTCTCGGCCGCGCCACAAGGCGATTGGGTCGAAGTCGGCGAGACCACCCAGCCCCGCCAGTTCCGGCCACCCGCCCGATGCACCGGCCGCGCCGACGACGCGGTAGCCGGCCAGCCGGCGGGCGCACACCAACGCGTCGACCGGTTCCATCCGGTCGGGACGCGCCAAGGGTCGAGTTTCGTCGGGCCAAGCCACCGTCACCGGCGCGCCGTCGGCACAAGCGCCGATCTCGAGGAGGGTCGCACCGGGGAAGTCACCGCAGGCGGCGCGGTCGTGCAGGTCGGCGAGCGCGATCACGTCCGGCTGCACGCCGGCGAGGGCGCGCCGCGCCTCCGCCAAGCTGCGATACACCAGGCGGGCGGGGCCCACCGCATCGGCCGCGATCGGATGTTGGTTGTGCGGCAACCACTTCAGCCAATCCCAATGGCCTCGATTCTCGTCGCTAATCGCGCCGACGATCAACAATTGGTCGGGAGGGTGCAGCACGGCCAGTTGGCAGATCATCGCGCGCAGCAGGGCGCGGACCGACGCCGGATCTCCGCCGACGGTTACCCGCCCGGCGCCGCGCAGGCCGATGGCGACGGGCACGTCGGCAACAACCGAATGCGCGCCCACGAAGCGATGCAGCGCCGTCGTGGTGACCGGATCCGGACGCACGGAGGACGAGAGGTCCGGGAGCACCAGGCGCGTGGCAAGCGGCTGCGTCCCGACGCCGACACGAACCAGGCAGAAGTCGGGGTCGGACGCTCGCCGCTCCCACATTCGCGGGCCGCCGATCAACGTCCACAGCGTGTCCGGATCGGGGTGGGTCCAGGTGAGGGAAAGCCGCTGCGCGGCCGCCGTTTCGGTGGCGACGGCGCGAAGCCGGCCGAGGTATCCGAAGTAGTCGGCCCGGTCGGCGTCGATGCCGCGGTGTGAGCTCCGACCATGCCCGGCCAGCGTCACCACCATCGAAACCAGGGTCATCGCGGGGAATGCCAGGAACATCGGGTTGCGGGGCACGGGCGACCCGGAGAAGAAGACCGCCGCCATCACCCCGAGCGTCACGACCGACACGGCAACCGGCACCCACCGTGATGACCTCGGCGGCGGCAGGCCCTGCGGTGCCTCGACGGCGATGTCCGCGGTTGCGAACGTCGGCGGCGACCGCCGTACCGCGGGCACGACGCACTCAGTCATCTCGTCCCTCCTACAGGGAGGAGACGGTAAGCAGCGCTCGGAAACGGCGGCAACTCACCTGTGGACAACCGGACACGGGAGGGCCGAAAGCTGGCTAGCGTGGCGGCAATCCGACTCAAGGGGGTCGCCGTTGATGCCTGTCTCCGATCCGGGATTGCGTCGCGTGGCGGTCCATGCCGCTGGCGCGGTCACCGATTTGGCCCTGCCCGCCGGCGTTCCCGTCGCGGTGCTGATTCCGTCGATCATCGACATCCTCGGCGCCACCGGCGGCTCGGGCGAGGCGAGGCACTACCGGCTGGCGCTGCCCGGAGCGGCCCCGCTGAGCGCATCGGCCACATTGGCGCAGAACGGGATCCGGGACGGCACCGTTCTCGTGCTGACGCAGGACGTCATACCGCCGTCCACGCCCCGGCACGACGACGTCGCGGAGGCCGTGGCGGCGACGCTGGCCGCGACGAGCCGCAGCTGGGCCCGCAACCGCCGGCACGGGGCCCGGCTTGCCGGCGGGGCCTCGGCGGGCTGCCTCACCGCGATCGGTGCCGCGGCGCTTGTCCGGCATGCGTTCAGCACCGGGGTCACCGATGTCACCGTCGCCGTCGTGGCCTCGGCCGGATTGGCGGCCCTGCTTCTTGCGGCGGCCGCACGCCGCACGTATGGGGATGCGACCGCCGGGCTGGCGCTGGGCCTGATCGCGACCGCGTTCGCGGCGGTAGCCGGCTGCCTATCGGTGCCCGGCATCCCCGGCCTGCCGCACCTGGTGCTGGCCGCGGCGGCCGCGGTCGTGACCGCGGTGCTGGCGATGCGCGTATCCGGTTGCGGCGTCGTGTCGTTGACCGCGCTGGCGTGCGCGGCGGCGGTCGTCGGGGGCGGCGCGTTGGTGGGCGTCGTCACCGCGGCACCGGTGCGCGCCATCGGCGCGGTAGCGGCGCTGATCTCGGTCGGCCTGCTCGAGGGGGCGCCCCGCGTCTCGATCGCGCTGGCGCGCTTATCGCCGCAGCTGCCGCCGGCACCGGACCTGGACAGCAAGGCGACCCGCGCCGAGGAATGGTTGACCAGCCTGCGCGCGGGGTTCTCCTGCACGGCCGCGGTCGGTGCCGTCGTCACCGTGCTGGCCGGTGCACATCGCCCGTGCTGCGTCGCGTTCGGCGCCCTGACCGGCGCGCTGCTGCTGCTGCGCGCTCGGTCGACGGGCGGGCGGGCGACGCCCGCATTGGTCGCTGGCGGAATCACCGCCATTGCAACGACTTTCGGTGTCATCGCCCTAAACCTGTCCCAGCAGGACGCGTGGGTGGCCGCGATGACGGCAGCCCTGGTGGCCGCGGCGGTTTACCTGGGTTTCGTCGCCCCGCGGATGTCGCTGTCACCGCTGTGGGGCCGCGCCGTAACGGCGCTGGAGCGCGCGGCGCTGGTCGCGCTGGTCCCGATGGCCTGCTGGGTGTGCGGCCTCTACGGCGCGGTCCGCGGGTTGACGTTCAGGTGAGCGTGGCCAGCCTAACGCGCGTACTGGCGGCGCTCGCGGTGGCGGTCCAGCTGGGAACACCGGCGGCACAGGCGGTTTCGCCGCCCCAGGTCGACGACAAATGGCTGCCCACACCGGCGTTGCCGGCGCCGCCGTGGCCCACGCTGCAACGCGAGGTTTGCGCGACGCTGACGGCGGACCCGGCGCCGGGCCGCGACCGGACACCCCGCCTCGCCGACCTGCCCCGGATCTGGCAGCTGACCCGCGGTGCCGGGCAGCGGGTCGCGGTCATCGACACCGGCGTCGCGCGCCATCCCAGGCTGCCCGATGTAGTGCCGGGAGGGGATTACGTGTCCGGCGGCGACGGCACCCAGGACTGCGACGCGCACGGCACCCTGGTGGCCGGAATCATCGCTGCCGCAGCCGATTCAAGCGCCGCTGGCCTCGCCGGGGTGGCGCCCGAGGCCACGGTGATCGCGATCCGCCAGTCCAGCGCCAAATTCTCGCCCGCCGCGAACCGCTCCGGCGGCGGGGTCGGGGACGTCGACACCATGGCGAAGGCCATCCGGACGGCGGCCGATCTCGGCGCGTCGGTGATCAACGTGTCGTCCGTGGCCTGCGTTCCAATCGCGTCGGCGCCCGACGACCGCGCGCTGGGGGCGGCGCTCGCGTACGCGGTGGACGTCAAGAATGCGGTCGTGGTGGCCGCGGCGGGCAACACCGGCGGCGCCGGGCGGTGCCCGCCGCAGCGCGCCGACGCGTCCTGGCAGACGATCACGGTCGTCGCCAGCCCGGCCTGGTACGACGACTATGTGCTGACGGTCGGTTCGGTCAACGCTGACGAGACGCCGTCGGCTTTCACCCTGGCCGGACCCTGGGTGGATGTCGCGGCCACCGGCGAGGCGGTGACGGCGCTGGGTTCGCAGCCGGTCTCCGGCACCAGTTACGCCGCGCCCGTCGTCAGCGGGCTGGCCGCGCTGATCCGGGCCCGGTTCCCGGCCCTCACCGCGCGGCAGGTGATGCAGCGCATCGAGTCGACCGCGCACCACCCGCCCGCCGGATGGGATCCGCTCGTCGGCAACGGCGCCGTGGATGCGCTGGCCGCGGTCAGCACCGACCCCGTCCCGCCCACCACCTCCAAACCGGTGCCCCTGCCGATCGGCACGGCGCCGCCCTTGAAGCCGCCCGATTCGCACGCCCGCGCCATGGCGTTGCGCGGCGCAGGCATCTGCCTCCTCGCGTTGGCGGCCGTCTGGGGGGCCGGCCGGTTACGGGGTGCCCGGGACCGTGTCCCGGGCGGCTGACGCGTTCTGTCTGCTCAGTTCGGGTCCCGACGGGAGCACCGCCAGCAGCGGCCACGGGCCCGGGATCGGCGCGGGAAGACCCAGATCGTGCGCGGCGTCGTCGTCGCGGACCGCGAACCGCACTCCGGTGTCGGTGACGAGGTAGCGCGTGCCGACCCGGCCGTTGCCGCGAGCGTAGGCGCTGCGCCCGGGGGGCAGGTAGACCGCGTCCAGCGCGGCGCCGCGGCCATCGGACTGGGACAGGGTGACCGGAGCCCGACCGGACGGCACCGGCAGGCGAGCGCCGGTCAGGAACGCGGTGTCGAAATTCCCGGCCGGCGCGGGCTTCGACGTGACGCACACGATGTCGTCGTCGTCCAGCGCCGGCGCCCGGTCGGGAAAACCGGCCACCGGCAACGTGTTGACGACGCCCGCGGCGCGGATAGCGTCGGCCGCCACGGCGACGGGGTTGGTGGTGCCGCGCGAGTCGCTGAACCGCAGCAGATCGGCGGCCACCTGCCCGATGCGCTGGACCCCGGTGGCCAGGACGACGTAGTAGTCGTCGCCGTCGCCGCGCGCGACGCGCAGCACGCTGCCGACGGGAAATCCCGGCAGCCCGGCCGCCGCGTCCCCCGCGCCGCGAATCCGGGGAACGCGTATCGGCGCGGCCTCGGGCACCGCGTTCAGCAGCGACTGCGACACCGGCCTGGGCGCGCGGCCGTCCAGCCGCAGCGACCGAACCACCGCGGTGTCGGCGAGGTCCACCACCGCCCTTCGCCCTCCGTAGAGCAAATAGGCCGGCGAGCCCGACGGCGGCGCCACCAGCAGGGCGTGGCCGGAAGCCAATTGCTGCACCGAAGATCCGTCGGTCGGCCCGATGACGGCCGTCGTCGCGCCGGTCTCCCCGGTGTCGCAGATCGTCCAGGCCGACTCGTGCGCCGACAGCGGCTCGCCGAGCAGCTGCGGCGCACCCGGGATACCAAGCAGCGGACCGCGTTTGGTGCGGACCAGATCGGCGTCGCGCACGGGCTGCGGGTTGGCGGCCGTGGCCGTGATCAATCGCGCCGAGGCCAGGTTCAGCACCGGATGCCAGGTGTCGCCCACCCGCACGTACAGCGCCCCGGATGGTTGGGCCAGCACGATGCGCGCCTGGCCGAGGTCCGGATGCGGCCGCAGCACGCCCAGCAACGCGCACCCCGCCAGGGCGACCGCCGTGAGCGCACACCCGACCGCCAGCGGCGCCGTGCGCGCCCGGCGCAACTCATTCGCCTCGTCGACGTCCCTGCCCAGCAACGCGCACTCGAGGCGGCGCAGCAGAAATCGGTAGCCGCTGAGGTTTATGCGGTCCAAAGTCACCCCGAAACAGTCGAAAAATTGTGGAATCCGTCTCCCGGGGTCACGTTAAGCCGCACGTCAGGCGCACTGCGGCCGTCCATCCACAGCTCGCCCGAGTTTCGCCTCGGCCGGATGCGGGTAAAATTTCGGCGTGTTTTGTCACATAGGCCGTTGGGCCGGCCTGGGCGCGTCCGCACTGCTCACCGCGACCGGCCTGCTGCTCACCCCAACTGCGGCGGTCGCCTCCGCCGACGACTGCCCCGACGTCGAGGTCATCTTCGCGCGCGGCACCAACGAGCCGCCCGGCCTCGGCCGTGTCGGCGACGCGTTCGTCGACTCGCTGCGTCAGCAGACCGGCCTGAACATCCTGCCGTACGGGGTGAACTACGCGGCCAGCAAGCTGCAGCTGCACGGCGGCGACGGTGCGAACGACACCATCGACCGGGTCAAGAAGAGCGTGGAGAAGTGCCCGAACACCAAGATCGTGCTGGGCGGCTACTCGCAGGGGGCCTCGGTGATGGACATCGTGGCCGGCGTTCCCATCGGCGGCATCAACTGGGGCAACTCGCTGCCGCCGCAATACGCCAGCAACATCGTTGCGGTTGCCACCTTCGGTGACATCGCCGACCGCGCCGGCGGGACGCTGCCGACCCAGAGCGCGCTGCTCGGGTCCAAGGCGATCGACCTGTGCAACCCGCAAGACCCGATCTGCCACGCCGGCCAGGGCAACGAGTGGAGCGGCCACACCGAGGGCTACGTCCCCGCGTACACCACACAAGCGGCGTCCTTCGTCGCGTCCAGGCTGCGGGCCGCGTCCACCCCGCAGGTTCCGGGCTACGGGCCGCAGATGCCCGGCTACGGTCCGCAGGCGCCTGGGCCCGGGCCGTCGATGCCCGGTTCCGGCCCGTCGGTCCCCGCGCCGAACGCGCCGAACGAGCCCGCGCCGAACCTGCAAGCGCCCCTGGTCTAAATCGTTACCGGCGCTTGACCATAGCTCCGTAGCCTCGTCGTGTGAGGCTCATCCGGCTAGGGCTGGCCGCCGCATGCGTTGCGGCGGCCGCGTATTTCGTCGTGCCTAAGCTGATGCCGCTGGCCTCGGCGTCCTGCCCCGACGTCGAGGTGGTGTTCGCCCGCGGGACCGACGAACCGCCCGGCGTCGGCCGGGTGGGCCAGGCCTTCATCGGCTCGCTGCGCCAGCACACCCGCAAAAGCGTTGGCGCGTACGGGGTTAACTACCCGGCCAGCAAGGACTTCCTGGCCGCCACCAACGGCGCCAACGACGCCAGCAGCCACGTCCAGCAGATGGCGAACAACTGCCCGAACACCAAGGTGGTGCTCGGCGGGTATTCGCAGGGCGCCGCCGTCATCGACATCGTCACCGCCGCACCGCTTCCCGGCCTCGGCTTCCGTCAGCCGTTGCCCGCCGCGGCCGCCGACCACGTCGCGGCCGTCGCGCTGTTCGGCAACCCGTCGGCGCGCGCGGGCGGCCTGATGAGCGCGCTGACACCGGATTTCGACGGCAAGACCATCGACCTGTGCAACACGGGCGACCCGATCTGCTCGAACGGCAATAAGTGGAGCGCGCACCTGGGCTACGTGCCCGGGCTGACCAATCAGGCCGCGGGATTCGTCGCGGGCCGCGTCTAGTTCCGGTGGCGGCAACCCGCATCGCGCGGCTACGCCGCGCTCGCGATCGCCACTAGCCGCGCGTGCGCAGGTCCCGCGTGATCAACGTCCGCGCGGCCAGCTGGTCGTCGGGCGGGTAGTCGACCCCGATCAGCGTCAGCCCGTGCGGGGGCGCGGCGGCGAAGTCGCTCGATCGGTCGGTGGCGGATAGCAATTGGCGACACCACGAGGCCGGGCGCCGATGTTCGCCGACGGCCAGCAGTGCTCCGACCAACGAGCGCACCATCGACCAACAGAACGCGTCGGCGGTGACGTGCGCGGTGATCAGGTCACCCTCGCGCGACCAGTCAAACCGCTGCAGGTCGCGGATGGTGGTGGCGTTGTCGCGGTGCCGGCAGAACGCCGCGAAGTCGTGCAGCCCCACCAGGTCTCGCGACGCGATGGCCATCGCGTCGATGTCCAGGGCCCGGGGCCACGCGGTGACGTAGCGGGCCTGCTGCGGCTCGACACCGTAGGGCGCCGTCGACAGCCGGTAGGCGTAGTGACGTCGCAGCGCCGAGAATCGGGCGTCGAAACCCGCTGGCGCGCGGCCGATGTCGAGCACCCGCACGTCCGCGGGCAAAAACCGGCCGAGACGGCGCAGCAGCGCCAGGAATTCGGGCTCACCGGCGCGGGCCGAGCGCGAGTATGCGTTGGGCAGCGCGTCGGCGGGCACGTCGACGTGGGCGACCTGCCCGGTGGCATGAACCCCGGTGTCGGTGCGTCCCGCCGCGCGCAGCCGCACCGGAACGCGGAAGACCGTCGTCAGCGCCTCGTCGAGGACGCCGGCGACGGTCCGCTGCCCGGCCTGGGCTGCCCAGCCCGCGAAATCGGTTCCGTCGTAGGCGATGTGCAGCCGCAGGCGGACCTGAGAATCCGGGTCGCTAACTCTCGTCAGCCTCGTCGTTCGCCTCGGCCTCGGCCTCGGCGCGCGCGGCGATGGCCTTCTCGGCCTTCTCCTCGGCTTTGGCCTGGGCTTCCGTGGCCTCGCCGGCCTCAGCCTCGCCGGCCTCGGCCTCGGCGGGCTCGACGACCTCGTCGGCCGTCGGGCCCTCAGCCGCCTCGGGCTCGACCGCGGCCTGAGGCGCCGCCGCCGCCGCGACAGGGGCGTCAGCCTTCTTGGACGCCTTGACCCGGCGCGCCCGATCGGCCTCCGAGGTCACGGTCTTCTCCCGCACCAGCTCGATCACGGCCATCGGGGCGTTGTCGCCCTTGCGCGCCTCGACCTTGATGATGCGGGTGTAGCCGCCGTTGCGGTCGGCGAAGAAAGGCCCGATCTCCTCGAACAAGGCGTGCACCACGTCCTTGTCGCGGATCTTCTTGAGGACCTCGCGACGGTTGTGCAGCGTGCCCTTCTTGGCGTGCGTGATCAGCTTTTCCGCGTACGGCCGCAACGCCCGAGCCTTGGGCTCGGTCGTCTTGATCCGGCCGTGCTCGAACAGCGACGTGGCCAGGTTGGCCAGCAGGGCCTTCTGGTGCGAAGACGACCCGCCGAGGCGGGGGCCCTTGGTGGGCTTGGGCATTGCGACTATCTCCTATTCGGGGCCGGTCCCCGTATCAGGTAGGACCGGGACGGAATTTCTCTACAGCTGTTCGGTTTCCGCGTAGTCCTGGTCGTCGTAGGCGGCCTCGGTGGACCAGGTGCCGGTGGCGACGTCGTAACCCGCAACCTCCGACGGGTCGAAGCTCGGCGGGCTGTCCTTGAGCGACAGGCCCAGCTGGTGCAGCTTGACCTTCACCTCGTCGATGGACTTCTGGCCGAAGTTGCGGATGTCGAGCAGGTCGGACTCGGTGCGGCTGACCAGCTCGCCGACGGTGTGCACGCCCTCGCGCTTGAGGCAGTTGTAGGACCGCACGGTCAGGTCGAGGTCGTCGATCGGCAACGCGAACGACGCGATGTGGTCGGCCTCCGCCGGCGACGGCCCGATCTCGATGCCCTCGGCCTCGACGTTGAGTTCGCGTGCGAGGCCGAACAATTCGACCAGCGTCTTGCCGGCCGAGGCCAGCGCGTCGCGAGGGCTGATCGAGCTCTTGGTCTCCACGTCCAGGATCAGCTTGTCGAAGTCGGTGCGCTGCTCGACACGGGTGGCGTCGACCTTGTAGGTCACCTTGAGCACCGGTGAGTAGATGGAATCGACCGGGATGCGGCCGATTTCGGCGCCCGAGGCCCGGTTCTGCACCGCCGGGACGTAGCCGCGGCCGCGCTCGACGACGAGCTCCACCTCGAGCTTGCCCTTGTCGTTCAGCGTCGCGATGTGCATGGCGGGGTTGTGCACGGTCACGCCGGCGGGCGGCACGATGTCACCCGCGGTGACCTCGCCCGGGCCCTGCTTGCGCAGGTACATGGTGACCGGCTCGTCCTCCTCCGAGGACACGACCAGGCCCTTGAGGTTCAGGATGATGTCGGTGACGTCTTCCTTCACGCCGGGCACGGTGGTGAACTCGTGCAGCACACCATCGATGCGGATGCTGGTGACGGCCGCGCCGGGAATCGACGACAGCAGCGTGCGGCGGAGCGAATTGCCCAGGGTGTAACCGAATCCCGGCTCCAGCGGCTCGATGACGAACTGGGACCGGGTGTCGGTGACGACTTCCTCCGACAGTGTGGGTCGCTGTGAGATCAGCATGGTGTTTCTCGTTCTCCTTCTCGGCACCCGCTATTTGATGCCGCTTAGGTTCCTGCCAAGCGGATGCCGGCAGGAGGTCTTGAGTTACTTCGAGTAGTACTCGACGATCAGCTGCTCGGTGAGCGGCACGTCGATCTGCGCGCGCTCGGGCAGCTGGTGGATCAGGATGCGCTGGCGCTCCCCGACCACCTGCAGCCAGCTCGGGATCGGGCGGTCGCCCGCGGTCTCCCGCGCGATCTGGAACGGCACGGAGTTCAGCGACTTGTCCCGCACGTCGATGATGTCGTACTGCGACACCCGGTAGCTGGGGACGTCGACGCGCACGCCGTTGACCGTGAAGTGGCCGTGGGTGACGAGCTGGCGGGCCATCCGTCGGGTGCGCGCCAGCCCGGCGCGGTAGACGACGTTGTCCAGCCGGCTCTCGAGGATGCGCAGCAGTTCCTCACCGGTCTTGCCGGGCTGCCGCACGGCCTCTTCGTAGTAGCGGCGGAACTGCTTTTCCATCACGCCGTAGGTGAAGCGGGCCTTCTGCTTCTCCTGCAGCTGCAGCAGGTACTCGCTCTCCTTGATCCGCGCGCGGCCGTGCTGGCCGGGCGGGTAGGGGCGCTTCTCGAACGCCTGGTCCCCACCGACGAGGTCGGTGCGCAGCCGGCGCGATTTGCGAGTGACGGGTCCGGTGTAACGAGCCATGGGGTTCTAGATCTCCTGACGCTTCTAGACGCGCCGACGCTTGGGCGGGCGGACGCCGTTGTGCGGCTGGGGGGTGACATCGGAGATCGCGCCGACCTCCAGGCCCGCGGCCTGCAGCGACCGGATCGCGGTCTCCCGGCCCGAGCCCGGGCCCTTGACGAACACGTCGACCTTGCGGACCCCGTGCTCCTGGGCCTTGCGCGCGGCGTTCTCGGCGGCCAGCTGCGCGGCGAACGGGGTCGACTTGCGCGAGCCCTTGAACCCCACGTGACCCGACGACGCCCAGGCGATGACGTTGCCCTGCGGGTCGGTGATCGTCACGATCGTGTTGTTGAAGGTGCTCTTGATGTGCGCCGCGCCGTGCGGGACGTTCTTCTTTTCCCGGCGGCGCGTCTTCTGGCCCTTCTTGGCGCCGGCGGCTGTCTTCTTGGCTGGTGGCATGGCGGTTACCTGGCCTTCTTCTTGCCTGCGATGGTGCGCTTGGGGCCCTTGCGGGTCCGCGCGTTGGTCTTGGTGCGCTGGCCGCGCACCGGCAGGCCGCGGCGGTGCCGCAGACCCTGGTAGCAGCCGATCTCGATCTTGCGGCGGATGTCGGCCTGCACCTCGCGGCGCAGGTCACCCTCCACCTTCAGGTTGGCTTCGATGTAGTCACGCAGGTGGGTCAGCTGGTCGTCGCTGAGATCCCGCGTGCGCAGGTCCTTGTCGATGCCGGTGGCCGCCAGAATCTCGTTCGAGCGGGTGCGGCCGATGCCGAAGATATAGGTCAGCGCGATCTCCATCCGCTTGTCGCGCGGCAGATCGACGCCTACTAGTCGAGCCATAGGTGGCGTGTCCTCTTATCTCATGCGGAGGTCTTTTCCCAGCCCGTTCCCGATTTTGATCGGGGCCCGGCCTCCGTCCGGGCGTGGGTGAGCGGCGTATCCGCTCAGTGGTGCTGGGAGGTCTGCATTCAGTTGTGAGAGCGGAAGCCCTGACTAACCTTGCCTCTGCTTGTGGCGCGGATCCGAGCAGATCACCATGACCCGCCCATGCCGACGGATCACCCTGCACTTGTCGCAAATCGGCTTCACGCTGGGGTTGACCTTCACGGCTGTTCGATCCTGTTCTCGTCTTTTGGGTGGTTACTTGTACCGGTACACGATGCGGCCCCGGGACAGGTCGTAGGGAGACAACTCCACCACCACGCGGTCCTCGGGCAGGATGCGGATGTAGTGCTGGCGCATCTTGCCGCTGATGTGGGCGAGCACCTTGTGACCGTTCTCCAGCTCAATGCGGAACATCGCATTGGGCAGGGGCTCGACCACGCGGCCCTCGACCTCGATGGCACCGTCCTTCTTGGCCATACTTGTCAGAAATCCTCGTCGTTCGTTTCGTGTCGTTCGCGTCAGTGCGGCCGGGCGGCGCAGCAGCCGTCCCGACTACAAAACGTGAGCCGGTGGTGAAAATTCCGAGAAATTTCAGACTGGGCACGCCAAGAGTCGGCACGGGACGCCGCACCGTCGTCCCACCTTACCCGCATCGCCGCAGTCGGCGCAAAAACGCGCGGCGCACCCGCCATGGCCCCTCGCCTAGTTTTGCCGCAGGGCCAGGATCTTGTTGTTGTGGCCCGCGACGTACACCGCGCCGTTGCTGTCGACGGCCAGGCCCCACGGGTAGTCGAGGCCGGCGAAGGGCAGCACGACCTGCTGGGTCGAGCCCGCCGGCAGCTTGAGCGCGCGGTTGCCGGCACTGTCGGTGACATAGACGGAGCCCTCGCTGTCCAGGGTCACGCCGCCGGGATCCGACAGCCCGGCGAAGGGCACGACGGTCTGCGTGTTCGAGCCGGGGGCCAGCATCAACACCCGGTTGTTACCGCCGTCGGCGACGTAGATGGTCCCGTTGCTGGACACCACCAGACCGGTCGGGGCCTTGAGACCGGTGAAGGGGATCTCGTACTGCTTGGTCGAGCCCTGGTTCAGGGCGACCACCCGGTTCTTGGCGGTGTCGGTGACGTAGACGGTCCGGGCGCTGCCCACCGACAGGCCGGTCGGGTGGTCGAGGTCGGTGAACGGCAGCTGCGTCTGCTGGCTGGACCCGGCGCGCAGGATCAGCACCCGTTTGTTGCCGGAATCGTTGACGTAGACGTTGCCGCTGTTGTCCGCCGTCACGCCGCTCGGATAGCTGAGGCCCTCAAAAGGCAGCACGACCGGGTCGGTCGAGCCCGCGGACAACGCCAATATCCGGTTGTGCATGGTGTCGGCGACGTACACCGTGCCGCCGTTGCCGACCGAGAGCCCCTGCGGCTCGCGCAGGCCGGTGAAGGGCAGCGTCGTCTGCCGGGAGTCGGAATGTGACCCGAAAACGCCGAAGACGGCCAGCGCGGCAACGACCACGGCGACGGTGGCCAGGGCCGCGAGCGAGATGACGACGGGTTTCCGGCGCCACCACTGCGGTGGCGGCAGGCCCGCGGGCGGCCGATCGGCGAAGGGCTCGGCCGGCGGTTCGGGGTGGGGGTACGCGCCGGGGTGGGCCGGCGCGTGCCGGACCGTGGCCGGGCCGCCGGGTTCCTGCGGCGCGGGAGCGTAGGCGGGACCGTGGTTCTGCGCGGGGGCCGGGAACGGCGCCGGGCGCGGCCTATCGGGTGGCCGCGGGGGCAGCGGCACGGGCGCGGTGATGGCGCTGCGGGCGGCCCGCGCCAGCTCGACGGCGGTGTCGTAGCGGTCGCCGGGCAGCTTGGCCATGCCCTTGGCGATCACCGGGTCCAGGCTGTGCGGCACCCCCGGGTGGGTGCTCGACGGGCGCGGCGGCGGACTGGCGAGGTGGTTGCCGATCTGTTGCTCCAGGCTGTCGCCGGGGAAGGCGTGCTCGGCGGTCAGGCATTCGTACAGCACACAGGCCAACGCGTAGATATCCGAGCGGGCGTCGATCGGGGGCGCGTCGGGCTCCTGGATTCTGAACCGTTCGGGGGCCATGTAGTGAAACGTCCCGATCACGTCGCCGACGGTGGTCAGGTTGCGCTCCCCGGCCGCCAGCGCGATGCCGAAGTCGATCAGGTAGGCGTAGTCGTCGTCATCGACGAGGATGTTGGAGGGCTTGACATCGCGGTGCAGCAGCCCTTCCTTGTGCGCGGCTTGCAGCGCCTTGGCGATCTGCTCGACGATGTGCACCGCCCGCGCCGGCGGCAGCGGGCCGTCGCGCAGGATGGACTGCAGGTCTCGGCCCTCGATCAGCGCCATATCCACGAATAGGCGTCCGTCGATTTCCCCGTAGGTGTGAATCGGCACGACATGCGGGCTCCGCAGTCGCGCGGCCGCATGGGCTTCGCGACGGAACCGCTGCTGGAAGACGTCGTTCCGGGAGATATCGGTGGGCAAAATCTTGATCGCGACGATTCTGTCGATGACGCTGTCGCGGGCGCGCCACACCTCACCCATGCCGCCGCGGCCCAGCAACTCGATCAGCTCGTAGTTTCCGAACGACGTATCCCGCAACAAGCCCTCCCACAGCGACTGGACAAACCATATCGCGCCACTAACCGTGAAAATTCGCCAATTCAGCGACCAATTTGCCGGCCCAATTCTTTTCGCCCACTTATTTCCGGGCAAACAGCGCGTCCCGCGCAGGAATACGGCGGGCCGGCTCGCGGGTTGGAGCAACCATGACCGACGCTCATGCCACTCGCCCCTCTCTCGGCCGGTTCGGATCGTTCGGACGCGGGGTCACGCCTCAGCAAGCCAAAGAAATCGAAGCCCTGGGCTACGGGGCGGTCTGGGTGGGCGGCTCCCCGCCCGCCGAGCTGGCGTGGGTCGAGCCGATCCTCGAGGCGACGACCACCCTGCAGGTGGCCACCGGCATCGTCAACATCTGGACGGCGGCGGCCAAGCCGGTCGCCGAGTCGTTCCACCGCATCGACCGCGCCTACCCCGGCCGCTTCCTGCTCGGCATCGGCGTCGGCCATCCCGAGGCGCACACCGAGTACCGCAAGCCCTACGACGCGCTGGTGGCCTACCTCAACCAGCTCGACGAGTACGGCGTGCCGGCCGACCGCCGCGTGGTGGCGGCCCTGGGCCCGCGCGTGCTCAAGCTGTCGGCCGACCGCAGCGCCGGCGCGCACCCCTACCTGACCACCCCGGAGCACACCGCCCAGGCCCGCGAGCTGATCGGCCCGTCGGCGTTCCTGGCCCCCGAGCACAAGGTGGTGCTGACCACCGACGCGGACAAGGCCCGCGCGGTCGGCCGCCGCGCGCTCGACATCTATTTCAACCTGGCCAACTACCGCAACAACTGGAAGCGGCTCGGCTACTCCGATGAGGAAGTCACCCGCCCCGGCAGCGACCGCCTGGTCGACGCGCTGGTGGCGTATGGCACGCCGGACCAGATCGCCGCCCGGCTCAAACAGCACCTCGACGCGGGCGCCGACCACGTGCCCGTGCAGGTTCTCACCAAGGATGAAAACCTGGTCTCGGCGCTGGCCGAATTGGCGGGGCCGCTCGGACTGAGCTAGCCAACCCGGAGGGGGACCGGATGACCGAGGCAGTGGCACTGAAGCCCGACCTGGGCCGGTTCGGCGTGTGGCTGCCCACCCGTTCCATCACGCCCGGGCTGGCCGCGCGGGTCGAATCGCTCGGGTACGGCGCCGCCTGGATCGGCGGATCGCCGGACGCGGACCTGGCCTGGGTGGAGCCGGCCCTGGCGGCGACGAGCTCGCTGCACCTGGCGACCGGAATCGTCAACATCTGGTCCGCGCCGGCGCCGGCGGTCGCCGACGCCTTTGCCCGCATCGAAGGCGCACACCCGGGCCGGTTTCTGCTCGGCGTCGGGGTCGGCCACCCCGAACACACCGAGAACTACGTCAAGCCCTACGACGCCCTGGTCGCCTACCTCGACGCGCTCGACGCGGCGATGGTGCCGACCAGCCGACGGGTGCTCGCGGCGCTCGGGCCGCGGGTGTTGCGACTGGCGGCCGAACGCAGCGCCGGCGCCCACCCCTACCTGACCACCCCGGAGCACACGGCCAGGGCGCGCCAGCAGGTGGGCAACTCGGTGTTTTTGGCGCCGGAACACAAGGTGGTGCTGAGCACCGACGCCGACGAGGCCCGCGCCATCGGCCGCCGGACCGCCGAGTTTTACCTGGGCCTGAGCAACTACGTGAACAACTGGCTGCGGCTCGGGTTCACCCAGCGCGACGTGCACCAACCCGGCAGCGACAAGCTGATCGACGCGGTGGTGGCCCATGGCACCGCCGAGGCCGTCGCGCGCCGGCTCCATGAACATTGCGAGGCCGGCGCCGACCACGTGGCGATCCAGGTGCTGGGCACCTCGAACGAAGCGGCACTGGTGTCGGCGCTTCAGGAACTGGCGGAGGCATTAGGGGTAACTCCCCCAAGCTGACCGACTCGCTCCGTTAGTGTGTGTCACCATGCGATTGCTGGTCACCGGCGGAGCCGGCTTCATCGGCGCGAATTTCGTGCACAGCACGGTGCGGGAACACCCCGAGGATTCCGTGACCGTGCTCGACGCCTTCACCTACGCCGGACGGCGCGAGTCGCTGGCCGACGTCGAAGACGCCATCAAGGTGGTCGAGGGCACCATCACCGACGCCGCGCTGGTCGACGGGCTGGTCGCCGAGTCCGACGCCGTGGTGCACTTCGCCGCCGAAAGCCACGTGGACAACTCGCTGGATGATCCGGAGCCGTCCCTGCAAACCAACGTGATCGGGACGTACGCCATCCTGGAAGCGGTGCGACGCCACGGGGTGCGGCTGCACCATATCTCGACCGACGAGGTCTACGGCGACCTGGAGCTCGACGACCCGACGCGGTTCACCGAGACCACGCCCTACAACCCGTCGAGCCCGTACTCGGGGACCAAGGCCGCCGCCGACCTGCTGGTCCGGGCCTGGGTGCGCTCCTACGGGGTGCGCGCGACGATCTCCAACTGCTCCAACAACTACGGGCCGTATCAGCACATCGAGAAGTTCATCCCCCGCCAGATCACCAACGTGCTCACCGGCCGGCGACCCAAGTTGTACGGCCGTGGCGCCAACGTGCGCGACTGGATCCATGTCGAGGACCACAACAGCGCGGTGCGGCGGATCCTGGAAGAGGGCCGGATCGGCCAGACCTACCTGATCAGCGCCGAGGGCGAGCGCGACAACCTGACCGTGCTGCGCACGCTGCTGAAGATGATGGGCCGCGATCCCGACGACTTCGACCACGTGCCCGACCGGGTCGGCCACGACCTGCGCTACGCGATCGACCCGTCGTTGCTGTGCAACGAATTGTGCTGGGCGCCAAAGCACACCGACTTCGAAGAGGGTCTGCGGGCCACCATCGACTGGTACCGGGCCAACGAGTCGTGGTGGCGACCGCTCAAGGACGAGGCGGAGGCGCGCTACGAGGAACGCGGGCGCTGACGTGAAGACTCGCGAGCTGAAAGTCCCCGGCGCCTGGGAGATCACGCCGGCCATCCACGGCGATTCCCGCGGCATGTTCTTCGAATGGCTCACCGACCGCGGGTTCACCGATTTCGCCGGCCACCGGTTGGACGTTCGGCAGGCCAACTGCTCGGTGTCGTCGGCCGGCGTGCTGCGCGGCCTGCACTTCGCCCAGCTGCCGCCGAGCCAGGCCAAGTACGTGACGTGCGTGTCGGGCTCGGTGTTCGACGTGGTCGTCGACATCCGCGTCGGCTCACCGACGTTCGGTCAGTGGGACTCGGTGCTGCTCGACGACAAGGACCGCCGGACGATGTACATCTCCGAAGGCCTGGGACACGCCTTCCTTGCGCTACAAGACAATTCGACGGTGATGTATCTGTGCTCCGCGGAGTACAACCCGCAACGCGAGCACACCATCTGCCCGACGGACCCGGCGCTGGGGATCGACTGGCCGTTGGTCGACGGCGCCGCACTCAGCCTGTCCGACCGCGACGCCGCGGCGCCCAGCTTCGACGAGGTGCGCGCCGCCGGGCTCCTGCCCACCTGGGAGGACACCCAGCGCTTCATCGCGGGGCTGCGCGCCACTTCCTGACGTAGCCCGCCCACAACAGCACGGTCAGCGCCTCCGCGGCCACGCTGATCGCGGCGTGCGGCGACGGTTCCCAGCCCCGCTCGGAAAACCCGAGCAGCCCAACGGTCCTCGACAGGACGAACGCGGCAAGGGAACCGCCCGCCACCGCAGCGGCGGCCCACCACAGCCACCCCGGGCCGTCCGCGACGATCAGCAGCGCCAGCGCGAACGACACGCTCGCCTGCACCAGAAACGCCGCACCGATCATCGGAATGTGGTGATAGCCATGCACATAGAGGTAGGCGTGGCTGGTGGCGGCGGCGGCCAGCGACGCCGCGAGCGCGAGCCGAAGCGCGATCTTCATTGCAGCGCGGTTTCTTTCAGCGCCAGGGCGGTCCGGCCCTTGGTGTAGTTGACCTCCCGAATCCCCAGCGCGTCGCGCAGCTTGCCCGGCGGCAGCGTGACGGGCTTGGGCGCCGGCCCGTCGCCGGGATGCGGCAGCGGGTAGGCCGTGGTCGTGCCGCTGTAGAACGTCACGTTGCCCTCGGTCTTGGAAAACAGTTGGTGCACATGCCCGTTGAGGCAGGTGACCGACGAGAAGCGACTCAGCTGACTCAACACCTGGGCGGCGTCGTCGGTGCCCCAGCCCCAGTCCGGGTACATCGCGAACAGCGGGATGTGGCTGAACACGATGATGGGCGTGTCGCTCGGCAACCCCGCGACGTCCTTGCGGACGAAGTCCAGCTGGTCGGCGCCAAGATGGCCGAGTTTCTTCAGGTTCAACGTGTTCACCAGGGCGATCACATGCACGCCGGCGATGTCGAAGCTGTACCACCCGTCCCCCTGGGATCCCGCGCCGAACGCGTTGCGGTACTTCTGTCCCGCGTCGTCGACCGAATCGTGTTCGCCGGGCACCGTGAACACGTGGGGGGTCTTCAGCCCGCTCAGCATCTGCTTGGCCTGGTCGAACTGCTCAGAGCTGGACAGGTGGGTGAGGTCGCCGGTGTGAATGACGAAATCCGGTGTGTAGCCAAGGCCGTTGATCTGGTCGATCGCGTGGCCGAACGTGGCGGTGACGTCCGGGTTGGGCCGGCCGGTGAAGCCCAGGTGGCTGTCGCTGACTTGGGCGAACCGCAGGGTGGGGCGGGCGTGGGAGCGCTCGGCCGCCGCCGTGCCGGCGACGTGGGAGATGACCTCGCCGCCGACCACGGCGAACCCGACCGCCGCGCCGAACCACGCCGAATGCCGCAACAGCTGGCGTCGGGTCATGCCGGCCGGGTCGGCCGTCACGGGGTCACCACCACGGTGCCGTGCATCATCGGGTGGATCGAGCAGACGTAGTCGAACCTTCCCACCGTGGGAAAGGTGTGCGAGAAGCTGGCTCCCGTCCCCATCCCGGGCGAGTGGAACGACCCGTCGCTCGCGGCCACCGTGTGCGGCTCTTCGTCGCGGTTGGTCCAGGTGACGGTGGTCCCCGCGCGGACGCTCAATGTGGTTGGCGCAAAGGCAAACCCGTCGATGTCGACCTGGGTTCCGCTCACCGCGGCCGGTGGCGCGGTGACCGACATGGTCGCCATCGGCATGCCGGTGCCGCTGTCCGCGGCGGGCCGCGGAGACGAGCAGCCGGCCAGCACCGCGCCGAGGGCAAGCGCCGCGACCGGAAATCTTCGTAGCTTCATGCCAAGGGATAGGGCGGCGGGTTACACCGCCTTGACGGGGGCGAACACCTCGATGGCGCCGTCGACCTCGCGCACCATGAGCGTGGGCAGCGGCTTCGGCGCGATCGGCAGCTGGTGGGTGAGCACCTGCCCGCTGGGCGAGAACGACGTCGTGTGGCACGGGCAGCGCAGCGTGTCCTGCGGCGCGTCGAACCACAGCCGGCAGCCCTGATGGGTGCAGACGCCGGAGATGGCCTGCGGCTTGCCGTCGACGCGACGGACGAACCCGGCGACCGTGCCGAGATCGAACGGCCGCATGACGCCGTCGGGCACGTCGGAGCTGGACGCGACGCGCTGCCAGCTTCCGTCGTTGGGCGTGAGCTGCCCGGAGGCGACCTCGGGGGCGAGCGGCTCCCTGCGCCCCCCGACCACGGCCCGGTCGATGGACACCGCGGCGGCCGCGGCGGCCGCGGCGGCCGACGTGCCCACGATGACGTGGCGGCGCGTGGTGCTGTGGGTGGTCTCGGCTTGCTCGGGCACCCCGCCCATCTGCTCGGCCAGGCGGCGGTGCAGGTCGGTGAGGAATTCCTCCCGCGGCGCATCGTCGGCGCCGGGGCGGGCGGCGCGCAATTCGATCGCGGTGCGGATTTGCGCGGCCTCGAAGTCGTCGGGCGCGAACGGCTTGGGCCGCCGCCCGCGCAGCAGGTCGTCGACGTAGCGCCGCAAGCCGCGCGCGTTCATGGCAGGCCTTTCTCGTTGACCTGTGCCGCCAGCCGCAGGGCGCGGTGCTGCAGCACCTTGGCGTTGGCGACGCTGATACCAAGTTCGGCGGCGGACTCCTTGATCGAATTGCCCTGCAGGAACCGCATTTCCAGGATCCGGCGGTACCGGTCGGGCAGGTTGTCGAGCACCTGGGCGACGCGCTGGGGCGCGGTGCTGATCGCTTCCTCGCTCTCGGGCGGTTGTTCGATGTCGTCGATCGAGGTTATCTCCCGGCCCATGGCCTCGCGCCAGTGCGCGGCCAGCACGGTCCGGGCCGTGGCCCGCAGGTAGGCGCGCACCTCTCCGACGCTGGCGGTCAGGCGCAGCGGCCGCAGCGCGGCCAGGAAGACCTCGGCGGTCAGGTCCTCGGCGTCGGCCCGGTTGCCCACCCGGGCGAACAGCGTGCGATACACCCAGGACGCGTTGTCGGAGTACACCGCCTCCCAGTCGGGGTAGCCGTCCGCGGGGACCGCGCGCAGCGGCCGCGGGCCGATCGGTTCGTTGTGTGCCGCCACGTGCCTCCTTCACCGATCAATATCGGCCGGGGTTACACGAGGCTTCCTCGACCATCAGCTGGTCGAGCTTCGCGGCCGTCGCCGACAGCGCCGAGCGGGCGATGCGCAGGATCCGGTCGGCCACCCGGGGCTTCGCCGCCGCCGCCGGCGCCAGCAGGTGGCCCATCAGGTGACCGAAGAGGTCCAGCCGCGCGCCGGAGAGCCAGGCGGTCAGGTCCGGGTCGTCGAGCCAGCGCAGCTGGTTGCCGTAGTCGGCCCGCGCGATGCGCAGCCAGTCGACGTCGGTGTCGGGATGCGGCAGCGGCACGCAGATTTTGTTTTTCACCGCGTCGTCCGGGTAGGCGGACTCGACGTGGGCGATCAGCGCCGCGCTGAAGATCTGCTGGCACCCGCGCACGCTCTGCAGGGTGATCCGGCCCGGCTCGAAAATGGGCGTGGCGGGGCGCTTTTCGGCGCCGTCGGCGGTGCAGTCGACGTACAGCGCCGGGCCGCGAGCGCCGACGGTGCCGCCGTCGAGGACCATCGCGTCGGCGTCGATGCGCAGCAGGTGGCCCATGCGCACGACGTCGGCGATGCGCCGCAGCTGCTCGAGTTCGGCGCAGGTGACGGTCGCGCAGCGGTACATGGTGGGCCGGACGGCCGGGTCGATCCGCAACAGGGCGCCGGCGTCCTCGAGGCGCGAGAACAGGTCGTCGACCGACGCCGCGTCCCGCACCGCCTGCAGTTGCGCGGCGAACGCGCCCTTGATCCGATCGGCGAACAGCGTCCCGGGCTGGATCGTCGCGCGATCCAGCAACCACGCGTCGCGGGGCATGATCCAGGTCAGCCGGTCCGGCGCGATGCCGTGGCCCAGCAGCCACAGGCAGGCGTCGATGCCGGTCTTGCCGGCCCCGACGACGACGTAGCGCTCGTGGGCACCGGCGCCGGGCAGGTCGTTGGGCGGGACGCACGCGATGCCGGGCGCCACCGCGTAGGGCGGCGGGCGCATCGCGGGAACCACGACGCGCATGTAGGTGGCGTCGACGATGCGGCGCGTCACGTCCACGGTGTAGTCGGTCCCGGCCAGCGTGGTGAAGCGACCGTCGCCGCGGTATTCGCTCATCGGGAAGTAGGAGACCCGCCCGCTGGGCAGGAACCGCTGGCGCAGGACGTGGTCGTAGTACGCGCACACCTCGCCGGCGGTCGCCAGTTCGTAAAGGCCTTTGTTCCAGCCGGTTTCGTCGATGGCGCCGGTGCCCAGCGGCAGCGAGTTGACCCCGTAGAACGCCGAGGGCTGGTGCAGCCGCACGAACGGGTAGGCCGCGGTCCAGTGCCCGCCCGGCTGGTGGTGGCGGTCCACCAGCACCACGCGCGCGTCCGTCTCGGTCACCAGGGTGTCGACGAACGCCATGCCCATCGCGCCCGCGCCGACCACCAGGTAGTCGGCGTCGATGGTGCGCATGCCCTCACCCAACGCCGCGAAAGTGCGACTGGCAACACATCGGCCGAGTAACGCCGTCACTAGTTGCACTCTGGCGGAAGAACCCCCACCTTGCGACACCCAGGCCAGGTTACTAGGATATGCAAGTAATCGCGCGCAACCGACTCCGAGGACACCATGACCACTCAGATCCCGCACTTCATCGACGGGAAGCGCACCGCCGGCCAGGCCACCCGCACCGCCGACGTCTTCAACCCCAGCACCGGCGAGGTGCAGGCGAAAGTGCACATGGCGGGCAAGGCCGACATCGACGCGGCGGTCGCCTCGGCCGCCGAGGCCCAAAAGGGCTGGGCGGCAACCAATCCGCAGCGCCGCGCCCGCGTGATGATGCGGTTCATCGACCTGGTCAACCAGCACACCGACGAGCTCGCCGAGCTGCTGTCCCTCGAGCACGGCAAGACCCTGGCCGACGCGCGCGGCGACATCCAGCGCGGCATCGAGGTGATCGAGTTCTGCGTCGGCATCCCGCACCTGCTCAAGGGCGACTACAGCGAGGGCGCCGGCCCGGGCATCGACGTCTACTCCTTGCGCCAGCCCCTGGGCGTGGTCGCCGGCATCACCCCGTTCAACTTCCCGGCGATGATCCCCCTGTGGAAGGCCGGACCGGCGCTCGCGTGCGGCAACGCCTTCCTGCTCAAGCCCAGCGAGCGCGACCCGTCGGTTCCCGTGCGACTGGCCGAGCTGTTCCTCGAGGCCGGCCTGCCGCCCGGCGTGTTCCAGGTGGTGCACGGCGACAAGGAGGCCGTCGACGCCATCCTGCACCACCCCGACATCCAGGCGGTCGGCTTCGTCGGCAGCTCCGACATCGCGCACTACATCTACGCCACGGCCGCGGCCACCGACAAGCGGTCGCAATGCTTCGGCGGCGCCAAGAACCACATGATCGTGATGCCCGACGCCGACCTCGACCAGGCCGTCGACGCGCTGATCGGCGCGGGCTACGGCAGCGCCGGCGAGCGTTGCATGGCGATCAGCGTCGCCGTGCCGGTCGGCGAGCAGACCGCGGACCGGTTGCGCGCCAGGCTGATCGAGCGGATCAACAACCTGCGCGTGGGCCACAGCCTGGACCCCAAGGCCGACTACGGTCCGCTGGTCACCGAGGCCGCCGTGGCGCGGGTGCGCGACTACATCGGCCAGGGGGTGGACGCGGGCGCCGAACTGGTCATCGACGGGCGCGAACGCACCAGCGACGACCTGGCATTCGGTGACGCGAACCTCGAGGGTGGCTTCTTCATCGGCCCCACCCTGTTCGACCACGTCACCCCCGAGATGTCGATCTACACCGACGAGATCTTCGGACCCGTGCTCTGCATCGTGCGCGCCCACGACTACGAGGAGGCCCTGCGGCTGCCGTCCGAGCACGAGTACGGCAACGGCGTGGCGGTCTTCACCCGCGACGGCGACACCGCCCGCGATTTCGTCTCGCGCGTGCAGGTGGGCATGGTCGGTGTCAACGTGCCGATCCCGGTCCCGGTGGCCTACCACACCTTCGGCGGCTGGAAACGCTCCGGCTTCGGCGACCTCAACCAGCACGGCCCGGCGTCGATCCAGTTCTACACCAAGGTCAAGACCGTCACGTCGCGCTGGCCGTCGGGCATCAAGGACGGCGCCGAATTCGTCATCCCCACAATGAATTAGCGGCATGTTTACCCTCAACGACGAAGAACGGGTGATCACCGAGACGGCGGCCGCCTTCGCCGAGAAGCGGATGGCCCCGCACGCGCTGGACTGGGACGCCACCAAGCATTTCCCGACCGATGTGCTGCGCGAGGCCGCCGGGCTCGGCATGGCGGCGATCTACTGCCGCGACGACGTGGGCGGCAGCGGGCTGCGCCGCCTCGACGGCGTGCGCATCTTCGAACAGCTCGCCGTCGCCGATCCGGTCACCGCCGCCTTCCTGTCCATCCACAACATGTGCGCGTGGATGATCGACAGCTTCGGCACCGAGGAACAGCGCAAGGCCTGGGTGCCGCGGCTGGCCGCGATGGACGTCATCGCCAGCTACTGCCTGACCGAGCCGGGCGCCGGTTCCGACGCCGGCGCGCTGAGCACCCGCGCCGTCAAGCGGGGCGGCGACTACGTGCTCGACGGCGTCAAGCAGTTCATCTCCGGGGCGGGAGCCTCGGACGTGTACGTGGTGATGGCCAGGACGGGCGGTGAGGGTCCCCGCGGCATCTCGGCGTTCGTCGTCGAAAAGGGCACCGACGGACTGAGTTTCGGCGCGCTCGAGGAGAAGATGGGCTGGCACGCCCAGCCCACCGCCCAGGTGATCCTGGAGGGGGTGCGGGTGCCCGCCGAGGCCATGCTGGGCGGCTCCGACGGCGAGGGCGCCGGGTTCGGCATCGCGATGAACGGGCTGAACGGCGGGCGCCTCAACATCGCGGCCTGCTCGCTGGGCGGCGCGCAGGCCGCCTTCGACAAGGCCGGGGCCTACGTGCGCGAGCGCCAGGCGTTCGGCTCCGCCCTGCTCGACGAGCCGACCATCCGGTTCGCCCTGGCCGACATGGCCACCGGGCTGCAGACCTCGCGAATGATGTTGTGGCGCGCCGCAAGTGCGCTGGACGCCGACGACCCCGACAAGGTCGAGCTGTGCGCGATGGCCAAGCGCTATGTCACCGACACCTGCTTCGAGGTCGCCGACAAGGCGCTGCAGCTGCACGGCGGCTACGGCTACCTACGCGAGTATGGCCTGGAAAAGATCGTCCGCGATCTGCGGGTCCACCGGATCCTGGAAGGCGCCAACGAAATCATGCGGGTGGTCATCGGCCGGGCCGAGGCCGCGCGGTTCCGCGCTTCTTGACCAACGCCCGAGAAAGAGAGCCATGACGGAGCATCTCACGATCGCCTTTTTGGGGCTTGGCCACATGGGCGCGCCGATGTCGGCCAACCTCGTCGCCGCCGGCCACGCCGTGCGCGGGTTCGATCCCGCCCCCGCCGCGGCGGCCGCCGCGGCCGAGCAGGGCGCCACACTGTTCGACAACGCCGCGGCCGCGGTGTGTGATGCCGATGTCGTGGTCACCATGCTGCCCAACGGCGCTTTGGTCAAGCGCTGCTACGCCGACGTGCTGCCCGCCGCCCGGGCGGGCGCGCTGTTCATCGACAGCTCCACGATCTCGGTCGACGACGCCCGCGAGGTGCACGCGCTGGCGGAATCGCACGGCATGCCGCAGCTGGACGCGCCGGTGTCCGGCGGGGTGAAGGGCGCCGTCGCCGGGACGCTGGCGTTCATGGTCGGCGGTGACTCGGAAAGCCTGGAGCGCGCCCGGCCGGTGCTGGAACCCATGGCGGGCAAGATCATTCACTGTGGCGCGGCGGGCGCGGGCCAGGCCGCCAAGGTGTGCAACAACATGGTGCTGGCGGTGCAGCAGATCGTGATCGGCGAGGCGTTCGTGCTGGCCGAGAAGCTGGGGCTGTCGGCGCAGTCCCTGTTCGACGTCATCACCGGCGCGACGGGCAATTGCTGGGCCGTGCACACCAACTGCCCGGTGCCGGGCCCGGTGCCGACGTCGCCGGCCAACAACGGCTTCCAGCCCGGCTTCGCGACCGCGTTGATGAACAAGGACCTGGGCCTGGCGATGGACGCGGTGGCCTCCACCGGTTCGGTGGCCCCGCTGGGCACCCACGCCGCGCAGATCTACGCGGACTTCGCTGTCGAACACGCCGACCGGGACTTCAGCGCGGTCATCGAAGCGCTGCGCTGACCCGTTGCCGCACAAGGGTATTCGCCGATCACTGCCGTCCTTGACGCCGATTGTGAACCCAGGGCGTCGGGTGTGAACGCAGGGCTGAAATTCCGGTCGAACCTGCGCCCTGGGTACACGGCGAAAGCCCTGAGCTCACACTCGAAAACTCGCGACCGGGGTCGACGGGCGCCCCAACAACTAGCGGCTTGCAGCTGCCAGCTACGCCAGCCGCTGCGCAGCGGCTTAGCCTGAGATACGTTGTATCACTTCACCTTGCGCCCGAGAAACGCGGCCAGTTGATCGGCCGGCGCCCGCTCGGGCGCGCACGGCTGTTCGGGGCCGAAGGGCCTGCCGGGTCCGCGGAATTCGGGTCCCACATATGCACGGACGGCCGCCAGCTGCTCGGTCGCCAACTCCGCGTCGAGATCGGTGGGGACATAGCGGACGAAGGCCTCATCTTTCGACCGGGACGCCGCGCCTTCGGGCCTCGTCGGCCAGGGCATTGTCGAAGGTTGCCAGACCGGCGTGCTGGCGGATCGCGACATCAAGTACGCAGCAATCAGGAAGTTTCAGTCCGCTACTGGCGCGCAGCTCGGCGAGGCGCAGCGGCTCGCCATCGTCGTGCGGGGCGACCGCAATGCCGGCGGCGCGCAGGTCGTCGCGCATCGACGCTCCCTGTCCGATGCGCACCCCCCCGACAAGGACCTCCGCCAGCGTCAGCGAGTGGACCAACATCTGAGCGGGCTTGCCGGCCAAGAGGATTGCGGTAGCCGCTTCATGGTGCGGGCCGGTGGGGTTCAGATGCGCGATCAGGACGCTCGTGTCCAGAACGATCACGCGGGCCAGTCCGCCCGCAGCTGGGCCAGGTAGCCGGGTCCGAACGCCTCGGCGTAGCGGCCGCTGCTCGCCAACACGGCGGCGCGGTGGGCTTCGTGCTCGACGCGCTCGTCGTCCTCGAGGACCCCGGCGCCCGCCTCGACCAGCCGCAGAAGCAACTTCGAGCGGGGCTCATCCGGCCATCGCTTGGCAGCCCGATCCAACGCGTCAGCCACCTGCGGCGTTTCGGTCACCTGGTAGCGCGGGCGGATCGTTGGCATGCGGCCGAGTGTACCACCGGCAGACTAGGTGGTACACCGCAAGGAGGGTCAGCGGCGCTCTAGAAGTCGCCCGCGTTGCGCCGCAGCGTCTCGATCGACGACACCAGCGCCTCGGATTCGGCTGTGCCCATGCCGATGTCGGCGAACACCTGCTCGTTGAGCGTGACGGTGGCGTCCTCGACCGTGGACCGGCCGAGGTCGGTGATGCGCACCAGCGTGGTCCGCCCGTCGGTGGGGTGCGGCACCCGCTGCACCAGCCCGTCGGCCTCCAGCCGCCGGATGGCGTGGGTGACGCTGGTGACGTGCACCTGCAGGCGGTCGGACGCCTTGGTGATCGGCAGCGCCCCGGTCCGGCTGAACGCCAGCAGCCGCAGCAACTCGAAGCGGGAGAAGCTCAGGTCGTAGGGGCGCAGCGCGTTCTCGACGCGGGCCAGCAGAATCTGGTGTGCGCGCATCACCGAGGTGACGGCGACCATGCCGTGCGACACGTCGCCCCACCCGGCGCGCTCCCAGTTGGCCCGCGCCGCGGCGATCGGATCGCGTTTGGGGCTTGATGCGGCCACGCCCCTTCTTACCGCATCCGCGGCCGGGCCGTCCCCTTGCCTATCGTCGCCAGCACCGCCACCGTCGACGCGCGGTTGCCGACGGTGATCCGGGTGCCGCCGTCCGCGTAGTGGCGCACCAGCAGCCCGCTGCCGGCGAACACCTCATGCCACGGCCGGCCCTGCCCACCCCTCGAAGGCAGGTACATGAAATTCGCATGCGCGTCGGTGGTGTAGATCCCCAACGCGCTCAGGCGCATCCGGAGATAGTGGCGTTCGGCGTTGATCGACTGGATCCGTTGCAGCAGTTGGTCTTCGGCCCGGTAGGAGGCCGTCACCGCAAGCAGGCCGGTGAGCGCCACGCCGAACGGCAGCTGCTGAGACCACAGCGTCGCGGCCAGGTCCGGCGCCGCCAGCGCGTAGCCGATCCGCAAGCCCGCCAGCCCGTACGCCTTGGAGAACGTCCGCACCACCACCACGTTGGGAAAGCGCGCGAGCAGCGCCGGGACGTCGATGCGGTGCTCGGGGGCGGCGAATTCGATGTAGGCCTCGTCGAGCAGCACGACGGTGTCCCGCGGCACCCGCGCCAAAAACCGCGCCAGCTCGGCCGCTGGTTCCAGCGTGCCGGTCGGGTTGTGCGGGCGGCACACCACCACCACTCGGGCGTGCGCGGCGGCGTCGGCCAGCCCGTCGAGGTCGTTATGGCCGTCCCGGTCGAGCGGAACCGTCAACGACTTCAGCCGCGCCATCTTCGCGATGATCGGATACCCGTCGAAGGTCGGCGACGCCATCGCGACCGCATCGCCCGGAGCGGTCAGCGCGTGCAGGGCCTGCAACGCCACACCGGTCGCCCCGGCGCCCAGCACCACCCGGTCGGCGGGCATCCCGACGCGGGCGGCGATCACGCGGCGCAGCCGCTCGGGCAAAAATTCCGGATACCGGTTGACCGCGTCGATCGAGCGGATCAGCGCCGACCGCACCGCCGGCAGCGGCGGGAACGGATTCTCGTTGAGCGACAACGCAAGCGGATCGATCGCCGTGGGGAACGCTTCGTCGACCTCGGCGGTGAGGGAAACCGGTGGCATCAGCCCCGACCGCCCCAGCGCACCGCCGCCGCGCCGGCGAAGTCGCCGGCGTGCGCGAACCCCGCCATCATGACCACGTCACCGGCCTGCACCTGGCCGTCGGCGATCGCCCGGTCGAGGTTGATCGGGATCCCGGCGCCGAACAGATTGCCGCATTCGTCGAAGGTGTCGCGGTGCCTGGACGCGGGCAGTTCCAGCGCGTCGCGCCAGTTGCGCAGGAACGCCCGGTTGGGCTGGTTGGTGACCAGCAGGCCGATATCCTTGGCGGACATGCCGATTCGGTCGCAGACCGCCAGCGCCACCTCCGGCACCTGCCGGTTGCCGCGGGCCAGCACCTTGGTGATCTTGCTTTCGGTGAAACCGATGCATAGCTCGCCGGTTCCGGGCTGCCACCACTTGCGGGGCGGGTCGGGCGACAGCGTCATCTCGCCGTGGTATTCGCCGTAGGTGCGGCACTCGACATCCAGAATGGGCGACTCGTCGCCCACCCTGACCAGGCCCACCGCGGCGCCGTCGCCGGGCACCGCGGCCTGCGCCTTGCGCCGCACCCCGGGCTGGTCGAAAACCTGACCGCCGGCGTTTTGCGCGACGGCGATCAGCGCGGTGTTCGCTTCGCCGGACGACAGCAGCTTGCGGGCCACGTTGAGCGCCAACACGAACACCGCGCACCCCCCGTTGTGCAGGTCGAGGACCCACGACGGGCGCATGCCCAGCCGGTGCGCGATCCCGCCGCCCGCGCCGTAGAACGGCAAGTCGGGCGCCTGGGTGTGGGTGATCAGCACGTCCGCGCCCGCGACGACGTCCTCACCGTGCCGCTCGATGAGGCCCTGCGCGGCGCGCTCGACCATGTCGACCGCGGTCTCGCCCGCCGCGACGTGATGGCGAAACCTCGGCGCGCGGAACATGAGATTGTCGCGCAGGTCATCGGATTCGGCGAATTGCGCGTAGTAGTCGGCACCGATCGGCTCGCCCGGCAGATAGGTGGCGACGTCGATCAGGCTGACGGTTGGTTTGGTCATGGCACTCTCATCTCATCCACTTCGGGGTCACCGGGAGCCCATTGCGGTGCCGGTACTCGGCGATGGCCTTCAGGTTCTTCATCTCCAGCAGATGACCGGCGCCGAACATGTCCCAGAAGTCGCCGACCCACACCGGCCGCTCGGTCGGCGCCGTCTCCGGGTACGGGTTGCGGTCGTAGAACGGGTGATGGCAATTGGTCCACAGCACAACGGAACCGGGCTTGTCGAGGACCACCTGCGCGTCGACGACGCGCATCAGGTAGATCATCCACAAGTGCTTGCCCTGGTCCCACGCGCAGTGGTAGTCGACGGTGCGGGCCTCGTCGTTGGCGACGGTTCGGGTGTAGATCTTGGTCTCCGCACCGAGCCGGTCGTAGGCCAGCCACAACCCCGGTTCGTCGGTGGTGGTGAACCCGCGCAGGCTGTACGTCCACTCCTCGAGGCTGCGGGTGTCGGCCATGTACTCGTACAGCTCGTCGGGTGGACAGTCGACGTATTCGTTGACGGTGCAGTACTGCCCGAAGACCTGGTCGTGCGGGTACACCGAGCGCATCATGTCCATGATGATCGGGGTGGCCTGCTCCCGGGGGCTGGTTTCGATGCGGGTCACCCCGTCGATGACGGGGACGTCCTCAAGCGCTGGCAGCGACATCGGTCCGGTTCTCCTTTGCGGTCGAAATCTTGTGTGCGGTGGCGCCATTGGTTGCGACGGCGCCGAGGAATGGTGCGAACGGCGGAATCTCGTCGGCCGAGCATTCGACGCTGACGACGGCCGGGCCGTCGACGCTCAGCGCCGTCCGCATCGCCGCGGCCAGGCCGTCGAGGTCGGCAACGTCGACCGACGTCAGCCCGGGGAACATCGCCGCCACTCCGGCGCCCAGCCGGCTGGGACGAAACCGGTTGTAGCTGTACAGGTCGTCGTAGAACAGCTGTTCGCGCGTCACGCACATGGCGTGGGCGTTGTTGTTGAACAGCACGAACGTCACCGGCAGCCGGTACTGCACCGCGGTGTGAATCTCCATGCCGTGCATGAAGAATGCGCCGTCGCCCGCGATCACCACGGTGCGCCCGCCGGGTCGTCCGCTGTTCGCGCGCCCGAAGGCCATCCCCATGCCCGCGCCGAAGCTGTAGCCCATTCCGCCCATGCCCAGGGCGACCGCGAACCTGCCGCCCCGCCGCGCCGGCAGGTAGTGGATCGCCGCCGCGCCCGAGTTGCCGGCGTCGACGACGATGTCCGCGCCGTCGGGCACGCAGCCGTCCAGTACCGCCATGGCATCCCGATAGCGCACACCGGGTCCCGCCCACGGCGGCGGCGACAGTTCGGTTCGCCGCACCAGGTTGGGCACCCGAACGCCGGTCGCCCGGCCCGGTCCGGACAGCGCCTGGGTCAGCATGCGCAGCGAGCCGCGCAGGTCGTCGGTGTGCACGTGGGTGCACGCCACATACGGCTGCGCCGCGCCGATCGAGACCGTGCGCACCGCGGCCAGCGCGTCGTCCAGCCCGGCGCGCGCGGTGACCGCCAGCCGGGTGCCGACCACCAGGCAGACCGCGCTGGCGGCCACCGCCTCGGCCACATTCGGGTGGCCCATCACACCCGTTACCCCGAGCGCCGACGACGACCCGAGACCCGGTGTGCCGGCGACGTCCTTGGCGTCGGGCACCGTCGCCACCCGTGCCCGCAACACCGCGCGCAGCGCCTCGAGTTCGGCGCGGGCGTCGTCGCGGGCCACCTGCTCCCCGACGATGATGGTGACCGGGCCGTTCGCGCCGCGCAGAATCGCGGCGACGGGCTGCGGGCTGAAAACCTGCGCGATGGGTCGTGGGTCGGCCGCGGCGTGCCCGTTGCGCGCGCAGTCCACGTATCCCTGCTGAATGTCCTTGGGCAGCAACAACACCGCCGGCCCGCCGGTGCGTGCCGCGGCGATCGCCCGCGACAGCGCCGGTGCGGCGTCGGCCGGGTGCAGCACCCGCTCGCAGGACACCGACACCGCGGCGAACAACGCGCGCGCGTCGAGCGATCCGTTGTTGCCGCTGGTGTCCTGGAAGCTCCCCCGCCCGTCCAGCGTGGTGGGTGTCTGCCCGACGAGGGCCAGCACCGGGACCCGGCTCGCCAGCGATTCCCCAAGGGCCGCTACGAGATTCAGCGCCCCGCCACCCGAGGTGGCGGCCACCACTCCCAGCCCCGCCCCGCTGCGACTGTACCCGTCGGCCATGGTGGCCGCGGAGAATTCGTGCTTGGCCAGCACCGCGGTGATGTCCGACCGGAAGTGCGCGGCGTCGAAGAGGTCTTCGATGTTGGCGCCGTCGACGCCGAAGATGTGGTCGATGCCGACCGATGCGAGGCACTCGACGATGTGGTCGACCACCCGCTGCTTCCTGGGCATGCCAGTAACACGACCCGCGGCTACCCTCAGTTCACCGCGGGTTCGGTTTTACAGCGAACGCTGCAGCAGCACCTGGCCGCTGTCAGCGGAAACCACTTGCACGGCGGCGATCTGGTCGACCGGCGTGGAGATGCTGGCCGCGGGCGTGGCGGTGTGACCGGGTTCGGCCACCCACGTCGCCAGCCGGGTCTGGCTGCCGTCGCGACCGACGACGACCATCGCCAGCGTGTCGTGGTGGGCGTTCAGCGGCGCCAGGCACACGCACTTGAGGTTGATCGACGTCCCCCAGTGCTGGCTGCTCACCTGCACCGTCGAGGTCAGCAGCGTGGTACCGACCTGTGCCATCGGCTGCGAGGCGGTGGCCGGCTGGTGCGCGGGCGCGGCGGAGTAGCCCTGGACGCCGACGAGCACGCCGACCCCCAGCACCGCGGCCGCGGCCGAGGAGGCCGCCCAGGTCACCATCCGGGTGCGGCGCCGGCGCCAGCGCACCGTTGCCAGCAGCGACGGCAACAACTGTGGCGACATCTCCGGCGTGGCGGCCGGACCGCGGTCCGGCTCGTCCATCGCGGCCACCTCGGCGTGGTCGAGCTGTGAAAGCAGGGCCGGCACACCACTCAGCCCGGCGACGGCGTCCCGGCATGCCAGGCACTCGGCCATGTGCGCCTCGAATTCGCGGCGATCGGAGGCCGACAGCGATCCCAACACGTATGCGGCATCCCACATCGCGTAGTCGTCACCGGGCGGGCCGATGCCTCGTAACGGCGTACTCATCTCGTCCATCTCCTGTCACCCCTCAAGTATTCGGAGCCGATGACCGTGCGGGTGGGCACCTGTCTGTACCCTCGCGCCGTCATCGGGTGACTCCTAGTTCCTGCAGAGTGAGTCGCAATGCCCGCACCGCATAGTGTAGTCGCGACTTCACTGTTCCCTCGGCGATCTGAAGGTCGGCAGCAATCTGCGCGGTGGTCCAGCCGCGGTAGTAGGACCGTTCGATCACGGCGCGGTGTTCGGCCGACAATTGCGTCATGGCCTCGGCGATCAGCAGCCGGTCCAGGGCCGCGTTCACCTCGTCCGGCGTCGACTGCTCGGGCGCTCCCGACTCGTCCAGCGAACCGACCACGTTGCGGTGCCTCGCGCTGCGCCGGTCGTCGATGATCATGTTGCGGGCGACCGTGAACAGCCACGCCCGCGCCGAGCGCTCGGTGTCGCCGATGACCTCCGGATGCTGCCACGCGCGCAGCAGCGTCTCCTGGACGACGTCCTCGGCCTGGCTTGCGTCGCCCGTCAACCGCATCGCATAACGCCATAACACCGCGGCGTGCTCGTCGTAGAGCGCCGTCATCAGGGCGGCTTCGGCTGCCCTGGACGCGCCCCAAGTGCCGGTAACCCGAGCCACCCGATCACCTCCCGCCACATGACACGAGTCGAGTCGGTGTTTAGTTCAGGAACTCACCCCACGGTCAGGATGCGCGGGCCGGTGTCGGTCACCGCGACGGTGTGCTCCCAATGCGCCGCGCGCGACCCATCGGCGGTGGTGACGGTCCATTCGTCGTCGAGCACCATCGTCTTGCTGGTTCCCAGCGTCAGCATCGGTTCGATGGCCAGCACCGAGCCCGGGGCCAGCAGCGGGCCGCGCCCGGGGGCGCCCTCGTTGGGCAGGAACGGGTCCATGTGCATCTGCCGGCCGATGCCGTGGCCGCCGTAGCCCTCCACGATGCCGAACGCGCGCCCGTGACGGGCCTCGGCGCCGCGGGTGCCCGTTTCGATGGCGTGCGCGACGTCGGTCAGCCGGTTGCCCGCGACCATCGCCGCGATGCCGGCCTGCAGCGACTCCCGCGTCGCCTCGCACAGCGCTTCGTCGGCCGCGTCCAGCGACCCGATCCCGAAGGTGACCGCGGCGTCGCCGTGCCAGCCGTCCAGCACCGCGCCGCAGTCGATGGAGACCAGGTCCCCCGGCGCCAGGATTTCCGCGGCGGAAGGGATGCCGTGCACGACCCGGTCGTTGACCGAAGCGCAGATCGACGCCGGGTAGCCGTGGTAGCCCAGGAACGACGGGATGGCCCCGGCCTGTCGGATCACCGACTCGGCGATCTCGTCCAGGCTCAACGTCGACGCCCCCGCGACGGCGGCGGCGCGGACGGCCTTCAGGGCGGCGGCCACCACCGCGCCGGCAGCGGCCATCGCGTCCAGTTCACCGGGGCTGCGCTGCGGCACGACCCTGCGACTGCGCAGCCGCGCCAACGCGCTCATGGTTATTTGCCCAGCGCGTGCAGCGCGCGGGCGAACACCTCGTCGACCGTGCCGATCGCGTCGACGGTCTTCAGTCCGTCTTTCAGTTGAGCCCCGTAGTACTCGAGTAGCGGCGCGGTCTCGTCGCGGTAGATCTTCATGCGGTTGAGGATGACGTCGTCGGTGTCGTCGGCGCGGCCGCGACCCTTGAGCCGTTGCAGCAATTCGTCCTGCGTGACCCGGAATTCGACCACGGCGTCGATGTCGGTGCCGCGGCGTTCGAGCATCTCGTGCAGCGCCTTGGCCTGCTGCAGCGAGCGCGGGTAGCCATCGAGGATGAAGCCGTCGGCGGCATCGGCGTCGTTGAGCCGGTCGTCGACGAGCTGGTTGGTCAGCTCGGAGGGCACCAGGTCACCGGCGTCCAGGTAGCGCTTGGCCTCCAGCCCGAGCTTGGTCCCGTTTTCGATGTTGTCCCGGAAAAGCTCCCCGGTGGAGATTTGCGGGATCCCAAGCTTCTCGGCGAGCTTTTGGGCCTGCGTCCCTTTGCCCGCCCCCGGCGGTCCAAGCAAAACGACTCTCACTTGAGGAATCCTTCGTAGTTACGCTGCATGAGCTGACTCTCGATTTGTTTGACCGTATCCAAACCGACGCCAATCATGATCAAAACCGCGGTACCCCCGAACGGCAAATTTTGCACCGCCCCGCCATTGCCGATCTGCAGGAACAGGTTGGGCAGCACCGAGATCGCGCCCAGATAGATCGAGCCGGGCAGCGTGATCCGGCTCAGCACGAAACGCAGATAGTCGGCGGTGGGCTTGCCCGGGCGAATGCCCGGAATGAAGCCGCCGAATTTCTTCATCTCGTCGGCACGCTCGTCGGGGTTGAACGTGATCGAGACGTAGAAGTACGTGAAGAAGATGATGAGGCCGAAATAGATGCCGATGTAGACCGGGTCGCTGGGGTCCGACAGGTAGCTGCCGACGAACTTGTCCCACCAGCTGTTGCCCACGCCGCCGCTGCCGCTGCGCACCAGCTGGGTGATCAGGTGCGGGATGTAGATCAGCGACGACGCGAAGATGACCGGGATGACGCCGGCCTGGTTGACCTTCAGCGGCAGGTACGTCGACGTGCCGCCGTACATGCGCCGGCCCACCATCCGCTTGGCGTATTGCACCGGGATGCGGCGCTGGCCCTGCTCGACGAAGACCACGCCGACGATGATGACCAGCGCGGCGGCGCACACCGCGGCGAAGATCACCCCGCCGCGGCTGTCCAGGATGGTTTTGCCTTCGGCCGGAATGCGCGCCGCGATGCCGACGAAGATCAGCAGCGACATGCCGTTGCCGATGCCGCGCTCGGTGATCAGCTCGCCCATCCACATCACCAGCGCCGCGCCGCCGGTCATCACCAGCACGATGACGACCAGGGTGAAGATGGATTGGTCGGCGATGATGTCCAGCGAGCAGCCCTGCAGCAGCCCGCCGTTGGCCGCCAGCGCCACGATGCTGGTGGCCTGCAGCACGGCCAGCGCGATGGCCAGATAGCGGGTGTACTGCGTCATCTTCGCCTGGCCGGACTGGCCCTCTTTGCGCAACTCCTCGAACCGCGGGATGACCACGGTCAGCAACTGCACGATGATGCTGGCGGTGATGTAGGGCATCACGCCGACTGCAAACACCGTGAGCTTGAGCAGCGCCCCGCCCGAGAACAGGTTGATCAGCGAATAGATCTGCCCGGCCTCGCCGCCGCTGGCTTCCTTGATGCACTGCTGCACGTTCGGGTAGTTCACACCCGGGGACGGCAAAGCCGCGCCGACCCGATACAGGACGACGATGCCAAGCGTGAAGAGGATCTTCCGTCTCAGATCGACTGTCCGCAGCGATGAGATGAAAGCCGAAAGCACTCTTCCTCCTGCGTCCTGCGTCTCGCGCCCAACACCCGCAGGCCAGGACGTACGGCGCCGCGCGTCAAACCGTGTACGAGACTAACAGCTGAGCCGGGCGGCCCCGGTCAAGGCCCACTTGGGGCGGCGGTAAGGCGTAGAGTGCTGGTGGCTCATTGCATTGGCTAAATAAGTGGGAGCACCATGTCGCGCACCGAGCAAGACACCTGGGATCTGGCCTCCAGCGTGGGCGCCACGGCCACGATGGTCGCCGCGGCCCGCGCGCTGGCCAGCGCGGAGAACGACGCGATCATGAACGACCCGTTCGCCGCGCCGCTGGTGCAGGCGGTCGGCCTGGACTTCTTCACCCGCCTGATCGACGGCCGGGTCGTGCCGTCGGAGTCCCAGACGGGCGAGCGCGACCTGCGGCTGGAGACCGATTCGATCGCCGTCCGCACGCGGTTCTTCGACGATTTCTTCCTCAACGCCGCCCGCGACGGCGTCACCCAGTCGGTGATTTTGGCCGCCGGGCTCGACGCGCGCGCCTACCGGCTGGCGTGGCCGCCGGGCAGCGTGGTCTACGAGGTCGACCAGCCCAAGGTCGTCGAGTTCAAGACCGCCGCGATGGCCAATCTGGGCGCCGCGCCCACCGCCGAGCGCCGAACGGTCGCCGTCGACCTGCGCGACGACTGGCCGGCGGCGTTGCGCCGCAGCGGGTTTGACCCCTCCCGCCCGACGGCCTGGAGCGCCGAGGGCCTGCTGATGTACCTTCCGCCCGACGCGCAGGACCGGCTCTTCGACAACATCACCGAGCTGAGCGCCCCCGGAAGCAAGGTGGCCACCGAATACCACGGCGACGATCCCAACCGCACTATGTCCGAACGTGCGCAGCAGTTCAACCAGCGCTGGGCCAACCTGGGCTGCGACATCGACCTGTCGGGGCTGTTCTTCGACGGCGAGCGCAGCAACGTCGTCGACTACCTGGCCGGCCTGGGCTGGCAGGTGACCACCCGGCCACGGCGGGAGTTCTTCGCCGACTACGGCCGGACGTTCCCCACCGACGACGAATCCCAGCTGCGCAACATCGTCAGCCTCACCGCCACGCGGACCTAAGGCGCGATCGGGCTAGACGGGCTTGGCGGCCGGCGCACGCACGACCATCGGCACCGCGGGGAAGCACCACGCCATCTCGGTGCGGCTCTTGCGCAGCGCGGCGGTGCCGTAACCCTTCTTGCGGTGATCGGGGTGAATCCAGATCCGCACGTTGACCTCGCCGTGGTGCAGCTCGCCGAAGACCATGCCGACCTTTTGGCCCGAGTCGACGGCCACGAACCACGCGGCTTCCTCGTCGTCGAGGCGCGCCAGCGCCGCGCGGATCTCGTCGTCAAGCTCGCCGGCCGGACCGCCGGATCCGTCGCCGGCGGCGCCCACGTCCGCGGTGCGCACGCCGAAGATGTCCCGGTCGTCGGTGGCCGAGAAGGGCCGCAGCTCGAGGGTCTCCCCCAAGCTCGCCGGGCGCTCCCCGAGGGTGAAGCTCAGCTGCTTGTTGAGGTCCTCGAGCTCGGCCAGGATCTTGCGGCGCGAGTCGATGGTGAGTTGGGCGAAGGACATGCTCATCACGGCCTCGGCGGCCACATGAGACGTGTCGAGCAGCCGGACGATCGCCTCCACCGCGGCCGCGTTGTTCTCAGACTCCACCACGAGATCGGCGATTTCATGCCGGCGTTCGAGGGCCTTCAAGAGCGCGTCCGCGATCTCCCGGCGGGCGGCTTTGCGGTCGTGGTCTGTCCCCCGGTTAGTCATGGCACCAGCCTAGTTCGCCGGTGGAGGGATGGCGCCAGATCTTTGGTTGCCCAGCTCCAGGAATCGTTGGTAGCGCTCGGCGGTCGCCGCCGCCCACGCGGGATCGGGCTCGACGACGCGTTCGGTCGCGGCCCACCGGGCGGCGTCGGCGATCGACGTTTCCAGGCCGGCCGCCATGCGCCCCAGGAAGGCCGCACCCAGCGCCGCGCCCTCGGCCACCGCGGACACCTCCACCGGTCGCCCGGTGGCATCGGCGATGGCTCGCATCCACGGCGCGAGCCGGGTGCCGCCGCCGGCGGCCACGATGCGCGCGACCGGCGCCCCGCTCAGCTCGATGATCTGGCGGACGACGAACGCCGACGCCTCGTAGGCCGCCCGCCGCAGCGAGGCGGCGTCGTGGGTGAGGTCCAGCGCGTCCAGGACGGCGCGGCGGTCCGGGTCGTGGAACGGCGTGCGCTCCCCGCGGATGTACGGCGACCATACGGGCACGCGGTGCGGGTCGACGGCCGTGGGATCACCTTGCGCCACAACGCGATCCACCCAGCCGAGGAAAAGTCCGCCCGCGTTGCTGGCGCCGCCGATCTGGCTCTTGCCTCCGGCGGTGTGCGGGATGGTCCACAGGCCGGGCACCTGCCGGGCTTCGGGGATCGTGGTCCACACGATCAGCGTGGTGCCGCACAGCACCAGGACGTCGCCGTCGCGGTCGGCGCCGGCCACGATCTGTTCGCACAGCGCGTCGATGGCGCCGATCCCCAGCACGGCCCCGGTTCCTGGGATCTGGCCGGCGGCCGTCCCGATCGTGGCCACCCGCGGCATCTGCTCGACGGTGGCGCCGCGATCGGCGCACGCCGCCGGGCTCCAGCCGGTCCCGTCGAACAACGGGAAGGCGGTGGCGGCGGTGGCCACGTCCATCACCGCCTGGCCGGCCAGGGCGTGGTTGGCGACGGCGGGCGCGGGCCAGTAGCCCGCGGCGCCGGGCGCCTCGGCGGCCGTCCAGCGCAGGAATTCCGCGGCCTCGCCCAGCGCCGGGAGCGGCTGGGTGTCCTCACCCGGCACCCGCCCCCGGGCGTCGCCGTACAGCAGGCCCGGCGTCAGCGGCCGGCCCTCGGCGTCGACGGCGGTCAGCGAGGGCACCATCGCCGAGACGGCCACCGCCTTGACGTCCGGGCCGGGGGCCAGGCTCTGCAGCGCGGCTACCGGACCCCGACGCCACGCCTCGTCGGCGTCGTGCTCCAGCCGATCGGGGACCGGGACCCGCAGCTGGTGCGGGATGCGTACCCGCGCCGTCACGCGGCCGTCGGCGTCGGCGGCCACGGCCTTGACCGCCGTGCTGCCGATGTCGATGCCGATTGTGACGTCATCACGTGACACGGGCGTCACCGTACGCCAGCATTGGGGCTCATGACATCGAGACCGCGCGCGTTGGTGACCGCCCCGCTGCGGGGGCCGGGGTTCGCCAAACTGCGGCAACTGGCCGACGTGGTGTACGACCCCTGGATCGAGCAGACCCCGCTGCGGATCTACAGTGGCGAGCAACTGGCCGAGCGGATCGCGGCCGAGGCCGCCGATGTCGTTGTGGTGGAAAGCGACTCGGTAAGCGGCCCCGTGTTCGAGCGCGGCCTGCGCGCGATCGCGTCCACCCGCGGCGACCCGAACAACGTCGACATCGACGGCGCCACGGCGGCCGGCATCCCCGTGCTGAACACCCCGGCCCGCAACGCCGACGCGGTCGCCGAGATGGCGGTGGCGCTGCTGCTGGCCGCCACCCGCCACCTGCTGGCCGCCGACGCGGATGTGCGCGGCGGCAACATCTTCCGCGACGGCATCATCCCGTATCAGCGGTTCCGCGGGTGGGAGATCGCCGGGCGCACGGCCGGGCTGGTGGGCCTCGGCGCCGTGGGCCGGGCCCTGCGCTGGCGGCTGTCCGGGTTGGGCATGCGGGTCATCGCCTACGACCCCTACCACGACGAAGCCCAACACGGCCTCGACGAACTGCTGGCCGAAGCCGACGTGGTGTCGCTGCACGCGCCGGTCACCGACGACACCGTCGGCATGATCGGCGCGCAACAGTTCGCGGACATGCGCGACGGCGTGGTCTTCCTCAACACCGCCCGGGCCCAGCTGCACGACACCGACGCGCTCGTCGACGCGCTGCGCGGCGGCAAGGTGGCCGCAGCCGGCCTGGACCACTTCGTGGGCGAATGGCTGCCCACCGACCATCCGCTGGTGGGCATGCCCAATGTCGTGCTGACGCCCCACATCGGCGGGGCCACATGGGACACTGAGGCTCGGCAGGCGCAGATGGTGGCCGACGACCTGGAGGCACTGCTGTCGGGAAAGGCGCCCGCCCACATCGTCAACCCGGAGGTGCTGGCCTCATGAAATCCGTTGATAATGCTGAAACCGCGGTGCTGGATGCGGCCAAGGACATGCTGCGGCGGGGCCTGGTGGAGGGCACGGCCGGCAACATCTCGGCGCGGCGCCCCGACGGCAACATCGTCATCACGCCGTCGTCGGTCGACTATCGCGACATGCAACTCGACGACCTGGTGCTGGTCGACCCCGAGGGCGCCGTGCTGCACGCCGCCGGGGGCCGGATGCCGTCGACGGAGGCCAAGCTGCACCTGGCGTGCTATCAGGCGTTCGACGACATCGGCAGCGTCATCCACTCCCACCCCGTGTGGGCGACCATGTTCGCCATTGCGCACCAGGCGATTCCGGCCTGCATCGACGAGTTCGCCGTGTACTGCGGGGGCGACGTGCGGTGCACCGACTATGCCGCGTCCGGCACGCCCGAGGTCGGCGCCAATGCGGTCAAGGCGCTCGAGGGCCGCGGTGCCGCGTTGATCGCCAACCACGGGCTGGTGGCCGTGGGTCCGCGGCCCGACAAGGTCCTGCACATCACCGCGCTGGTCGAGCGGACCGCCCAAATCGTCTGGGGCGCAAGGGCCCTCGGCGGACCCGTACCCATACCCGAGGACGTGAACCGCAACTTCGCCGGCGTGTACGGCTACCTGCGCGCGAATTCGTGAAGACGCAACTGGGCCGCGCCAGCGTGACGCGGGTGTTGGAAACGCGCTTCGACGTGCCGGCCCAGGCCTTCGCCCACACCCCGCCGTCAGGATGGAGCGACAACGCGGACCTGTTGGTCCCGGACTTCTTCGACCCGGGCACCGAGAAGTGGCACGTCGCCATCCAGAGCTGGGTCGTCGAGGTCGACGGGCTGACCGTCGTCGTGGACACCGGCGTCGGCAACGACCGCGCGCGCCCGCACCTGCCGGCCCTGGACCGCCTGAGCACCGGGTTCCTGGCGGCGCTGCGCTCGGCGGGCATCGACCCGGCCGCGGTGGACGTGGTGGTCAACACCCACATCCACGCCGACCACGTCGGCTGGAACACCACGCGCGAGAACGGCAGTTGGGTGCCGACGTTTCCCAACGCCCGATACCTGGTGCCGGCCGCCGACTACCGCCACTTCGCACCGGACGGGCCCGCGGGCGAGCACCCCGGTGAAGCGCTGGTGTTCGAAGACAGCGTCGCGCCGGTGGATGCGGCCGGCCAGCTCGTCCAGTGGTCCGACGACTATCAGCTCAGCCCGTCGCTGCGGCTGCGGCCCGCCCCCGGACACACCCCGGGCTCCTGCGTGCTATGGCTGGACGCCGGCCGGCCGGCGGTCTTCGTCGGCGACCTGACGCACAGCCCGCTGCAGTTGCGCCGCCCCGCCGACGCCTGCGCCTTCGACGTGGACGCCGACGCCGCCGCGGTAACCCGCCGCCGAATATTCACCGAAGCCGCCGCGGCCAGGGCCGCGGTGATACCCGCGCACTACCCCGGCCACGGCGGTGCCACGATCCGCGCCGTGGCCGACCGGTTCGACGTCGACCAGTGGCTGGACATCGACTCCCTCTAACGCCCTGCCCGAGTGTGCATTTCACGACGCGACACGCCGCTGACGCGTCGTGAAATTCACACTCGAGGGTTGGAGCGGTCGCGCCACGCGCGCGGCGAGGTGCCGTGCGCCCGGCTGAACAGCCGGCTGAAGTACCCGGCATCGGGCACCCCGACCCGTCTCGCTATCTCGGCGACCGGCAGGTCCGTCTCGGTCAGCAGCCCGCGGGCCGCGGCCATGCGCCGCTCGGTGATCCACTCGCCGACGGTGCGCCCCGTGCGACGCCGCACCACGGTCGTCAGGTGTCCGGGGGTGATGCCCAGCTCACTGGCGACGTCGCGCAGCGACAACGCCTCGGCGTGGCGCCTGTCGATGACCTCGAACACCTGCGCCAGCAGCGGCTCGCCGCTGCGCCGCAGTTCCGCCACAGCCGGGCCGGCCAGCCGCGCGAGGTCGATCAGCAACAAGGTCAGGTGCGCCAGGGCCGCCTGCCGGTAGCCGTCCTGCCGCTCAAGCAGTTCCGTTTCGATCGCCCCGATCGCGGTCTCCCACGCCGAGCGTCGGCCCTCGGGCACATCGAGCCGCAGCACACCGCCCGAGCGCCCGTGCAGGAACGGAAACAGCAGCGGGTGCGCGCGCCAGGCCGGCCATGGGGAACGCGCATCCTCGCCGAGCGCGGCGGGATCGAAAAACACGGCAATCGCCTCGTTCACATCCTCCAGCTGTCCCGGGTCGAGCACCTCACCCGCGGCCACCACGCACACCACGCCGGCCGTGGGAACGTACAACAGCGCCGGGAAGTCATGAATGTGGCGACCCCGCTCGCCGAAGCCGTCGGGGGAGTCGGGGTCGTGCCGATGCACCGATATCGGCGGAACATCCGGGCCGGCCCGGTACTGGTAGACGGGCACACCATTGCGTTGGCTGACAATCCGGGCCGCCTGCGTCATGCCTTTCCCGTCGTTGCGCTGAAAATTATCCAACTTTAACCGTGTATGACCCAATTATGCCTCCGTACAACGGCGCACTATGGTTCCCATGGTCAAACATCATCCACATGACTACCTGCCCGCGGCCGGCCACGACGCGCTGCTGCCCTGCTACGACGTGATGTCGCGCCTGCTGGGCATGAAGCGGGTTCACCAGACCCTCATCGCGCAGGCCGAACTCGCCGAATGTCGTCGAATCTTGGAAATCGGCAGCGGCACCGGCAATCTCATCATTCGGGCCAAGCGCGACTATCCCCAGCTGGAGGCGGTCGGGTGCGACCCGGACCCGCGGGCGCTCGACCGGGCGCGGCGAAAGGCCCGCCGGCTGACCGGCGTCCGGTTCGAGCACGGTTACGCCCAGCGGCTGCCCTACCCCGACGGCGAATTCGACCGGGTGCTGTCGTCGATGATGCTGCACCACATCGGCGACGACGCGAAAACCGCTGCGGCGGAGGAGATCTTCCGGGTTCTGCGCCCCGGTGGCCGGCTGCACCTGGTCGATATCGGCGGGGACGTGTCCGGCGACGGCGGCGTGGCGGCCCGACTCGTCAGGCGCAGCCCGCACGCGGCGGGCAACCTCGGCGACGCGATCCCGCGCCTGCTGCGTGCGGCCGGCTTCGACTGCGCCCAAGTGGCCACGCACCGCCAACGCGTGGTGGGGCGGCTCACGTACTATCGCGCCACGCGTCCGTCTTAGCGCCCGACACCAGCGCCCTGCGCGAGTGTGAATTTCACGACGCGACACGCGGCGAAACCGTCGTGAAATTCACACTCGCCGTTGGGGTCTAGCGCTGGTCGAACGCCACCTTGACGGCGCCGGTGTCGCCCTGGTTGGCGATCGCCAGAAACGCCTCGCGCCACTGGTCGAGACCGAAGGTGTGGGTCAGCATGGGGCGCAGGTCGACCCGGCCGTCGGCGGCCAGGTCGAGGTAGTGCGCGATGGCGTGCTGGCGCCGGCCCTCGACCTCCTCGACCCCGAAGGCGTTCGACCCCACCCAGCTGATCTCCTTGAAATACAACGGACTCCACTCCCACCGGCCGGGAGCGTGCACGCCGGCCTTCACCAGCGTCCCGCGCGAGCGCAGCACCCGCACCCCGACCTCGAAGGTCTCCGGCTTGCCGATGGTGTCGTAGACGACGTCGACCGCGCCGGGGTAGGCCATCGGCAGGCCCAGAAGCGGCTGGCGCAGCCGGCCGCCGCCCCACGCGACCAGTTCCTCGATGACCGCCAGGCGCGGCTCATGATCCAACACCAGCGCGGCGCCGAACCGGCGGGCCAGCTCGGCCTGCGCCGCGAACCGCGCCACCACCGCGACGGACACGTCGGGATACAGCGCCCGCATGATCGCGACCGCGCACAGCCCCAGCGAGCCGGACCCGTACACCAGCACGTGGCCCTGACGCGGGGGCGGGTGACGAGTGATCGCGTGCAGGGACACCGAAAACGGGTCGGCGAAGACCGCCAGCTCGTCGGGCACCGAGTCCGGAACCGGAAAGAGCATGCTGTCGTGCGCCGGCATCAGTTCGGCGTAGCCGCCCGTCACGTCGGCCGACACCCCGGTGTGGATGCCGGGCTTGATGTCGCCGTCGGTGAAGCTCCAGCACAGGCTGTAGTCGCCGGTTTCGCAAGCGGGACAAGGCGGTTCGATGCCGCGCGGCCCGCAGGACAGCCACGGGTTGAGCACCACCCGCTGCCCCACCTCGAGCCCGCGCGCCTTGGGCCCCAGCGCCACCACGTCGGCGACCACCTCGTGGCCCATGACTTGCGGGAACGAACAGAACGCGGACATGGCGTTGTCGGCGTCGGCCTCTCCGAAATCCATCAGGATCTGCTTAGAGTCCGACCCGCAGATGCCGGTCAGCCGCGGGCGCGTGATGACCCAGTCCTCGTGCGGCAGTGGCGGATCGGGCACCTGCCGCATTGCGGTCGGGGTCTTGGCCAGGTTCTGGGTCAGCGTGTTGGCGTCGTCGGGAACGTCGAAGGGCTCCGGCGGCACGCCGTACACAAGCGCCTTCATCGCGCCATCCCCGCCGCACCCGCGATGAACGCGTCCAGGTCGGCGTTCTTGGCATCGATCACGGCCTTCATGTCGGGGACATAGTGCTCGAACTTCTCACCGCCCAGCGCGTCGATCACCCCCTCGGCCACCACGTCGGCAGAAACCTTGGGGCCCTGGTAGAGCGGCTCCTCGCTGCCGGGCTGGTCCCAGATCTCGGTGTCGACCGGCCCCGGTTCGATCAGCTTCACCGAGACCCCGCTGCCGTGCAGGTCCACGGCCATCGCCTCGCTCCACCCGCACAGCGCGAACTTGCTTGCGCAGTAGGCGCTCTCGTGGATGATCCCGAGCCGCCCGCCCACGCTCGACACGTTGACGATCAAACCCGTCCCGCGCGCCAGCAGCCGCGGCAACAGGGCCAGCGTCAGCCGCATCGGGGCGAAGAAGTTGACGCGCATGACGTTTTCGACCTCGTCGGGTTGCAGGGCCGTGACGGGCCGGCGCTTCGGGATCGCGGCGTTGTTGACCAGGACGTCGATGCCGCCGAGCTCGTTCCAAGCCCGCCGCGCCAGTTCGTCCAGCGCCGCGGTGTCGCCGAGGTCGGCCACCCACATCGCCGATTCCGGCGAGGCCCGCCGGCAGTCGGCCAGAACCTCACCCAGGCGCTCCCGCCGGCGGGCGACCAGCCCCACCACCGCGTGCCGCCCCGCCAGCTGCCTGGCCAGGGCCGCCCCCAGGCCCGACGACGCCCCCGTGATCAGCACCCGTTTACCCGCCGCCTCGTACGCCATCCGTCAAGGTTGCCGCGAATCGCGGGAAGCGTACAGTGGGGGAAGCTTGTTATATCGGCTAAATATTAGATTGGCTAGATCCGAACAGGGGTAAAACATGGCTTCCACCAGGTATGAGGGCGACACC